>NZ_JBFRGZ010000012.1:0-216190 GCF_052115605.1 Arthrobacter sp. 2MCAF15 | reverse complement strand
GGCAGCGTCGGACGCCACAACGATAGGCTCAGTCAAGGCTCGTGGTCCTGTTCCTGGTTTGAATGCTAGACACACTCATCCCAGCAGGGCCACGGGCCCCTTCTTTATCTACGACACGGAGTCATTTCCCCACGAACCACGAAGAGCCCCTTTACTCGTCCCGGGCGCCAAAGACCTCGATGACTTCAAGCATGCGAATCTCAGCGTGCTTGATATTCGTAATCAGGCCAAGCTTGCCGGCCGCGAAATTCTTCCTGCTTCCCCCGCTCAAGCACCCTTGTCGCAGATCATCAGTGCGTGCAACGAGTACTTGGAGAACAGCATGTATGCGCCCGACCAGTACTACTTCGGCCTGATAGAGCTCCGGAGTTCGATTCACAAATGTGTTAAGGATATTGCTGCCACGGATGCAAAAGTCACAGCGCTTGAACCGGGAATTTCCGCCTTTACCCGCGCCAGCCAGCAGCCAGTTGCACCGCCAAGTCTGTGACAACGTCAGCTGCTGGGGCCCAACGTCCCCATCGTCTCCCGCCATTAGCAACAAGTCGGGCTCCCCCAGAGTAGCCATCGACGACTCAAGCACGCGAACTTAAGCGTTCTGGACATACGGGAACAGACTAAACGTGTCGGTCATCACCTGCGCCCAAATTCCCCCGCCCAAGAACCGGTGCCTGGCTTGATCAAAGGCTGTAATCGGTACCTCGAAGCGGGGATGTACGAGCCTGAAAAGTACCATTATCATCAGCAGGAACTCCGGGGCGAAGTTCAAGCCTGCATCAACAAGATTGCAGCTGGTGACGACAAGATTAAGCCTCTCGATCCAGGAAGTTCAGCCCGCTGAATTGCGGTCAAAGACAGCTCAAAAGGAAATTAGGCGTCGAGTCAGGGGCAGAAGCGCGTCCCGCGGGTAGGCTGCCTGAAGGGGAACGAGAGGAACAGATCGAATGACACAAGCAGCCGTCACGCATTACGAGGTGCTTGGAGTACAAACGACGGCCGACACAGCCGAAATCAAAAAGGCATACCAGCGAAGCCTCAGGACGTCGCATCCGGATGTGGGTGGCAGCACCGGCTTATTCCGACTCATTCAGGAAGCCTACGAGGTCCTCTCCGATCCGGCTCGTAGAGCGGCCTACGACCGCACTCCGACGGACAGAAGCTCCGGGCACGCAGGAGGAACCAGCAGCCACGGGCCGCAACAGAAACAGTCACGGTCCAATTCGGACTCATCGCAGCAGACGGCGGAAGCAGGCTTCGCTGAAATGGAGCAGCCGCCCACCCCAACTCCGTGGAACGGACCGGCGGTGGAATACCTGCCTCCACTTGTCCCGCCGTCGGGCGGAGCCCGCAAGATTCGTCGGCCCGCACCTCCCTGGACACGCACTTGGCGAACCGTCTTCTACGTCTTGGGCAGCGTGTGCACCGTCCCTCCCCTGTTCAGTACGATCTGGTACTTCAGCACTACTCAGACAAACCCCAACTGGTTGGTAATGGGGCTAACCTGTCTTCTTATCACCGCCCTAACCGCCGGATTCTGGTTTGTCGCTGCCATGTTCCCGAAGTGGTGGACAAAAAGGAAACGCCCTGCTCCTCCCGCCATCCTTGCCAGCGCTTATCTAGTTGAGGAGATTCTCAGCCGCACCGCCCATGGTGTGCCCGGTCGGGGTCTCTCGGTGGGACGCTTCGGGGACAGGGCGGAGATCGGCGCAGAGGGCGAACGGCGCACGGCCCGGCTCATCACCCACTCAGTCCTTCCGGTAATCCCGTCTGCTCGACTCATCAACGGGCTCCGTTGGCCTGGGTCCGAACACGCCGACCTCGATCATGCCGTTATTGCCGGAAACAGAATCGCTCTGATCGACTCAAAGATGTGGGCAGACGGCGCCTATTGGTGGGACAATAAGCAGCTTTTTCGCAACGGCCGAGAGCTCAAGGCCTTTGGGCTGGGAGCAGGTGTCGAGGCAATACGTGCCGTCTATCCCGGATATATCGTTGAAGGCTGGGTAGTACTGCATTCACCAACGGGAAGACTCTCCCTACCGTCGGTTGAGCGTGCTGGCATGTTCCCGCATCCCGGGCGGGCACCCATTCGGATGGTTACTCCACAAGAACTTGTATCCGAGGTCCATGCTTTCTTGGTACAGGGCGATGCTCCGCATGTGGTCCAGGTCCCAGCTTTGGCCGGACTCCTCCGCTCCATGCTGTAGACAAGGAACAAGAGGCCTGCTGTCCCCAAACTCCAACTGTCCCGGCGCGCGGTAGGACGGCGTCTTTCTCGCAGCTTCGTCGATGTCGTCCACGGTCATGAGCGGCATCAGGCAGACGAAGCCGACGCCGTCGATCCCCTGCTGGCACTCGTCAGACCCTCCACCACATTGACGCTGCCGCGGTAGGCCGAAGCGGTCCAGGCGGTGGAGTCGGCCGCGTTGCCTGCAGACGCGTTTAGCAAGGAGGCCGCGGCGATGACGGCCAGGGCCAACGGCCGGGCGGGATAGAACTTGGACGGTCTGGCGATCAAGTACCCGAAGGTCCTCCGGGTCGAGTGAACGCCGCCGGCGGTTCGAGCCCGGCGCCTCCACGCTCATAGGACCGGATGAACTGTTACCGACGGCCGCCGGCGCCATAGGAAACGCACAGGGACGGGCATGACCTGGTGGTTGTCGGCGGCGGCGACGGGACGGTGTCCTACGCCGCGGCCGGGTTGCCGGCATGAACGTGGTGCTCGGCGTTCTTCCGCAGGGCACCGCCAACGATTTCGCCCGCACGCTTGAGATACCCAACAATCTTGCCGAGGCGTGCGCCACCATCGCCGAAGGGAAGGTGGTGGACATCGACCTCGGCCGGGCCAACGGCGAGCCATTCCTCAACGTCGCGTCCGTGGGCCTGTCGGTGTCTGTCACCGAAGCTCTCAGCCCCCGCCTGAAGCGATACATCGGGCCGTTGGCGTACAGCATCGCCATGCTGACGGCTTATGCCCGGCACAAGGCGTTCCGGGCCCGCTTCGAGTTCCCCGACGGGGACCACGAACCGATGGAACTCGACGACCGGCTCCAGGTGGCCGTCGGCAACGGCCGGCATTACGGCGGCGGCAACACTTTCTCCCCCACGGCGAGGATCGACGATCACACCCTTGACTTGTACGCCATCCTGGCCGGGCCCGTCCGGGAGCACGTGAGTATCGCGCGGCTGCTCAAAGACGGAAGCTTCATCAAACACGACAGTGTGTACCACCTGACCACCAGGCGTGTCCGGCTGGTCGCCGACCAGCAGCTGCCGGTGAGCCTCGACGGCGAGATCGCCACCACAACGCTCACCGATTTCACTGTCCAGCGCAACGCCGTCCACGTCGTGGTGCCCCAGAGCAGCACGAGTGCATTGTTCGACGGACCGGGCGCCGAGGCCCCTCCTGAGGGCGTTGTTTCCTAAACAGTCACGCCTTCGGCACGTCTCCCCTTACTGTTGATCCTGCACGTAACGAAACCGTTTACGTAAACCGTTTGCGCAACGCGTCCGCAAATGCGTCAACAACCCAGCAGACACCCTCAGGGAGGAGGAACAGTGGTTACCATCCGCGATGTCGCCAAGCACGCCGGCGTCTCTCCGGCCACCGTCTCCCGGGTTGTCAACGGGCTCGTCGGGTACTCCGACGAAACCCGGGAACGCGTCGAAACCGCGGTCAAGAGCCTCTCCTACGAAACGGACTACCTCGCCCGGGGCCTCAAAACCCGGCAGACGTCCGTGATCGGGCTGCTTGCCCCCATGGTCTCGGATGCCCTGGCCTCCCAGGTCATGCAAGGTGTGGAGGAGGAAGCCCAGGAACGCGGCTACGCCGTAATGCTCGGCCGGACCGGCGCCAAATCCGCCTACATCGCCGGCTATCTCCGGACCCTGCGCACCTACCGGGCCGCCGGCGTCATCCTCATCTCCGCGGTGATCACGCCGGAGACCAGGCAGCTGCTGGGTCCTAACGTCCCCATCATCTCCGTCGCCATCAGCGACAAGTCCGGCTCGCCCAGCGTGGCCATCGACGACGAGCAGGCAGCCTACGACGCGACCCGTCACCTGCTGCGGCTCGGCCACCGGCGCATCGGCCTGCTGACCGGCGACCCGGCGTCAATCTACGTCGCCCAGCCCCGCAAACGCGGCTACCTCCGCGCCATGGCCGAGGCCAATTGCACCCCTGTCACCGCCACCGGCAGCTTCTTCTACAAAAGCGGCGCTCCCGGCGTGGACGAGCTGCTGCAGCAGGAACCCGGGCTCACCGCCATCTTCGCGATGAGCGACGAGATGGGCGCCGCCGTCGTCAATGAACTGCAGCGGCGCGGGCTCCGGGTGCCGGAAGACATCTCCGTCCTGGGCTTCGACAACACCTCCACCTCCCTGCACGTGAACCCGCCGCTGAGCACCATGGCCCAGCCGCTCGAGGACATGGGACGGATGGCCGTGAAGAAACTGCTCCGCTCCCGCGACCTGGGGCCGAAGATCATGCCGCACCGGCTGATCGAGCGCGGCTCCACCGCGCCGCCGAACCCGGTTTCGGCGAACCCGGCCCCACCCGGCACCCAAGAACCAACCAGCTAGCACCACCAACACCACCCACCCACCCACGGCGACAGCCGGCACCTCCCCCGTGCCACCAGGCAACCCGCCGCGATTCCGCATGCACCAAACCACCCGCACCACCCCACGCGCACCAACCCCACAACAAGGAGCAACACATGAGGCAGCGCCGCCGCACCTGGCCGACTCTTATGGCCACCACAGCATCCCTGACCGTCGCCGCCGTCGCCCTCACCGGCTGCGGCGGGACCGCCACGGAGGCGAAGAGCGCCCCTAAGGCCGCCGCCGCGTCCTTCGAGGGCAAGGGCCCCATCAACTACGTCTCCAACCGCGACGCCTCCGGTGCCGCGAACAAGAGCATCGAGGAATGGAACGCCGCGCACCCGGAGGAGAAGGTCACGTTCATCGAACTGCCGGACTCCGCGGACCAGCAGCGCCAGCAGCTCATCCAGAACGCCCAGATCAAGTCGGACACCTTCAGCGTGCTGAACCTGGACGTCGTCTGGACCTCCGAGTTCGCCGCCAACAAGTGGATCCTGCCGCTGCCCCAGGACGCGATCCCCACGGACAAAATGATCCCCGCCACCGTGAACGCCGCGACGTACCGGGACACCCTGGTGGGCGCCCCGTACTACACCGACGGCGCGCTGTTCTACTTCCGCTCGGACCTTCTCAAGGCCGCCGGCATCGCCGCCCCGCCCAAGACCTGGGACGAGATGAAGACCGCCTGCAAGGCCATCCTGGCCCTCCCCGAAGCCGCGGGCATGTCCTGCTACGCCGGCCAGTTCGACAAGAACGAGGCCCTCACCGTCAACTTCTCCGAGGCCGTGGCCTCCGCCGGCGGCACCGTGGTGGACGCCGACGGCAAGCCCACCGTCAACACCCCCGAGGCCAAGAAGGGCCTGAACCTACTGGTGGACGGCTTCAAGGACGGCCTCTTCCCCTCCGACGCCATCACCTACCTCGAAGAGCAGGGCCGCCGCGCGTTCCAGGACGGCAAGCTCGTCTTCCTGCGCAACTGGCCCTTCCTGCACGCTTCCCTGAGCGCCACCGACGGCTCCAGCAAGGTGGCCGGCAAGTTCGGCATCACCTCCATCCCGGGCACCGACGGGCCCGGCGTCTCCACCCTCGGCGGTCGCAACCTCGCCGTCTCCCCGTTCACCGCGAACAAGGCCACGGCGCTGGAGTTCATCAAGTTCTTCACCAGCGAGGAGCAGGCCCAGAAGCGCCTGGCCCTGTCCTCCCGCGCCCCGGCGTACGCGTCCCTCTACGCTGACCCCGCCGTCGTCGCCAAGCGCCCCTTCTTCCCCACGCTGCTGACCTCGCTGAACAACGCCCAGCCCCGCCCCAAGGTGGTCCAGTACGGCGCCACCACCAAGGCGATCCAGGAAGAGGCGTACGCGGCCATCACCGGCAAGAAGGACACGGACACGGCCCTGAACGACATGCAGGCCAAGCTCACCGAGCTCTCCGCCAAGTAATTCCGCCCCATAGCATCAGCCGGGCCGGCCGGTTCACCCCGGCCGGCCCGGCAGCTGCAACCCCAGTGAGGTTCCCAGAATGACGACGACCACCGCCCCGCCCGCCGGCGCGCAGCCCGGCACGCCGCAAACAGCCAGCCCAGCCAGCCCGCGCAAACGCGGCAACCGCGGCAACCGCACTCCCGGCGAAGGCCGCATGGCCGCGCTGCTGCTCTCCCCCACCATCCTGGTCCTGGCCTTGGTGATCGTTTACCCGCTGCTCGCCGCGGTGCACCAGTCCCTGTTCCGCGCCGAATCGGGACTGGACGCGGACGGCTTCGTGGCCGACGTCGAATCCTTCGTGGGCCTGGCCAACTACGCTGACCTCTTCGTCGGTGAAACCGGCCGGCGCTTCCTCAACGCGCTCGGCAACACCACCTTCTTCACCATCACCACCGTGTTCCTCGAGACCGTCCTGGGCCTCTGCCTGGCCCTGGCCATGAACCGCGCCTTCCGAGGGCGGTCCTTCCTGCGCGCCAGCATCCTGGTCCCCTGGGCCGTGCCCACCGCGGTGTCCGGCCTGCTGTGGCGCTGGATCTTCCAGTCCGACGGCATCGCCAACACCCTGCTCGGCAGCGAAATTCTCTGGACCGCCGAGGGCAACGCCTCCCGCGCGGCCATCATCATCGCCGAAGTCTGGAAGACCGCCCCGTTCATCGGCCTCCTGGTCCTCGCCGGCATGCAGGTCATCCCCGGCGAAGTCTACGAGGCGGCCAAGATCGACGGCGCCGGCTGGTGGCGCCAGCTCGGCTCCATCACCCTGCCGCTGGTCAAGCCCACCCTCCTGGTCGCCGTGCTGTTCCGCATGCTCGACGCCCTGCGCATGTTCGATCTGCCGTTCGTGCTGATCGGCCCCGGCAAGGAATCGGTGGAGACCCTCTCGATGCTCGCGTGGGACGAATCCAACCAGCTCCGCTACGGCTCCGCCTCCGCGTTCGCAGTCATGCTCTTCCTGTACGTCGCCGTCGTCGCGATCGTGTTCGTCAAGGTGCTCGGCGCCGACGTCACCGGCGCCAAGGAACTGAAGCTGATCTCGAAGAAGAACCGCACCAAGGCAACCCGCACCCAGGCGAACACTGACCAGGAAATCGCTGAACAGAAGAAGGCCGAGGCCACCCGATGACCATCTCCGACCTCCGCAACGCCGCAACCAACTCCGGCGCCACGGGCGCCACTGATTCCGGCGCACCCGGGGCGTCCACCGCCGTCGGCCGTCCCGAAAAACCCAAGCGCACGTGGCGCTCCTACTCGGTGTACCTGGGCCTGGCGCTGATCTTCGCCTACTGCCTGGCGCCGTTCTACTGGATGCTGGTCTCCAGCCTCCGCCGCACCGCCGACATCTTCGACAACACCCTGCTGCCGGCGCCGTTCTCGCTGGAGAATTACGCCAAGGTGTTCGACGGCTCCACCATGTTCGGCCAGGCCCTGCTGAACTCCCTGGTCGTGGCCGGCACCACCACGGTGTTCGCCCTGCTCCTTGGCGTGTTCGCCGCCTACGCGATCTCCCGGCTGAACTTCCGCTTCAAGTCGGTGATCCTGGGCGTGATCATCGCGACGTCCATGTTCCCCGGCATTTCCGTGGTGGTGCCGCTGCTGCGCCTCTTCACGGACCTCGGCTGGATCAACACCTACCAGGCCATGATTGTGCCGAGTCTGTCCTTCGCGATCCCGCTGGCGGTCTGGAACCTCACCACGTTCATGAAGGCCCTGCCGTTCGACCTCGAGGAAGCCGCGATGATCGACGGCTGCACCAAGTGGCAGGCGTTCCGCCGGGTCCTGCTGCCGCTCGCCGCGCCGGGCGTCTTCACCACCGCGATCCTGACGTTCATCCACAGCTGGAACGAGTTCATCATCGCGCTGTCCATGATCAACGACCCCAAGATCCAGACCGCCACGGTCGCGATCTCCAAGTTCACCGGCGCCACCGAATTCCAGGCGCCCTTCGGCGAGCAGATGGCCGCCGGCGTGATCGTCACCGTACCGTTGGTCATTATGGTGCTGATCTTCCAGCGACGGATCGTCGAGGGCCTCACCGCGGGCGCGAGCAAATGAGCGCGCGTCCTGTGTGCCCGGTTGAGGAGACCGCTGTTGCGCCCGCCCCGGACTGGTGGCAGTCCGCCGTCATCTACGAGGTCTACCCACGCTCCTTCGCCGACGGCGACGGCGACGGCGTGGGCGACCTCGCCGGGCTCATCGCCCGGCTGCCCTACATCGCCGCCCTCGGCGTCGACGGCATCTGGATGACCCCGTTCCAGCCCTCCCCGCAGGTGGACCAGGGCTACGACGTGACCGACTACTGCGACGTGGACCCGCTGTTCGGCACCATGGAACAGTTCGAGTCGCTCCTTTCTAAGGCACACGCGCTGGGGCTGCGGATCCTGCTCGACGTGGTCCCCAACCACTGCTCCTCGGAGCACCCGCTGTTCCAAGCGGCCGTCGCGGCCGGCCCGGGCTCGCCGGAGCGGGACATGTTCCACTTTGTGACGGGTCCGGTGGACATGACCGACGACGACGACGCCGGGTCCGCGTCCGGCGCCGCATCGGGCGGCTCAATCGATTCAGCCAACGACGTCCCGCCGAACAACTGGCAGAGCGTCTTCGGCGGCCGGGCCTGGAGCCGGGCGACACCCGGTTCGGCGACGGATACGGACTGGTACCTGCACCTGTTCTCGGCCGGGCAGCCGGACTGGAACTGGCGAAATCCCGCCGTCGGCGACTACTTCGACGGCGTGCTGCGCTTCTGGTTCGACAAGGGCGTGGACGGGCTGCGCATCGACGTCGCGCATGCGCTGTTCAAGGCCGACGGGCTGCCGGACTCGCCCTCCACGGGCGGGGTGGTGGACGGGCTGCGGTCCAACCCGCAGGTCTCGGACCAGGAGGACGTTCACGAGGTCTACCGCCGCTGGCGCACCCTCGCCGAGAAGTACGAGCCGCACCGGCTGCTCGTGGGCGAGGTCAACCTGGAGCCGGCCCGCGCCGCCCGCTACACCCGGGCCGACGAGATGCAGCAGGCCTTCGCGTTTGCGTTCGTGAAACTGGGCTGGGACGCCGAGGCGTGGGCCGCCGTCGGGAATGAACTCGAGGCCGCCCGGCAGCTTCACGGCGCCGCCCCCACGTGGGCGCTGGAAAACCACGACATCGTCCGATCCGTCACCCGGTTCGGCGGCGGCGAGCTCGGCAGCGTCCGGGCCCGCGCGGCCCTGGTGGCTTTGCTCGGACTGCCCGGCGCCGCCTACATCTACCAGGGCCAGGAGCTCGTGCTGCCGGAGGTCGACGTCCCCGTGGAGGCCCGGGTGGATCCGATGTGGGCCCGCGGCGGCGTCTGCCGCGACGGCGCCCGCGTCCCGCTGCCCTGGACCGACGACGCGACGATGAACCACGGCTTCTCGTTGGCCGGGACCGCCGCGGAACCGTGGCTCCCGGTCCCCTCGGGCTGGGGAACCCACTCCGTCGAGCGCCAGGAGCAGGACCCGCAGTCCGCCCTGAATCTGACCAAGACCGCGCTGGAGCTGCGCCGGCAGTTGTGGAAGAACGAGATCTTCACCGCCAACGACGGCGGCAGCTGGCGGGTCGAGCCCGGACACCTTCTCATCTGCGAACGCAACGAGCACTTCCTGGTCGCCGTCGCGATGGGCGCCGAGCCCGTGCAGCTCCCGGCCGGCACGGTGTTGCTCAGCGCCGTGCCACTGGCCGAGGAAGGCCGGCTGCAGCCTAACAACGCCGTCTGGGTGCTTCGCGGCTGAGGGTTGGCCGAGCTGATACGGTAGCCGCCGTTGCCGCAGCATCGGAACCACTCGCGCCCGCGTTCTTCGGCGGGGCCCTGCCCCAAGCAACCGGCCTCGGCGGTTGCGCTGGAGACACCGAAGACTTCGATTTCGTGCCACCACCGAATCCTGTTGCGGACCAGGAGTCGAGGCAGGTGAGTGTTCCTTCGATGGAGCTAAACATGCAGAGGCGACGCTGAACCATTTGTGATCACTGGATCGCTATAGTCGGAGTGAAATCGGCGGCACAAGTATTGGTTTGCAGCCTTTACTAAGGGGGCTTTGTGGGACGCGTAAAAGTTGAGACAAGTTGCAGAGACTGCGCGAGGTGCACCGGCAGCGCCATCGGCAATTGGGGACGGAATTTGGGCCGCGGAACTGCTGCAATTGCCTCCGTGGGGCTCACAGAGGTCGGTATGCTCGCGACACAGGACTGCCGCGGATGTGGTCACAAGCTGAGCCTGCACCAGAATGAGACTGTTCATTCGCCATTTGGAGTGACGTCCCGGGTCTCGCCATCGCAGTACGGTCCGGATGCGATCATTGGCCGCTCCGGCTATCCGAGAAGCCCTGTCACGTTGTTCTTTGAACGACTTATCACGGGCAAAGAAGCAACGAACCATGCTCTCCCGGCGGCAGATGGGCCGACTGTGAGTTCCGCGCTCCCAGCCATGCCGTCGGTACCTCCGATGGCGGGTGTTGCCGATGAGCTCAGCAAACTCGCCGCACTTCGGGACGCGGGTGTCCTCTCCGAGGACGAATTCGCTGCCCAGAAGAGACGTCTGCTCGGCAACTGACGGCTGGCGGCGGCGTTGGCCATGGTCCCGCCGAATGAACAGCACTCGAACCGAACCGCACGGAAGCCGGCCTCCACCGATTCCACATGACCCCACCGGAGGCCGGCCGCTCCATCTCTCAGGCGAGTTCCTGGAGATCGCTCCTCCGTGGTTGCTGGTGTACTCATTCCGCTGGGAGGAATCGGCGCCGGACGACCGGGAAATCGTCGTCGACATCTCCCTCGGGAGTTCCGGCAAAGGCGCGCGTAGTGCTCTCGGAGGGACCGTTCCCGACGGAGGAACGGCTGGAGATGCACCGCAACGGTTGGACCGAGTCGATCGAGAAATTGTTGAAGACCATAATCTCGCGGGATTCCCCGTCCCCCGTGCAATCACGTAGAAGTTGACACCGGTCACGATGCACAGGGCCGTCACCTCAACCAGGATTAGCACGACGTTGAACTTCACGCTCTCCCCCACGCCGCGCAGGTTGATGACCGCCAGCAGCAGCATAATGCCCAACGCAACCAAGGTGACCACCTCCCGCTCGGGCATCTCCATCCAGCCCTTGATCGCCAACCCTCCAAAGAAGTTCTGGGCTAGGACGTTCGCGCACGTGGAGGCACTGCTGACGCCGGAGCAGACGACGGCGAACGCGACCAGGAAGGTGACGAAGTGGATCCCGAACGCCTTGTGAGTGTAGAGCGCCGCGCCGGCTGACTGGGGATATTGGGTGACCAGCTCCCGGTACGGGACTCAATGGTGCAGGACCTTCGTTGCGACGGGACACCACCCTGGAGCTCACTCTGGTCAGAATGCGTAAAAACAAGATAATGTATTCCTTATCAAAAGATGCACATTCCTCCTGTCTGGCAAAGCCGCCGACAGGGAAGGGACTGCGTCACCTCCCCGGCGCACCGCCGCCGCGAAAGGATCCACAATCATGAACTACGCAAGCTTCGTATCCGCAGACGGCTCCCCCACGTGGGGCATCATTGCCGACGGACAGGCGTACGATCTCGGCCCCAGCGGAACCAACCTTGCCCGCACGCTCCGCGCCGCCGTCGAGCAGGGCATCTTCGGCACGGTCGGTGAAGAGTTCCGCAGCGCCCCGTCCCGCGCGGAATCGGACATCAAGTTCCTCCCGGCCGTCACGGATCCCGGCAAGATCATCTGCATCGGCGTGAACTACCGCAGCCACCAGGAGGAATCCGGCAAGACGGAGCAAAAGGCCCCCACCGTCTTCACCCGCTTCGCCGACTCCCAGATGGGCCACCTGCAGCCGGCCCAAATGCCTGCCACCACCACCAAGTTCGACTACGAAGGCGAAATGGCCCTGGTGATCGGCAAGGAAGCGTTCCACGTCGCCGAAGAGGACGCCTTTGACTACGTTGCCGGCTACGCCGCCTACAACGACCTCAGCGTCCGCGACTGGCAGCTCGCGGCTTCCCAATGGATCCCCGGTAAGAACTTCCCCGGCACCGGCGGCTTCGGCCCCTACCTCGTCCCCGCCGCCGAGCTGGGCGACGTCAACGGGCTCACCCTGGAAACCCGGGTCAACGGCGACATTCGCCAGAAGGCCTCCGTGGCCGACCTGTACTTCACCATTCCGCAGCTGATCGCCTACGTCACCGGCTTCACCAAACTCTCCCCCGGCGACGTGATCGTCACCGGCACCCCCGGCGGTGTGGGCCTGTTCATGGAACCGTCTGGCCTGCTCTCGGAAGGGGACGTGGTGGAGGTGGAAATCACCGGCCTGGGCACCCTGAAAAACGCGGTGGAACTCGTCTCCTGACCGGCTCTGCGCCCGCCCCCGACTGCACTCTTAAGGAACGGAACTTAGATCGGCATGGACAAAATCATCGAAACCGACGTACTGGTCATCGGGGCGGGCCCCATCGGCCTGGCTGCGGCGAACCTGCTGGCGGACCAGGGCGTCAACGTGATGCTCGTTGAACGCCATGCCGGGACCAGCGATGAACCGCGGGCCATCAGCGCCACCGACGAGACGCTGCGGGTCATGCAGCAGATCGGCATTCTGGACCGGCTGGCGCCGGAGATGCTCCTGGACACGGGCGCCCGCTACTTCGGCCGGAAGGAACAGCTGCTGGCGGAGGTCCACCCGGCGAGCCCTCGGCTGGGCCAGCCCGGCAAGTCGCAGTTCGACCAGCCCGTGATGGAATCATTGCTCCTCGAAGCCACCCGGGCCCGTCCGCTGATCGACGTCCGCTTCAGCACCGAAGCGTTCCGCATCACGGACGGCCCGGAGCATGTGGACACGGTGCTGATCGACGACGACGGCAAACACACCGTCCGCTCCAAGTGGGTGGTGGCGTGCGACGGCGGCCGCAGCCCGGTCCGCTCCCAGCTCGGCATCCCCATGGAAGGTTCCACCCAGGTCCAGAAGTGGATCGTGGTGGACATCATCAACACCCCGGGTGACCCTGAGCGGTTCTCCGAGTTCCACTGCAACGGGACGCGTCCCGTCGTTGTGGTCCCCGGCGTCAACGGCCGCCGCCGCTACGAGTTCATGCTCCTCCCCGGCGAGGACGCCGCGGCGGTGACCTCTCCGGAGGCCATCATCAGGCTCATCGCGCCGTTCCAGAGAATTGCCCCGGCGGACATCCGCCGCGCCGCCGTCTACGTTGCCCACCAGCGAGTGGCCCTGAACTACCGCGTGGGGCACGTGCTCCTCGCCGGGGACGCAGCCCACATGATGCCCCCGTTCGCCGGCCAGGCCCTGAACGCCGGCATCCGGGACGCCGCCAACCTCGCCTGGAAAATCGCCGCGAACGTCCGCGGTAACGGCACCGATGTCCTGGTGGACACCTACCAGGCAGAGCGGCGCCCGCACGCGGTGGACATGGTGCGCCTGTCCCACCGGATCGGCAAAGTGGTGATGAACGTCAACCCTGCGCTCACCGCCATTCGCGACGCCGCCATCACCGCCTCCGGCATCATGCCGGCGGCCAAGGCCTGGCTCGCCGGCATGAAGTTCCTCAAGCAGCCGCACTTCACCGATGGCTGCGTGGCGGACCCGGGCACTGCAGTTCCGAAGCGGGCCGCCGCCCTGGTGGGCCGCTCCCTGTCCCAGCCGCAGGTCACGCTTCCCTCCGGCGACGCCGTCCCGCTGGACACCGTCCTCGGTACGGGCTGGGCGCTGTTGCACTTTCCCCACGACCGCCGCGCACCCCTTGAGGTCCGGCAGCTGGGCATCGATGGGAGCGGCACCGTGGCGAACGACGGCGGCGCGCGCCTGGCGCTGACCGGCTCCACCTCCGTGACCGACACCAGCGGCGTTTTCGCGGCCGTCGCAGGCAGCGGTATGACGCTGGTGGTTCGTCCCGACCGCTACGTTGCAGCAGCCACCACCCCGGGCACAGAGCAGGCGGCGTTTGAAGAACTGGCCGCCTACGTGCCGGACCTGGCCGGCCTGCGGCAGGTGGAAACACGGTTGCCGGCCACACGCTGACAAACAGCGGCAAACAAGACAACAGGAACAAAGGAGCGGGGAGCCAGTTGGGGCTCCCCGCCTTTTTGCTGTCTGCACGCCCAACTGACTGGCACGGGCCGTTCTGGACGCTCAGAACGGCCCCTGCCGGTACCTGGTTGGGAAGGGCGAACGACGGCGGGGCCGCACCCGCGGGATCGGAATCCCGGGGTGCGGCCCCGCCGTCGGACTATACGCTGCTTTTTAGACCTCGCCGCCGTGGCGCTCAATCACGTCGCTGGCCAGCTGTTTGCCGAAGGACGTGTGCAGGCGGAGCGCGTCCGCCGCCCGCGCGTGGTCATGTTCCTTCAGCGCTGCCGTGAGCTCCACGATGTGGCTGTGATCCATCTTCCGGGCCCACTCTTCACTATTGAGGGCCTGGCGCCAGACCGTGCCGACTCCGAGGCGGCGGAAGGCGTCGGTGAGCTGGGCGGAGCCCGCCACGCTCACCAGGCGGTTGTGGTACTTCGCGTTGGTCTTGAGGAAGGTGTCCAGCGCTTCCTGGCCGCCTTGGCGCAGCACAGCCAGCTCGTCGGTTAGCCGGCTCAGCTCCGCAATGTCCTCGTCCGTGAACTTCTCGAAGTGGCTAGCGAGGACGCCCAGCTCAATGGTGAGGCGGCCGTCGTAGACACTGTCCGTCAACTGGCGGGTGATGGGCGCGGGCAGGAATTCGCCCCTGTCTCCCCGAATAACGAGGGATTCGGCCGTCAACTTAACCAGGGCATTGTGGACGTTGTGAGGATCGGACTTGGCCTGGGCAGCGATCTCGACCGGATCCAAGGCGTGATGCAGCGGGGTGCGGCGGCCCAGCACCCAGTCACGCACGGCGTCGTAGGCCGCGAGCTCTTTGACCCTTTCCAGCCGTCCGAAGGCGCCGCGGAAGTACGCCAGCGGTTCGCCTGCGCTTGCCTTGGCGTCCGTGACCTGGCCCAGGAAGACGGTGTGCGTGCCGCCAGTGGGGGTTTCCGCCACCCTGCAGACGATGGTGGCAAGGGCGCCGTCCAGCATGGGAACCCCCTCCGCGGACATGGTGACGGAGACGCCGTCGAACTTGTCTCCACCCTTGCGTCCGAACTTCATGGCGAGGTCACTCTGGTCCTCGGCCAGGATGTTGATGCCGAACACTCCGGCCTTTAGCACGGCGTCGTGCGTGGAGCTGGAGCGGTTAAGGCAGGCGAGCATCATGGGAGGCTCCATGGACAGCGATGACACGGCCGACGCCGTCGTTCCGTACAGCTCACCGTCGACGACTGTGGTGATCACTGTGACGCCGCTGGCGAAATGGCCCACAACGTGACGGAAAGCGGCGGGATCGACGGTGATCTCCGCGGTGGGTACAACCTGGGGTGTATTCATTTCATCTCCTGGGATTTAGTGCTGAAGGTCGGGTGTGAAGAGCTTGATGAGGGGTTCCAGAGTGTCCAGCTCCTCAAGGCGCTGGATGAGCCGGACCGCTTCCTCGGCATTCCTGCGCAGGATCCTGCCGCCGAATTGGGCATTGGCGTGGTACTTGTCCAGGATTTCCGCCTCGCTCATCGGGCTGGCGTAGATGTCCCCCTTAGGCACGTCCGTCCTGGTCCTGAGCACCGAACCGTCCCGGAGCCGCAGCTCCACTTCGGCGGTGAGCGATTCCGCAGGCGGCAGTGAATCAACCAGCCGGATCTTGTCCAGCAGCCGCTGCAGCCTCGGATCCTGCATGTGCTCCAGCGTCAGGTGTTCCGGCCGGACCGTCCTATACATCAGGGCCGTGGCGGCGGTGAAACGGATGCTGAAGGCACCAGAAACCTCCGGGCAGTCCCCGATCACGAACGGCTGGCCCACGAAACCCTTCAGGGTCCGCGGGGTCACATGGATGAGGATCTCCTCGATCTCTTCCACGTTCAGCGGGTTCTCCGTGGCCAGCCGCACGCAGGCGTCCAGTGAGGGGTGGCTCGCCCGGCACGAGGCCCAGGGCTTGATCACGCAGTCTGCGTAGAAGGCGTGGCCAAGCCGACGGGTCACCATCTCCGGGGCCGGTGACGAGCAGTACATGTCCAGGAACCCGTGCGGACCCGCAATGGCGTCCGCCGGGCCGGTGAAACCGGCCTGCGCCAGCTCCGCGGACACGATCGAGTTGCGGGCGGCGAAGGCGATGGGCAGTTTGAACGCAAGCGTCTGGTCGAAGATGTTGGCCACGGTCCCGGACAGTTGGTTCACCGCGATTCCCAGCGCATTGCGGATCTGGTCCGCGTCGAGCCCCATGAGTTTGGCGGCGACGGCCGTGCCGCCGAGGCCGTTGACGGTACCTGTGTTGTCCTGGCCGCTGTAGACGTCAAAGCCCGACGCCGCGGCGAGGCGCGAGGTGAGGTCGTCCCCCAGGATCAGCGCGGTGAGCAGGTCGCGGCCCGAGGAGCGCTGCCGCTCGGCGACGGCCAGGGCCACCGGAACCGTGGTGCCGCTGATGTGGGCTGCGGACTGCGTCTGGTCCTCGTATTCCGCGCCGATCGGTTCGAAGTCGTAAGACCGCATCATGACCGCGTTGACCATCGCCGCGTTGTGTGCCGGCAGGCGGATGCCGTGGACCAGCACCCGTGATTCCTGGGCACCGCCCCAGCGGCGGGCGAGGTCCACGAGGGCGTCGTTGCCCTGGGCGCGGTGGCCTGCAGCAATGTTGCCCAGCGCATCGATGATGCGGATCTTGGCCCGGGCCACGGTGCCGGGGTCAAATGCCTCGAAGCTGGTGTCAGCGACATGCCGGGCCACGGTCCCCGTCATGTTTTCCAGGCTGCTTCCGAGGCCTGCGGCCTCTGATGTCTGCGCGGTCATGGCGAAACCTAGGCACGCGCCCCGACGGCGATCCGGTCGCTGGCGGGGGCGGCAGTTTCGCCGTCCGATGCAGCGCCGTCCGAGGCAGAGGGGAAGCCATCGATTTCCTCGAACATCGCATTGTAGGCGCCGGTCTCCCCGGCGGCCTGGGCCTTGCGGTGGTCCAGGGCGCGGGCGCGGCCGATGCTGCCGAGGTAGAACCGTTCGTAGAGTTCGATCCGGCTGCCCAGTGCCGAGCCGGCGAAGTCCCAGGCGGTGCGCATGATGCGGGCGCGTTCCTGGGCGCTGATGCCGTTGGCGCCGGGCAGGTACTTCGTCAGCAGCGGGCCCAGGCGCGGATCGTTGAAGGCGCCGCCCGTGGGAGTTGCCAGCAGGTTGTGCGAGCCCATGGACTTGATGATTTCGTTGATCCGGATCATCCAGCCGGGCATGATGGCCCGCAGGGCGCTGATGTCGTCGTGGCAGAAGAAGGCTCCGCCTCCCCAGTCCGAGGCCCGCAGTTCCGCGGAGTGGATGGCCGCGCGGGTGAGGCGCAGGTAGGTGTAGATCTCACCGAGCATCGCGCCGACGTCGGGCTTGTTCTCGGTACCGGTCACCTTGGCGATCTGCGTGCAGAGGTCGTAGGCGAACTCCAGCTTCACGGCGGCGCGGATTGCCGTCTGCTGCTGGGTGTTGCCGGAGGCGGTGCCGGCGTTGATGGAGTTGTAGACGTCCAGGTTGCCATCGATGAACACGCGGTCCCAGGGCACCAGTACGTCGTCGAAGATGATGACGGCGTCCTGCTCGTCAAAGCGCGAGGAGAACGGCCTGTCCGCAACGTCGGCGTCGACGCCGTAGTGGTCCCGGCAGACGGCGACGACGCCCGGAGTGGCCACCGGAATGGCAAATGAAATGGCGTATTCCTCGAAGCCCTTCTGGATGGGCACTGCCGGGTAGACATAGAGCTCGTCGGCGATGGGGCCCAGCGTGGCCAGCATCTTGGCGCCCTTGACGATCAGGCCCTGCTCGGTTCGCTCCACTACGCGCAGGGTGAGTTCCTCGTTCATGCCCTGGAGCTCGCCGACGCTCTTGTCGATTGCGGCATGCACGATGGTGTGGGTCAGCGCGAGGTCCTTTTCGATGACCTCGCGGTGGTACGCCGCCAGCCGCTGGTGGTACACGGGGTCCCCGGAGCGGTCGAAGATGTCCTGGCGGGAGACGTGACCGGCCAGGACCACATTGACGTAGTCCGGCGTGCGGCCAAGCATGCCGTTGGAGTACCGGGCCAGGCGGTCGAAGGCACGGTGGCGGCGGGCAATGTCCTCCCCGTTCCTGGGGAGCGAGTGGCTCACGTTCATGGCCTCACCTGACATGGGGTCTGCGGTCAGGCAGTCCGCCGCGTATTTGTGCTGGTAGTCGAAGTAGCCGGCCATGCCCTCGACGGAACCCTTGAAGGCCGGGTGCTCGAGGACGGAGATGCGCTCCGCTCCCAGCCACACCTCGCGGCCGTCGGCCAGGCCCCGCTTGTACTCTGCTCCGGTGCGTGCAGTCACTGTGATCTCCTTCTTGGCTGGCACCTGTGGTGGCACCCGTGGAACCTTCACAACATTGTGAGGTAAAAATATATTCTTTGCTTGATTTTATATAAAATGGCTAGGCTTGGCAATGCCTCGACCGCCGTTGCGTCAGAACGACGTGATGACACTGCGGGCGATGGCACCGGATTCCTGCAGACGGTAAGCCTCATTGATCTCCCCGAGCGGAATTTCCTGGGCCACCAGGTCATCGAGGTTCAGCCGGCCCTGCAGATAGAGTTCGGCGTACATCGGAATGTCCCGGCGGATGTTGCTCGACCCCATGTAGACACCCTGGATGCGCCGCTGTGATGCGATAAGGGAGCGCAGCACGTCCACTTCCAGGGGCGCGCCTTGGGGTATGCCGATGAAGTAGGCGCCGCCGCCCACGCGGGTCATCTCGATGGCCTGGGCCTGGGTTACTCCAAGCCCGATCGCCTCGAACGAATGGTGCACTCCGCGGTCGCTGATCGCCCGGACCTTGGCCACAGCATCCTCTTCGCTGGAGTTCACCACGTGCGTGGCGCCGAAGCGGGCAGCCAGTTCGAGCTTTGCCGGATGCACATCCACACCGATGATTGTGTTGGCCCCGGCGATCCGGGCGCCGGACAGGATATTAAGGCCGATGCCGCCCAGGCCAATGACGGCAACCGTGTCGCCGGGCTGGACCTTCGCCGTATTAAGCGCCGCACCCACGCCCGTGATGGCCGCACAGCTGAGCACGGCGGCCTGCGGGAAGGGCAGTTCCTTGGGAATCCGCACCAGCGTGTTGGCGTGGCAGATGGTGTACTCGGCAAAGGCGGCGACACCAAAGGCGTGCACATCCCCGCTGCTCCTGCGCAGCTTGGACCCGGCAGCGGGCGGTCGGGAGACCTCGCCGGGATTCACGCACCGGTAGCTGTGGCCAGCCAGGCATTCCTCGCAGTGCCCGCAGAACTTCACTTCAGAGCCAACAACATGGTCCCCGACAGCGAGGTCCCGGACATCAGGACCGACGGCGGCCACGATGCCGGCCATTTCATGCCCAACAACCATAGGGAGCGGGCGCCCCCGGTCGATCGAGGCGACCAGCAGATCCGAATGGCACAAGCCTGCAGCCCTAACTTCCACGAGAACCTCGCGGCCCACCGGAACCCCAATGCTGATCTCCTCCACATCAAACCTGCCATTGATTTCGTTGATGACTGCAGCTTTCATCCTGGACTCCCTCGTCTGGTCATACGTCTGCCTGCTTGGCGAGCCTGGGACCCGCCTTTGGCTCAACGTCAAATAATCGATTATTTATATATTTTGCACTTCATTAACCACTATATTTATATTTGTGGTCTGAGTCACGTCCATGCCGGTGATTCCGGCTCACTCATTGAGGGGAACAAGCGGTCATGAAAGCAGCAGTACTCGACGGTGTGGGTCAGCCGTTCCAAGTCCAGGACATCGACATCGCCGATCCGATCGGCCGCGAGGTGCTTATCGATGTCCGCGCAAGCGGTCTGTGCCACAGCGATATGCATGTGGCCGAGACCAATGTGGGATTCCCCATGCCCGCGTTGCTCGGCCACGAGATCGCGGGGGTGGTGGCCGAAGTTGGCCCGGACGTCACGGAATTCCGTGTGGGCGACCACGTTGTGTCCTCGCCGATCCACAGCTGCGGACACTGCCGTGGGTGCCTGACCGGCCGCCCCTACCAGTGCCGCCATCCGCAGGAAACTCAGCGGACCCAGGGCCAGGGACCGCGGCTGAGCCGCAACGGCGACGCACTGACGCAGTTCATCGGCGTCGGTGGTTTTGCCGAGCAGGTGCTCGTCCACGAAAATACGGTGGTCTCTGTCAGCAAGGACATCCCGTTCGACCGCGCCGCCCTGCTGGGGTGCGGGGTGGTGACCGGGGCCGGGGCGGCCATAAACTCGGCCCGCGTCCGCCCCGGAGATACCGTTGCCGTCATCGGTTGCGGCGGGGTAGGGCTCAACGTCATCCAGGGCGCCGCCCTGGCCGGGGCGCGCAGGATCATCGCAATCGATCTGCAGCCGGCCAAGCTCGAACTCGCCAAGGTCTTCGGTGCCACGGACACCGTCAATGCCGGGGAAGGGGACTCCGTGCAGACCGTCAAGGACCTCTCCGGCGGCGGGGTCACCTGCGCCTTCGAAGTGATCGGCCTGAAGCAGACAGCGATGGACGCCGTCGCGATGCTGGACATCGGCGGCACCGCGTTCCTTATCGGCGTCCAGAAACCCGAAACCCGACTGGAAGTGACTCCCTTCGGCGACCTGATGGGCAAGCAGAAGGGCATCCGGGGCGTGGCCATGGGCTCCACCAACCTCAAGATCGACATCCCGATGTACGCGGAACTGTATCTTCAGGGCCGCTTCAAGCTGGATGAACTGGTCTCCCGGCACATCTCGCTGGACCAAATCAATGCGGGTTACGACCTATTGCGCGGCGGATCGGTGGCCCGCTCGGTCATCACCCATTTCTGAAGTTCCTTCGGATCCCCCACAGACCCCTGACACCAGTGGAGCCGCCCTTTTCGGACGGCTCCACTGGTGTTTTGGGTCGCTTGTTTTCGGTCGCTTGCAGCGGGCTTAGCGCCGTGGCCGCAGTTCAGGCTCGACGCCGCCCGGCCCGGCGCCGGTTTCGGTTACGACGTACAGTTCCGGGCTCCTCGGATCGAAGCGCGGCACGGCGTGGCCTTCGGGCGTCCGTGGCACGCCGTCGGCGACGAAGCCGAGCAGGAGCGGCTGCAGCAGGTCCGATACCGAGTCGAAGACGTCGCCTGGGAAGCCTTCGAGCATGGGCGCATCCTCCCAGTCCGGGCGGTTTCCGAAGAGGAAGGGCAGTTCGAAACAGTGCGGGCTTCCGGCGCCGTCGAGCCTGCTGCGCACGGAGAACCGCAGCAGCGTGGCCGGGATGCCGGCCTGGGTCGCCTGGCCGGCAAGTTCGGTGGCGGCGAGCCGGAATTGGTGCAGGCTCATGGCTTCCACCAGCTTGACGTGGTCGGTCGCCGCGGGATGCCGTGCGTTGATGAAGGACAGTGCCTCGGCCGGAGCGTCGTAGTGCGCGCCGACGAAGCCTGCCAGTTGTTCCGGGCCTACTGCCGGGACAGGCAGTGCATGAAGGAACGCGGCGGCTTCATCATCGGTGCTGCTCAACAGCAGCGCATCCACATGCATCGCGGCCGCCGCGGCCTCGAAGTCCATGGCCCATGAGGGAACCGCTTCCCCGTCCGCGGCCGGCATCAGGCCCAGCCCCCTCCCGGCATAGGCCTTGGACACCGCGGCCTGGGCGGCCAGGATCTCCCCGGTCGTGGCCGCGGGCTCCGGCGAACCAGCCCCCGCACCGTCACCGGCACTGTCAATATCGCCGGTGCCGAGGGCGGCCGCGAACAGCGTGGACCGCTCGGCGAACTCCGCGGCGTTCAGCGGAGGCTGCCAGGGAAGGCTGAACAGGGCGGTCCGGCGGAAAAGCCCCCGCGCCCGGTCGGCGAAGCTGAGCACGTACGCATACCACGCCCCTGCGGAATGCCCCGCCAGGGTGGTGGCCCCGGGATTGCCGCCGAACGCTTCGATGTTCCGGTGAATCCATGTCAATGCCTGCAGGATGTCCCCGGCGGCAAGGTTTCGCGGACCGGGGTTCGCACCGCCGTCCACGCCGCCAGCGCCGCCGAGCAGTCCGAGCGCACCCAGCCGGTAATTCACGGTGACCACCACGGCGCCGCCCTCCCGGGCGAGCCGGGCGCCGTCGTACCAGCGGACATTCCCGGCGCCGCTGATGAAGGCTCCCCCGGGCAGGAAGACCAGCACCGGGAGGTCCTTGGCGCCCTCGGGCGCCCAGATGTCCAGCAGGAAGGAATCCTCGCTCTGCGGCATCCGGGACAGTGCCGGGCCGAGCAGCCAGTCCAGGGAGCCGGGACCCTGCGGGAAGACCGTCGCGGCTGCCTGCGGCCGCTCCGGTGACGGATCCCCCAGTGCGGAGAAGCGGTCTGCGGGATCCAGCCGCTCACCGTAGCGGACGCCGCGGACGCTGACGACACCGTCGTGCGTTTCCTTGACGTACACGGCGTCCCCGGCGCTGAGGACCGCCAGCGGTTCCGCTGAGGTGGCGCTCATGCCAGCTGGTTGTAGTCGTCGAGGTTCACGGTGCGGGTGATTTTCCAGAAGTCCAATACCGGGTGGGGCCAGATCTGGGAGACACGGCCGTACTTGTTCTTGTACCAGGTGTGCACGCTGGGATGGCCCCAGGCCTTCGTGGCGTTGGCAGCGTCGAGGCCCGCGACGAACTCGTCGAGGACTTCCTGCTTCAGGTCCAGGGCCTTGAGGTCGTTTTTGATGATGAGGCGCAGCGACTCGAGGATGTATTCCACGCCGTATTCGATCATCGAGTACAGGCTGCCGTTGACCACGTGGCCGGTGTTGGGGCCGGTGATGATAAACAGGTTGGGGAAGTTCGGAACGGTCAGGCCCGCGAAAGCCTTGGCGTCGCCGCCCCAGTAGTCGTGCAGGTCCGTGCCGTGGAGTCCGGTGATCTTCAAGGGCTCGAGGAACTCCGAAGCCTGGAAACCGGTGGCGTAGACGATGATGTCCACCTCGTGGAGCACCCCGTCCTTGGTGACGATGCCCTGGGGGGTCATGCGCTCAATGCCCTCGGTGACCAGCGTGGACTGGGGCTTCTTCAGCGACTCGGCCCAGACGCCGTTGTCCCGGAGCATCCGCTTGCCGCCCACGATGTAATCCGGGGTGACCTTGGCGAGCAGGTCCGGGCGGTCCTGGTACTGCTCGGCCAGGATGTCGGTCAGCCCCTGGCGCCACTGCGCGTTGACGGCGGACACACTGCCCGGTTCGTCCCAGCCCGGTTCCGCGACGGTGGTGTGCTGCCGGCCCTCGACGCCGAGCCAGTGCTGCCAGAACCGCAGCCATTGCCCGTAGTGCGGGAGCTTGCGGACCAGCCACTGCACCGAGTCTGGCATGTCCGCGTAGTAGCCCTGGGTGGGCAGCATCCAGGGTGAGCTGCGCTGGAAGACGGTGAGTGCGGAGACCTGGTCAACGATGGCGGGGACGATCTGGTAGGCACTGGCGCCGGTGCCGATAACGGCCACCCGCTTGCCGGTCACATCGACGCTGTTGTCCCACTCGGCCGAGTGCATCTGGATCCCGGCAAAGTCCTCACGTCCCGGGACGTGCGGGTATTTGGGGCGGTCGAGCTGCCCGACGGCGGAGAGCACTGCATTGAACTGGCGGGTGGCCGGCCTGCCGGCGGCATCGATGATGTCCACGTTCCACAGTCCCGCGCCCTGGTCGTAGCTGGCGGAAGTGACCTCGGTGTTGAATTCGATCTCGCCAAGGATTCCGCCGCGCTGGGCGACCTGCCGGGTGTACTCAAAAATCTCCGAACCCTGCGAGAACTGCTGGGGCCAGTCGTCACGTTGGGCGAAGGAGAAACTGTAGGCGTAGTTCGGCGTATCGAGGCGCACACCCGGGTAGGTGTTCTTCCACCAGGTGCCGCCGACGGTGTGCCCCTTTTCGAACACGGTGTAGGGGATCCCGGCCTGTTTCAGCCGGTAGGCGGCGGCCATGCCGGAGACCCCGGAGCCGATCACGGCCACGCTGAAGTCACGGCCCAGGGCGATCTCGTCGAAGTCCCACGCCGGCTTGCCGCTGTTGCCCGCGACCAGGGCCATGTCATGCATCAGCATGGGGTGATACTCCGGGTTAGCTGCGTTGGTGATCCAGGTCAGGATGTCCTCGGCCTGGGCCTCGGTCAGCATCCCGACGCTGGTCAACTGTTCCTCGCGCACCCGCTTCAGCGCCTCGAAGGCCAATCCGCGGGCACGTGCCTGCTGTTCCGGGCTCATCCCGCCATGCGGCTGGCCGATGATCTCCGCCGGCGGCTGCGGAGGACGCAGGTTCTCGCACAGGAGGGAAAAGTCTCCTGTTACTGCCGCCAGCGCCACCATCAGCGCAGGAAGATCGGACGTGTCCACGATCCTGCCCAGGAACTCGTCGTCTTCGGTGATGGCTTCGTACCTGTCCCGCCAGTAGAGGTCGTCGACGGCGCACTCCTGGCGGGTCTGGACTGCTTCGGTGGTGGAGTTGGTCACGGCGGTTCTCCTAGGTAATGACGGGATCTGTTGTGATTCAGGTCTCTCCGTACGGCTGATACAAGTTTAGAGTGGAATTTGCATAAGTCAATCAAGAAAACATTATTTGCTAGCCGGTACAATAATGCACATGTCGAAAAGTATCGAGTCTGAGACCCTCAGCACGCAGATCCGGGACTCGCTCCGGGATGACATCCTGGCCGGGCGCTGGGCCGCCGGAGACAAACTCCAGCTGGTTGCGCTGACCAAGCACTACAAGACCAGCAGTACGGTAATCCGCGAGGCGTTGACGCGGTTGGTGGGAGACCGCTTGGTGATCCTCAAGCCGAACCGCGGGTTCTTCGTGCCGACGCTGTCTTTGGCCGAGATCAAGGACATTACGGAGCTGCGCTGCGTCTCGGAGGAGTTTGGCGTTGGACTGGCGATCCAGCGCGGGAACCTGGCCTGGGAGTCCGAGCTCATCGCCGCCCACCACACGCTGGAGCGGACCCCTTACCGCGAGGCGAGCGACAATGGTGAGCTGACGGAGGCGTGGGACCGCGCCCACCAGGCATTCCATGCCAAGTTGCTCGAGGCCTGCGGGGTTCCGGTGCTGATCGACCTCGCGTCCACGCTGTCCGATTTGTCCCAGCTATACGGCCGCTGGGCAGGCCGCGCCACGCGCTATCTGGGCCGCGACATCGCCCAGGAGCATCGGGACATCCTGGCCGCCGCGTTGGACCGCAATCCCGAAGTCGCCTCCCGGCTGCTCCGGACCCACTATGAGACCACACTGAACGCCATCCTGAAGTCCGGGATCGATGAGGACGCCGCGGCGAGCGGCCGCGAGAAAGCCAAGGCCTAGGCGCAGAAAGCCCTCCGGAATCCCAGTAAAGGGAACGCGGAGGGCTTTCTCGGCCGGGGGGCGCTGAGCCTAGTGGTCGCGCAAGCGGTGCAGGATGCGTGCCCGCGCCTCAGCGAAGCGGGGGTCCGCCTTGGTTTCGACCTGGTCGCGGTGGTCGCCGAATCCGGTCTCGATCACGTCCACCACGGTGGCGGGCTTCTCCGCCAGGACGATCACCTTGTCCGCCAGGTACAGCGCTTCATCGATGTCGTGGGTGACCAGGATGATCGTGACGCCCAGGTTCGCCTGGAGGTCGATCACGAGGTCCTCAAGATCGAACCTGGTCTGCGCGTCCACCGACGCGAACGGTTCATCCATCAGTAAGACCTTGGCGTTGTAGGCCAGGGCCCGGGCAATGGCCACACGCTGCTGCATGCCGCCGGACATCTCCCACGGATACTTGTGGCCCTGGCCGGCCAGGCCCACTGCCGCGAGGTTCTTCTCCGCGGTTTCATTCCGCTCTTTCTTGCCCACCCCGCGGCCCTGCAACGGGAAGGCGACATTCTCCAGCGTGGTCATCCAGGGCATGAGCGAACGGCTGTAGTCCTGGAAGACCACGGCAAGGTCCCGGTGCGGGCCGTTGATGACTTCCCCGCCGACGCTCACGGTGCCGCTCACGGGTTGGATGAGGCCAGAGAGGCACCGCAGCAGGGTGGTTTTGCCGACGCCGGAGGGACCGACGATGGAGACGAATTCGCCGTCGTTTACCTCGAGGTTCAGATCGTTCAGGATCTTGTTCTCTAAGTCGCCGAAGCCGTAACTCATCGTCAGCCCTTGGACCTGGAGCAGCGGCTTCGTCGCCACCTGCACGTCCTCGAATGCTGCCTGAATGGCCATGGGGACTCCTTCATTTTTCTGTTGGATCGGGGGTGTCATTTTGCGCCTGACTTGAAGTACCAGCTCAGGATCCTGCGTTCAAGGACGATGAACAGGAGCGAGAGGATATATCCGATGACGCCCACGAGCAGGGCGCCCGCCCACGTCTCAGGCACCATGAAGGTCGCGGAGGAATTGAGGATGTAGAAACCCAGGCCCTTGTTGGCGGCGAAAAGTTCGCTCACCACCATGACCGTGATGCCGATCGGAAGCGCCACACGCACACCGGCCACGATCTGCGGCAGCGCGGCCGGGAGGACCACCTTGCGGAAATGCAGCCCGCGCGGGATCCGGTAGACCTTCGAGAACTTCCGGATGGTCGGTTCCACGCCCAGGACACCGTCTATGGTGTTCAGCAGCACCGGCCACATGCAGGCAAACGCGATGGTGTAGATCTTGGGCCCCTGTCCGATTCCGAAAGCGCCGATGATCAGCGGAACCAGTGCCGCCTGGGGAACGGAGCGGAAGAAGTGGATGACCGGATCCACAATTTCCCGCAAACGCTTCGTCTCACCGAGGATCAGTCCCCCGATAATGCCGACGGCCACGGCGATCAGGAGGCCGGCGGCCAGGTTCCCCAGGCTGTAGGCGGCTCCCGAGGCGATCACCCCATTGGAGAGGTCCCTGGCCAAGCTGACCAGAATTGACTCAAGGGAGGGGATGAAAACGTTGGTGCTGTCCGCCGTCGCGATCCACCAAATGGCAACCACTACGACGATCAACCACGTCCGCTGCAGCACGTTCAAGGCCATCTGCACGGGACGGCTGCGCGCGCGCTCCGCCTCCGGCCCCCCTGCCCGAACCGCATTTTCCAGCTTTGGTGCCGAACGAAGGGCTGTCTCAGTCATTGGTCTGCCTGTTCCATTTGAGGATCCGGCCCTCGGCGAAGTTGAGCAGGCTTGCGATGCCCCAACCCACCAACCCGGCGAAGAAGAGATATGCGAATGCCGAATCCCACCGCTGAGCCTGCTGGGCCAAGGTGATCTGCCGGCCGATTCCCGGCGTCTGGCTGAGCACCTCGACGCCGACGGCGACGAGGATGGAGATCGAGGCGGAGATCCGGATTCCGGTGGCAATGAAGGGGGTGGCGCTCGGGAGCAGGACCCGTCGGAACCTGAGGAACGCGGGAATCTGGAAGATCCGCACCGTGTCCACCACCGCCGATTCCATGCGCCGGGCGCCGTAGATTGTCTGCACGAGTACCGGCCAGAGGCAGGAGAGGGCGACGACGACGGTTTCCATCTGGGCGGTGGCACCCAGGAGCATGATGACCACCGGCATCAGCGCCAGCACCGGGAAGGAACGCCCGAAGTCGATCAGGATCGACGTCGAACGGTCCAGCGCGCGGACGGAGCCGATCAGCAAGCCGAGTACGGTTCCAACCACCACCGCGATCAGCCAGCCGCTAACGGCAGCCGTCATGGTCTGCACCAACGCTGACCAGAACGTTGCCGAGGTCAGCGCCGCGCCGATGGAGGACGCAAGGGCGGCGACCCCTGGTGTCATCGAAGGAAGCGTGCCACTCCAGATGACCACCTGCCAGATGGCCAGGAGTGCAGCCACCGCCAACAGCCGCTGGGTGGCCAAACCCCAGTCCAGCGACTTTGTGCTTGTCTTCATATCGATCTCTCCGTCATGTTCCTGATGCCCGGGCGGCCTTACTTGGTGAAGCGCGGGGCGTCGGCCCAGAGCATGGCCTCGGCGGTCAACGGCTTGGTGACGAACCCGAGCTCTTTCATGGCGTCGATGCCGGCCTGGCCGGTGGCCAAGTTGATGGACGTGTTCACCGGAACATAGGCCTTGGGATTGACCTTGGCGGCGTCCACCTGTTTGATCCGTGCGGTGATGTCCACGACCGCCTTGACGTTTGCCGGGTCCGTGTAGAACTTCGCGGCTTTGGTCATTGCGTCATTGAATTTCTTGGCCGTTCCGGGGTTGCTCTTGAGCCAGGCGTCGGTGGCGGCCCAGACGGTGACAGGCATGTTGCCCTGGAATTCGCGCACCGGACTGGCGATGCTCTTGAAGCCCGCGTCGACGAGCTGGTGGTAGTAGGTATCCGCCGCGAACGCCGCATCCACCGTTCCCTGCTCCAAGGCGGCCTGCATGCCCGCGTAGGGCACGGCGATTTCCGTAATCGACTTGGGATCGATTCCTGCCGCTGCCGCAGCCTGGAGCATCGGGATGTCGCCGCCGGTGTTCACGCCGACGACGGCAACGTTCTTGCCTTTCAGGTCAGCGACCGTGTTGATGCTGCTGTTCTTGGGAATCAAAATTCCCGAGTTGTCCACGTTGGGATCAACAACGCCATTTCCGGAGATCACCTTGACCGGCATGCCCTTGGCCGTGGCGGTGGTCATCACGCCCCAGGACGCGGTGGTGATGTCGGCCTGCCCGCTCACGGTCTGGGCCAGGTTGGCCGAGGGATCGGCGCCGGGGACAATTTCCACACTCAGGCCTGCCTCATCGAAGTAGCCGTTTTCCTTGGCGACGTATGCCGTTTCGAACTGTATGGGCGCCACGACCACCTTGATGGACGTCTTGCCCTCCGAACCGCCAGCGGCATCGCCGGCTCCGCCGGCACTGCTTGAGGCTCCACAGGCGGCCAGGGACAGCAGGGCAAGACCGGCAACAGCCGGTGTCAGAACCTTGGCCAACAGTGAGTGACGTTTGTGCTTTTCCATCCAGATTCTCCTCATTGAGTACTGACTCGAATAAATGCATAATTCCTAGAACAATGTATCTTGGAGATCGAGATGTGGCAACCATCACAGATTGCATAACCCGACAATCCAGCACTCAGCCTCCCGGAAGGAAGCCCATGACTCCCGTTACCCAGACCCTCCCCACCACGGCGCGGCCGGACCTGCTGGGCAGGCCACTGCGTCTGTTGATCGACGGCGCTTGGGTGGAAGGCGGAGCCGAACCGCTGTCCATCCTCGATCCCTCCTGCGGCGAGCATCTGGTGGATTCCGCTTCTGCGAGCGCCGATGATGTGGACCGCGCGGTTCAGGCCGCACGCCGGGCCTTCGACTCCGGTCCGTGGCCGGCAATGTCGCCGGCCCAGCGGGGCCGCTTGATCTGGAAGCTCGGGGAGGCCATCGATGCCGCCGCCGACGAGCTGGCCCTGCTCGAAACGCTCAATACGGGAAAGCCCCTGGGCGTTGCCAGGGCGTTCGAAGTTGGTGGGGCCGCGGAGTCATTCCGCTACAACGCGGGCTGGGCGACCAAGCTCAATGGCGAGACCCGCAATGTTTCCCTGCCCGGTGAGTGGCATGCCTTTACGCTCCGTGAAGCCATGGGCGTCGTGGGTTTGATCGTTCCGTGGAACAGTCCGCTAGCCATCACCGCCGCCAAACTGGCGCCCGCCTTGGCGGCAGGCTGCACTGTGGTCCTGAAACCCGCGGAACTCACGCCGCTGACCGCGGTGCGGCTGGGCGAGCTGGCCCTTGAGGTGGGCTTCCCGCCCGGCGTGCTGAACATTGTCCAGGGCCTCGGCACCGTTGCCGGCCAGCGGATCGCGGACCACCCTCTGGTGGACAAGATCTCGTTCACCGGGTCGACGGCCGTGGGCAAGCGCCTGCTGTCCTCCTGCGCGGGGAACCTGAAGCGCGTCTCGCTGGAGCTCGGCGGAAAGTCCCCTGTGGTCGTCTACCCGGACGCTGACCTCGAGCGGGCGATCGACGGCGCGGCGATGAGTATCTTCGGAAACACAGGGCAGGTGTGCGCTGCGGGCTCCCGCTTGTACGTCCACGAGGAAGTGGCGGATGAGGTGATCGCAGGAATCTCGCAAAGGGCCACGGCGCTCAGGATCGGTGCCGGGACCGACCCGCAGACCCAGATAGGTCCGGTGATTTCCGCCCAGCAGCGCGAAAGGATCCTCGGCTATATCCAGAGCGGCCGGGAGGAGGGCGCGGAAGTCGTCACGGGCGGCGCCGCAGTCCCCGGGAACGGCTTCTTCATCCAGCCGACCATCCTGCGCAACACCACCCACGACATGAAGGTGGTCCGTGAGGAGATCTTCGGGCCCGTGCTCTCCGCGGCAACCTTCGGCGACTCGGACAGCGTGGCAGACATAGTGGCACGCGCCAATGACACGGTCTACGGCCTCTCCTCCACCATCTGGACCAAAGACATTTCCAGGGCCCACCAGTTCGCCCGAAGGATCAAGGCCGGCAATGTGCGCGTCAACGCTGCGGGCGGCATGGATGCGAATATGCCGTTCGGCGGTTTCAAGCAGTCCGGCTGGGGCAAGGAGAACGGCCGCGAAGGGGTGGAGGCCTACACCGAGGTCAAGTCCGTCGCGATCAATATCAGCGGCTCTTAGCCGGCGGGCGGAAGAGGGGCAGGCGGAAGGGGCCGGGCGCTGGTCAGCCAGCGTCCGGCCCCTTCCGCTGTTAAGGGCAGCCGCCTACAGCGGGACAGCCGATTCGGCGACGCCGTCGGGCGCCTCCGCGCCGACCTCGCGGTAACGCCGAGGCCAGACGCCTTGCTTGCCGGGTGACAGGATGCCGTTGGGATCCAGCGCGTCCTTCAGCGTCTCCTGCAGCCGCCGGATGGCGTTGTTGTTGTAGTCGAAACCGTCGGCGATGACGTCCATGTAGTCCACATGGCTGCGGTAGGGTGCGTAACCATGGCTGCGGGCGGCCGCCAGCAATGCCGAGTACAGCGCCCGTGCGCGCGCCAGCTGTTCCTGGTTGTCGTTCTCGAAGAAAATCATGGTCACATGCACCATGTGGCGCTGGTAGAGGTGGTAGCCGATGTACAGGTCGAAGCCATACTGGCGGTATAGTTCCTTGGCCTCCCGGTAGAACGCCCACACTTCCTCCCCGCGCGCGGGAATGATAGGGGCTGCATCAATGTGACCGCCGTTTTCCGCCGCCCAGGCCACCGTGGACAGCGGCTTGAGCGTGGGCACGCCGGCCATCTGGGTGCGGTCCATGTCGGCAATGTCGTCATAAGCCACCTGCACGCCTTCGGCACCTTCATAGAGCCGGGCTTTGACGGTGAACCCTTCCAGCCCGGCGAAGCGCTCCTGAATGATCTCAAGCCTGCGTTGGGAGAGCCCTTTGTCGCCGTAGATGGCGAATTTGGCGTTCCACTGGCCGATGCCCATTTCCTGGCGCATTTCTTCGAGGCGGTCGTCCGGAATGGACCCCTCCCCCTCGTACCAGCGCGATCGCGGCCCGTTCATGGTGGCCGCCCGCACCACGTTGCCGCAGAGGGCGTTGTTTTGGATGACGTCCTCGCGCCGGAGTTGGGTCAGGATGTCCACCAGCTTGGGCATGTCCTCCTCACGCTCCACCACAACGTCGCCGTTGATGTATACGTCCGGCCACGGCATCAGCCAGAGGCCGATCTTGGTGACGATGCCGAGGTTGGACTGGGTGAAAATGCCGTCCAGGGTGGGGCCGAAGCCGCCTTTGAAGATGGGCCCGAGCTCCGTTCCCTCCATGGCCCACATTCCCGTCCGCACCAGCTCGCCGTCCGGCAACACCACCTCCATGCCGCAAATGGACTGGACATGGTCGCCCATCGGCGTCATGCCGTAGCCGCGGTCCAGCGCATTGCCGAGGATTGACCCCCATCCGAGGGCGGGAACGGACATCCACAGCTTGAGCCCCTTTTCCTGGATGTGTTCGAAAAGGTCGAAGAAGCTGACTCCGGGCTCGATGACCGCGTAGTTGAGGTGGTCATCGACCTGGATGACCTTGTTGAGGCGGCTCAGGTCGAGCGCCACCATGCCACGTGTGCGGGGTTCCGGTCCCCCGTACCCCAGGTTCTTGCCCTTGGAGAAGGACCACAACGGAACGCCGACGTCGTTAGCGAGCCGGACGATCGCTTGGACCTCCTCCACGCTCCCGGGACGCACGCCCGGCCACTTCGCCCGCCCGGGGTTCAGTGGGTACGGATCGATGTAGCCCTCTTCGGGCGTGGCCCGGACAACATTGTCGGCGCCGACAATGGCTTCTGCCTGGTCGAGGAATGCGGCTTGGGCGTCCATTTTCGTTCACGTCACTTTCGGGAGGGTGCCGCCGCTGCGGCATTAACTGGGGCGCCGTCGTCGGCGTCATTTCTTTCATGATGGCAAGCTGACCTGCTCAAGTAAATCGTCTATTTGTGCTGTTGATTGTCAGTAGAATTGACAATGTGAATATCACCCTTAACCCCTCGATCACACTGCGCCAGGTCCTCCACTTTGTAGTGGCGGCTGAAACCGGAACCATGAGCGAGGCGGCACGGCGGCTGCATATGGCGCCGTCGGCCATTTCCATGTCCATCGCGGAACTGGAGCGGATCGTCGGAGCTCAGCTGTGCATCAAGCGCAAGTCAAAGGGGCTCACCCTGACTTCGACGGGCATCGTCGTGTTCCGTCAGGCGCGCCAATTGTTAGACCTCGCGGATGAAATCGCGTCGCTTTCCAAACGGGACAGGACGGACATCCGTGGCCCGCTGACCGTCGGCTGCTTCATGCCCCTGGGACCCACCATCATTCCCCCGATGCTGGCCGACTTTGCGGATCAATGCCCGCACGTGGAAGTGGACTTCATCGAGGGATACCACGAGGACCTTCAGGACCGGCTGCTCAATGGTTCCATCGACGCCGCCTTCGTCTACGACATGGACATTTCCCCTGCCCTGAAGACGGCGCCGCTGCTGTCTGTGGATCCTTACATCCTGCTTCCGGCAGACCATCCCCTGCGCGAGGCAGAGGTGGTTTCGCTCCGGGACGTGGCAGCCAGTCCGCTCATTTTCTTCGACGCCCCACCCATTTCCACGCGCATCATGGACATGTACCGCGATTCCGGGCTAACTCCCGACATCCGGCACCGCTCGCGCAGCTACGCCACTGTCCGGTCCCTGGTGGCTAGCGGCCGCGGCGTTGCCGTGCTCTTCCAGCAGCCCATGCTGGACGCGCCATATGAAGAGCTGAAGGTTGTCCTCAAGCGGGTTGCCGAGCCACGTGTCCACACCCGCGCCCAGGCCACAGTTTCGCTGGCCTGGACCCGGAGCATGCGGCTGAACGCCCGCGCCCAGGCATGGGTGGATGTCGCCGTCGAACGTTTTGGTTCCGCAGGCCCCCAGGCTGAGCGGCCCTGAGCCGAGGGCTCCTCAGCCGAGCGGCCCCTAAGCTGTCGGGCGCGAGAGCCCGAGGTTGTCACGCAGGGTGGTGCCCTCATACTCGGACCGGAAGTAGCCGCGGTCCTGGAGCTCCGGCACCAGCTTGTCGCAGATCAGCTTGAAACCCCCTGGGTTGAAGGGAGCATTGAGGTTGAAGCCGTCGCAGGCCTTGGACTCGAACCAGTCCACCATGCGGTCAGCGACCTGGGAGGGAGTGCCGGCCATCCATTGGTGTCCGGTGGAACGAGCCAGGTCCACGATCAGCTCGCGCAAGGTCATGCCCATGTCCACGCTCTTTTTGCGGTAGATCTGGTATCGGCTGCCCATCCGGGGGTCGTCGGAGAACCATTCGACCGGGATCGTTTCATCGAACTCCAGCTCGGAAAGGTCCATCTTGAGGTCGGCGCCGACCTGCTGGCGGCCGTTGCCCAAGTGCACATAGCCGGCCAGCTCGTTCGCGAGGTCCTGCGCTTCCTTCTCGGTGTCGCCGAGAATCGGCAGGATGCCCGGAATGATTTTGACGTCGTCGGGATTCCGCCCCTTCTCGGCCAACATGTTCTTGAACTTGGTGTAGAACTCAATGGACGGTTCCTTGAACGGCTGGGCGGTATAGATCCCGTCGGCCACGGAGGACCCCAGGTCCATGCCGGGTCCTGAGGATCCCGCCTGGACCAGAACGGGGCGTCCCTGCGGCGACCGCGGCATGTTGATGGGCCCCTCAACTTCAAAGAACTCGCCCTTGTGCCGGATGGCCCTGAGCTTGCTCCGGTCCACGTACTCGCCGGAGGCCCGGTCCACCACGATGGCGTCATCAGACCAGCTGTCCCAGAGGCGCTGCACAACGTCCACGAACTCGGTGGCGCGCCGGTATCGCACCGCCGGGTCGGGAACGTCCTCCACACCGTAATTGCTGAAACCGTCCGACGACGTGACGATGTTCCAGCCGGCCCTGCCGTTGGACATGTGGTCCAGTCCGCACAGCTGCCGGGCAAGGTTGTACGGCTCGGAGAATGAGGTGGACATGGTCCCGATCAGGCCAATGTTCGTGGTCCTGGCGGCTAGCGCCGCAAGCACGGTCATCGGTTCGTAGAACCCGTTCATCTTGATGTCGCCCCGCATGACCGTGTTGGCATGGACGATGTCGCCGAAGAATACGGCGTCAAGTTTTGCGGCCTCGGCCATGGCCGTCAGGTCTGCCACAAAATCAAGGTTGCCCAGTTCTTCGGCCCGGCTTCCTTCCATCCGCCAGCTGTCCTTGTGGTAGCCCGCGGGCAGCATGAAGGTGGTGAGCACCATGTGATTCTTAGGCTTCATTGCCTGGTTCCTTTCGTGATGTGCGCCTATCCGAGCGCCTAGCTGCCTCCAGCATGGCAGTCACCTCTTCCTGCGTAAATGGAGAAGTTTCAGCGCAATCAGTTCAATAAAATTGACAATGTTACTGGCGGTGAACCCACGCCGAACTGACAACGCCTTGCGGGCAGATCAGCCGGGAGTACCGCGTTCGCGAATGCCTAAACTGCGTCGAGCTTGAGGCGCGAGCCCTCACGCGTCAGGCGCACGGCCACGAGGCCAGCAGCCAGGATCACGATCCAGAACGCGGCCACCATCCATACGCCACCGCCGGCTGCGAGAACCAGGCCCGTGGCGATCATCGGGGTGAAGCCGGCACCGATCATCGAGGCTCCCTGATAGGACAGGGACGCGCCCGTGTAACGGACGCCGGTGGGGAACTGTTCAGAAATATAAGCACCGATGGGTCCCGCGAGCGCCCCCTGGACCACTCCGTTGCCGATCACCACTGCCACCGCAAAGCCCCAGAGGGTTCCGTTCGTCAGCAACATGATCAGGGGAAATGCCAGGAGGACGGCTGCCACGCCCGCGCCGGTGAGGACAGCACGCCGGCCAATCCGGTCACTGAGCCGTGCTGAATAGAAGCAGACCGCCACCGTCACGACGGCGGCAACCCCCTTCCAGTTCAGGACGCCGGAGCGGTCCACACCGCTTGCCACCGCCATGGAGACACCCCACACAGTCAGCAGTCCCTGGCAGGCGTAGAATCCCAGCGTCGCCACGAGGGTAACCACCACGAGGCGAGGGTGGTGGCGGAGCACCTGCATCAAGGGTGGATGCTTGATTTTGGCGGCTTCCGCGTCGAGCTCCTGGAAGACGGGGGTCTCTGCCACCTTGAGCCTGATGATCATGCCAATCAGGATCAGCAGGGCGCTGAGCAGGAACGGTATCCGCCAGCCCCAGACCAGGAACTGGTCCCCGGTCAGGGCGGAAACGGCGGAAACCACGAGGGTGGCCAGCAAGCCGCCGGCCGGTCCGCCGGCATTGGCGAACGCTGCTGCGAGTCCGCGCTTTTTCGCCGGGGCATGCTCCAAGGCAATCAGCGTCGCCCCGCCCCACTCCCCGCCAACCGCGATGCCCTGGATGATCCGGAGGAGCACCAGCGCAATTGGGGCGGCAGCACCTACTTGGGCCGTTGTGGGCAGGAATCCGATCAGGACAGTGGCGCCGCCCATCATGAGCATCGAGAGCACCAGCATTTTCTTCCGGCCGATGCGGTCGCCGAAGTGGCCGAAAATGATGCCGCCCAGAGGCCGTGCGACGTATCCTGCTGCAAGCGTCGCGAAGGAGGCAAACAGGGAGAGTCCAGGGCCGAGGTTGGCGAAGAAAACGCGATCGAACACCAGGGATGCAGCGGTGGCGTAGAGGATGAAGTCGTAGTACTCGATGATGCTGCCAATGAGGCTGGAGCCAAGGATACGGCGCATGTCCTTGGTGTTCAGCGAGTCAGCCGCTGCTGGCTTCCTGCTCGAGGGCAGGTTCACCGGCCCCTGACTTCTCTGGGCTGTTTTCGGGGTCAACATGGTCTCTTTTCGGAAGCTGTGAGAGTTCGGTGGCCGACGGCGTTGTTGGTCACATCCCGAAGCAAGCCCTTCGTTCGCATTTCCAAGCATGGCGCAGATCACACCGGAAGGCCAATAGATTACGCATAACCTTGGCGAATGTGTTTAATCCAGTGGATAGGGCTCCGGGATTCGGGAAGGAATGACCACGGAACGCGTCAGCGGTGGAGGCTGCTTAGGGACCGGCGGTCTACCGGAGCGAGTCCGAACTTGCGGAACTCCAAGGGGCGGTATTGGCCCCACATGTTGTACCAGTTCTCATCCTCGCCCCACACCACCGGGGGACGTGCGTCGTCGTAGATCTGCTCCAGATCCGTGTAAAGCTCGACGACGGCCCCCGAGTTTTCCACATAGTATGCAGCGATATTGTGGCCGGCCCCGTGACGGACCGGACCCCAGATCAGATCCCGGCCAAGCTTATTCAGCCTGTCACCAAGCTTGCCAAGGTCAGCAATGCTTTGCGTCTGCCACGCATGGTGATGCAGGGTTCCTTCGCCGCGGACCAGGGCAATGCCGTGGTGGTCAGGGTTGCAGCGCATGAAATAGGCGAAGTCGTCCCCGATGACGTCCGAGAGGCGGAAGTCCAGGACCCGCTGCAGGAACCGCATCATCCCGCCGACGTCCCGGGGATGGAAATTGATGTGGCCGTAACGGTCCGGACCGAAGGACTGCTGGAGGGCAATGTTCTCCTGCATGCCGACGTAGATTTCGAACACGAAGCCCTCGGGCCCGATGAAGGAGAAGCCGTCCTCAATGCCGACTCCGCGGGGCTTGTTGCTGAGGATAGTGAAGTTTTCGTCCGCCACGCGCCGGCGGATCTCGCGCAACGCATCGCCATCCGCCGCTACCAGGCCGAAGCCATCCACGCCGTTGACGTCGGACTCGACGTAGACCAGTTCGTGGTGGACATTGCCGGCAGCGAGGTACACGGCATCGGACGTCCGCTCGGTTTCACGGAGTCCAAGGATCTGGGTCGCGTCAAAAACGGAGTTGGCGAGGTCCGTCGTCTGAATGCTTATGTGGCCCATGGCGCTAATCAATCCCCAAGACATCCTTGTCTCCTACTCGTTGCACGGCTCCTTCAGATCGCGTATTCACGGATCTGTGACTAAGAAAACACTATCCTATTTAGAATCGATTATCTAGATAAAAAAGCACAATCCACGCTGCGGGGCGCGTTTCCGCCGCACCGCACTCGGTGGGGCCGCACTAGGTCGGGCCCTCGGGCCGATGACGCTTGGATGCCAGCCCGGTCCGCTTCCGTAAGTGCCGGCACGATGCCAGAGTTGAATGACGCCACCGGACGGCGAACAGTTCCACCTGTCAGGCGAGTTCCTGGAGATCGATCCGCCGTGGCGACTGGTGTACACATTCCCCTGGGAGGAACCGGCGCCAGACGACCGGGAAACGGTCGTCGACCCCTCACTTAAGTAGTCGCACCTGAGGAAGCCCCAGGATGTGGATTTACTCCCTCTTTGGCGACGTCCTGTGATCCTTCGCTCTAACGGGAGCGGCAAAGAACAACAAAATGTCCACCCCCAGGAAAATCCACGACTGCGCGCAAAAAGACCGACTGGCATTTAAATTTAAAGTAGGTATGGTGATGTGTAGTCAGAGAGATAAGAAAGGCCGATACTCCATGGCAGGAAAAAGCATCAAGAAAATCACCGGAAAAAAGCCCGGGAAATCGCTTCTTGAGAAGAGAGCCGACAAAAGAGCCAAGGCTGAAAGCCACGAGTCACTTTTCCAGAAGCCGCGCAAGAATCACCGCTAAACACCCCCAGTGAAGGCTTTGGTGTCCCCAAGGGCTGGAGTCCGAGGGCGGAGAGGTCCGCCTCCGGAAGTGCCCATGCCGGTCCGCCGTTTCGCTCTAACGTCTGACGTGCCGGGGTTGACGGCCGGCGAACGCGTCTCGCGAACACCGAGGAAAGGGGACAGTCCCGACCGAGACTAAGGATTTACGTTGCGTGACAATTACTTGGAGCACGTCACTGCTCAATGCCGTTTCAGTTGTAATTCTATGAAGCGACTTCACATTTTAAACCGAATTTGTTCCTGAGGGAAAGGACCAATCATGGGAACGATCTGCGCCGCCCTGGTTATCCCGCATCGCCTTAGTAGCCCTATTCGTATCGAAGACATCGATCATGATTTGGTCTCTAGACAGGTCCTGGTGGAGGGAAATGTTAATGCAATCAGTTACATGGATTGGGTCGTTTATCTGAATGACGAGGCCGAGGCTATTCCGTTACCTCTCAACCTGCGAGCCGAAGTGCTGATCCGGGAAGCGGGTGTCCCGCTTGCGGCGGCAGTCGGGGGGACCGCCGTCTTCCTCGGCAACGGGACCAACGGCTGGGATGCAGATGCACCCGTACATCTGCTTCGTTTGGCCGAACGCCTCTTCGGAGCGGACCTGGCCGCGTAGCTGCCGGCGCACCGCCCAGTGGGACCGGCCCTCTTCCGGCTCGAGGCGGCCGGGCACTTCCGGATCCTCGGGGATGAACAGACCGCCCGCACGATTGTGGAATCTCCGTTATGGCGATTGAGTCCGGTCTAGCTCCCATTCAGTTCGGGAGATCGCGTACTCGACATCGCCATGTTGATTGCCAGGAATGGACACGGGCCACTCAGCGACGAACGTACGTACTAGACGCATCCCGGATTTCTCCATCACCCGTCGCGAGGCTGTGTTGACTGCCATGGTGGAAGCAACGACCCGTTGCACGTCAAAGTCGGCAAACCCCTTGGCGATCAGCGCACGGGAACCCTCAGTCGCATACCCCTTTCCCCAAGCCTCGCAACGCAAGCGATAGCCGAGTTCCGGCTCATCGAGTGGATCCCCGGGGGCGGGCCGGTAGTGGAACCAGCCGAGGAAGTCATTAGTTGACTTCTCGATCGCGGCCCAGAAGCCGTAGCCGGGGAATCGCTCGTAGTAGCCAAGGAACGCGGGAAGGTACTCGCCTTCAACCTCATCCCGGGACGTCGAGGCGCCGCCCGTGATGTACCGCATCACGCGCGGATCGCCGTCCAACTCCACGAGCAGGTCTGAATCGTGATGATCAAACTGCCGCAGCAACAGCCGCTCCGTCTCCAGGAATATGCGCATGCGCACATTCTTGCACCCGGGCCGTAGGACGCCCACAAAGGCCTCCGACTGAGCGGCAAGTGACACCGCGCTGCTTATAGGGCGGTCCTACCCCTGCAGCACCGGGCTCGGGGACATCTCCGCGGCCTGGCGCAGGGCCTCGATCATGCTGCGCACGTCCACGATGCCCTTGCCCGCGATGTCGAAGGCCGTGCCGTGGTCCACGGAGGTGCGGATCACGGGCAGGCCCACCGTGATGTTGACGCCGGCCTCGATGCCCAGGACCTTCACCGGGCCGTGGCCCTGGTCGTGGTACATCGCGACGATCAGGTCGAAGTCGCCGCGGCCGGCCAGGAAGAACGCGGTGTCCGCCGGGAGTGGGCCGCGGGCGTCGATGCCGTCGGCCTGCAGCTTCTCGATGGCGGGGGTGATCTTCTCCGCTTCCTCGCCGTAGCCGAACAGGCCGTTCTCCCCCGCGTGCGGGTTGATGGCGCAGACGCCGATCTTGGGGTTGGCTATCCCGGCGCGCTGCATGGCGCTGTAGCCGCGCCGGACCGTGCGTTCCACCAGGCCCGGCTGGATCTTGTTGATCGCGTCGATCAGGCCGATGTGCGTGGTGACATGGATGACCTTGACCTTGGGCGTGGAGAGCATCATGGACACTTCCTCAATGCCCATGAAGTGCGCCAGCAGCTCCGTGTGGCCCGGGTAGACGTGCCCGGCCTTGTGCAGCGCGGCCTTGTTCAGCGGCGCGGTGCAGATCCCCTGCACCTCCCCCTTCATCCCGAGCTCGCAGGCGATCCGGATGTAGTGGTACGCGGCGTTGCCGGCCTCGGCCGATTCCACACCCCAGGGAAGGTCGGGCGAGAGCAGCTTCGGATCAATCACGTTGATGCGGCCCGGTTCGAACACGGCCTCGGTCACGTCCTGGATCTCCACGATGTCCGCCACGACGCCCAGCGCCTTCGCACCCAGTTCCAGCCGGTACACATCCCCGATCACCACCGGGCGGCAGTCCCGGTAGGCGTTTTCGGCCAGCAGCGCGCCCACCGTCACTTCGGGGCCGACGCCGGCGCCGTCGCCCATGGTGACGGCGATGACGGGGCGGGTGTCCGGTGCTGTTGCCTTCAAATCGGCGGCATTCAACTCGGCGGCTTTCAAGACTGAATTCATGGTTTCTCCAGATTTTGCGGAAGGGTCGAGTGGTTCTTGGCGTGCTGTGCCGGCCGGTTCGGTGGCCCGGCGGCTTTGGATCGAGTGATAGAGCTGCAGCAGGGCCTGGCCATCGCCGAAGCTGCCAGGCTTGGTGCCCCAGCCTGCCGTCGTCGGCGAGGCTGACCACCGCACCGTGCTGTGGGGCGCCGAGCGGTTCCAGCGCCCGGATGCCGAGGCGGTCCAGCACCTCGCGGGCGGTCTCGCCGCCGGTCAGGATGAGATCGGGGAGGACGACGTCGAGTCCCGACTGGGGGACGACGGCGGCGGACACGAAGTCCGCCAGGTTGCCGACAATCTCGCCGGCCTCGCTGGGATCCACGTTCTCGGCGACGACGGTCACGACTACAGGCTCGCCGGCGGCCAGGGCCTCGCGGACCGCGCTTAGCTTCGCGGCCGTTCCGGGCTTCCGCAGTTCCTGCGGACTCAGCCCGACGAGCTTAAATCCTCCAGCCTGAAGCTCCCGCAGTTGCCGGCGCGCGGCCTCGGACGCGGACCCGACGACGGCGAGCACCGGCCGTGCTGCCCGGTGTCCTGTCGGGTCCGTGGTGCTGGAGTCCGCTGCCGCAGACTGCGCATTTCGCGCAGCCTCAGGGGATTTCGTGTCCGCCGCCGTCCGCGCCGTCCGCGCCGTCGGCCGCACTGTCTGCGCGAGTACTGCAGCGATGCCGCCCGTGCCCACGAGGACGATCCTGCGGCCCCCGACGGCATAATCCAATCCCGCCAAGGCTGCGACCACGGCTTCCAGGTCGGCCTCGATTTCGCCGTCGGCCACCACGGTCACGGACCCGTCACCGGAGAACAACTCACGGAGCTTGTCTGTGAGGTTCGTGGAGCGCACTGCGGCGAGATCCAGCCCCAGAACGGGACTCTGCGGCAGAACATCCGCGATCAAAGAGGGCGGCATTGCTGCCTCAGCCTTCCAGAGTGCTGTTTCGGCCAGCGGCACACCGTCGGCGTAGGGACGTCCGTCCAGCACGGTCCGCCCCAACTGCGGCAGCGCCCCGGCAACCAGCACGTGGAAACCGAGATCCGTCAAGGACGCCACTTCGGCGCCGACGTTGCCCCGCCACAGCGAGTCGAGCTTCTTGAACAGCACGGCTGTCTCAGCCGCGGCCGACCCGGCAAAGACACGGGCCACGGCGCTTGCAGCCTCCTCCGCAGAGGAGGACCTCGAGTGGGTGTCAACAACGATCACGTCGGAAGTCGCGGAAGATGGTTCGAGCAGGATCCGCGTGTCGAACCCCTGCCGGGCAAAGCACTCCCCCACTTCAGCGGCGCCGGAAAAGTCGTCGGCCTGTACGAGCACTGTTGCCATGTCTCCCTCCTCCCTTGGATCGGACCGGTCATCGAACTGGCCATGGAGCCAGTAATGAAGCTTGCCATCGAGCTCTTCATCAAGCCCTCGATGTCCTCATCATGACACAACTGCGCGAATCGCGCTAGAACTATTGCGCGAATCGCGCAAACGTGGCAAGGTGATCCATGTAACACGGCGCAGGCCATCCGGTCGCCAGCCGTCCCCCGTTCTACCGAGAGGTCAACGATGACCGTTCTTCCTCAAGGACCCGAGATTTCCCGGCGCCGCCTGCTGCAATTCGGCGGACTGGCCGGACTTCTCCTGGGCACAGGCAGCGTCGCCGGATGTGCCGGCCCCACCGGCCTGCCAGGACCCAGCACCTTGACCCTGGCGCTCAACCGCTCCCTGGTCAGCCTGGACAACAAACTCAACCAGTTCGACGCCGCCGTCACGGTCCAGCGCGCCGTACGCCAGGGACTCACCGCCATTGGCCCCGAGACCAAGCCCGTCCTGGTCCTGGCCGAAAGCTTCGTCATGACCTCCCCCACGGTATGGACGGTCAAGCTCCGCGAAGGCATCAAGTACTCCGACGGCACTCCGCTGCAGATCGAGGACGTCGCCACGGCCCTGAAGATGTACCAGCAGGTCCAGGGCTCCTTCGTTGCCGGCTTCTTCCCCGAGTTCCCCACCGTGGTACCTCTGGATGACCGGACCTTCCGGATGGAATCCAAGAAGCCGATTCCCATCCTCGATTCGCTCATGAGCATGATCCTGATCAGCCCCGCGGCCAAGAACAAGCCCGAAGAGCTGCAGGAAGGCGTCGGCACCGGCCCGTACGTCGTGACCAAGTTCAACCGCGGCGCCGGCACCTACAGCCTCAAGCGCAACGAGAACTACTGGGGCCCGGCACCCGCGGTGGACACCGTCGAGGTCCGGTTCCTCCCGGAGGAATCCAGCCGCGTCATCGCCCTGCGCAGCGGCGAGGTGGACGTCATCGACTCCATCACACCCGACTCGCGCGAACAGCTGGCCGGACTTCCCGGCGTCGTACTGAGTGAAGCATCCAGCCTCCGGCTGAACCAGATCTTCTACAACTTCCGCAAACCGGCCGGGCATCCGCTGGCCGACGTCCGGGTCCGGGAGGCCCTCAGCTGGGCCATCAACGGCGAAGCGCTGGTCAAGGACGTGCTGGTGAACTCCGTCAGCCAGGCCGAGGGTGTCACCCCGTCCAGCTTGACCGGCTTCGCCAAGACCGGCACCTACGTTTACGATCCCGAGAAGGCCAAGGCAACCCTGAAGAGCCTGGGCGTCAACGACCTCAGCCTGAAGATCATCTGGGAAACCGGCGAATTCGCTTCCGACACCTCCGTCATGGAGGCCCTCGTGGAGATGTTCGGCAACATCGGCGTCCAGGCCCAGCTCCAGCAGTTCGAAGCCGGCGGCAACATCTCGGCCTGGCGCCAGGGCAAGCAAGGCGACTGGGACCTGCTGGGCAATGGCTTCAGCAGCCCCACCGGCCTGGCCATCACCATGATGCAGGGCATGTACGCCGGCACCGCGGAGAAGGAAAAGACCCGCGACACCTACCAGGGATACGTGAATCCCGCCGTGCACGCCAAGATCCAGGCCGCCGCCACCGAAGTTGATCCCGTACGGCGGCAGCAGCTGCTCGCTGTGGCCCAGCAGGCCATCTGGGAGACCTGGCCCTGTGCCTGGGCGTTCGTGCCCAAGTCCGTGCTGGCCCACCGCAACCGGGTGGGCGGCCTTTCGCTGGCACCCACCAACTCCTACCCGCTCGCTGACGTCCGACTGGAGGCCTGACCATGACGAAGTACATCCTGAAGAGGATCGGCCAAGGCCTGCTGACCGTGTTCCTCACGGTTTCCACGGTGTTCATCCTGATTCGCCTGGCCCCGGGCGATCCCGCCGTGGCCTACGCCGGACCGCTCGCCACCACCGAACAGCTCGCCAAGGTCCGGGAGCAGTTCGGCCTGGACCTGCCCTTGATCCAGCAGTACTGGATCTTCCTGCAGGAGCTGTTCACCGGCAACCTCGGCACCTCCTACTCCTTCCAGGCCCCGGCCGTGCAGGTGGTCATGGAGCGGTTGCCGTACACGCTGACCTTGGCCACGTCCGCGATCCTGCTCACCACAGTGGTCGCCATCCCGCTGGGCGTCTGGATGTCCCGCCGGCCGGACACCAAAAAGGAATTCGGCGTCAACGTCCTGACCATCGCCGGGCAGTCCATGCCGGACTTCTGGACCGGCATCATGCTGCTCACCTTCTTCGCCGTCCTCATCCCGATTTTCCCGGCCTCCGGCTTCGCCACCTGGGGCAGCCTGGTCCTGCCGACCGTCACCATCGCCATCCTGCAGATCGCCCTGATCTCCCGGATGGTCCGGCGGGAAATGACGGCGAACTTCGCCGCACCCTACCTGACCGTTGCCCGCTCCCGCGGCGTCCGGAATTCCCTGCTGACCTGGCGCTACGCCATGGGCAACTCCGCCATCCCCGTCTTCACGGCCCTCGGCACCCGCTTCGCGGCCATGCTCAACGGCGTGGTGGTGGTGGAAGTGGTGTTCGCGTGGCCCGGCGTCGGCTCCCTGATTGTGCGGGCGCTCGAAACCCGCGACTACCCGCTGATCCAGGCCACGGTCCTGATCACGGCTCTGCTGGCGGTTGGAGTCCAGCTGCTTGTCGACCTCGCCTACCCGCTACTTGATCCCCGCATTCGTCTTGGAAAGGCGGCCACAGCATGAGCATCAGCGACACCGCAACTCCTTCCGCAGTCCCTCCGGCAGGCGTACCCACCAAGCCCCCGGCCAGGAAGTCCTCCCCCAGCGCCGTCACCAAGGAGCTGATCGCCAAGGCCGGCGCCACCCGCCGACGGGCAGGCGCCAAGTTCAAGATACGCACCGGCGTCATCTGCACGCTGCTGGTGGTCGTTCCCATCGTGCTGGCCGGGTTCCTGCCGCTGGCGGACCCCAACCACCAGGACCTTGCCCACCGGCTGCTTCCACCGCTGAGCGAGGGTCACCTGTTCGGCACCGACCAGCTGGGCCGCGACCTGCTCTCCCGGGTGCTGCATGGCGGCCAGGTCTCGCTCACCATCGGTGTCCTGGCCGTGGTGGTCTCCGGCACCATCGGCATCATCTTTGGTGCGGCAGCCGGGTACTTCGGCGGCAAGCTGGACACCGTGGTCTCCCGCCTGATCGAGGCGCAGATGTCCCTCCCGCTGCTGATGATGCTGCTGCTGGTGGTGGCCCTGTTCGGCCCGTCCATTCCGGTCATTACTTTCGTGATCGCCATTGCCCAATGGCCCGAGGTGGCGCGCCTGACGCGGTCCATGGTGCTGGTGGAACGCGAAAAGCCCTACGTCTCCGCCGCCCGGATCCTGGGCCTGCACCGCGTGCAGATCCTGATCCAGCACATCATCCCCAACGTCATCAAGCAGGCCACGCTGGTGGTCCTGCTCCTCCTGGCTCAAGCCGTGCTGTTGGAAAGCGCGCTCGCCTTCCTCGGCGCCGGCCCGCAGCGGCCGTTCGCCACGTGGGGGCGCATCATCTCCGACGGTCAGGGCTACCTCACCACCGCCTGGTGGCTGGTGACGGTGCCCGGCCTGGTGATCGCGATCATGGTAGTGGGCGTGAACCTGCTGGGCGACGGCCTCCGCGACCGTCCCCGCCGCAAGAAGAAGGGTGCCTGACATGAGTGGATTTACTGAAACGGCCGCACACACAGAACAGCCACTGCTGGAAGTCCGCGACTTCCAGGTGGAACTGATCACCGACGTCGGCATTGTCCGTGCCGTGGACTGCGTCAGCTTCACCATCCACCGGGGCGAGACGGTCACCATCATCGGTGAGTCCGGTTCCGGAAAATCAACGACGGCGATGGGCCTCCTCCGGCTCCTGCCGGAGGACCTCGCCGTGATCTCAGGATCGGTCAAGATCGACGGCGTGGACGTAATCGCCGATTCCAAGGCGATCGACAAGGTCCGCGGCAGGACCCTCGCGCTGATCCCGCAGGACCCCATGACGGCGCTGAGCCCCGTGCACTCGATCGGCAACCAGCTGTTCGAGGCCATCCGGATCGCCGGCGCGGCCTCGACCAAGGAAAAGGGCGCCGTCCATGCCCGCGCCATCCGGCTGCTGGAGCAGGTCCACATCCCCACCCCGGATGCGCAGCTGAAGAAGTACCCGCACCAGCTCTCCGGCGGCATGCTCCAGCGCGTCCTGATCGCCATCGCGCTGGCCAGCGAGCCGCAGCTGCTGGTGGCCGACGAGCCCACGTCCGCCCTGGACGTCACCGTGCAGGCCGGCATCCTGGACCTGCTGCTCGAGCTGCAGGAACAGCGCGGCATCGGCATCCTGATGATCACGCACGACCTCGGCGTGGCCCGGCTGATCTCGGACCGGATCCACGTCATGAAGGACGGTGCGTTCGTCGAATCCGGCGAGGTCCAGCAGATCGTGGACAACCCCGCCACCGACTACACCCGCAAGCTGCTCGCCGCCATCCCCGTCCTGGGCGCCTGGGACGAAACGCCGGCCGCCACCCTGACCACCACCGGAGCCCGCCATGAATAAGCCGTTCCTTTCCGTCGAAAACCTCGTGGTGGACTACCAAGTCTCCGGCGGAACCTTCCGGGCCGTGGACGACGTCTCCTTCTCGGTCGAGAAGGGCAAGACGATCGCCGTCGTCGGGGAATCCGGCTGCGGGAAGTCCACCATCGCCAAGGCGCTCATGCGCCTGGTCACGCCTACCAGTGGCCGGATCGACCTGGACGGAACGGACCTGGCGGCGCTCAGCGAGGCGAAGCTCCGGCCCCTGCGCTCGAAGTTCCAGATGGTCTTCCAGGACCCCTACGGCTCCCTCGACCCGCACCTCACGGCACAGGAAATCGTGGCCGAACCGCTGAAGCTCCAGGGCGTCCGTTCCCGGGCCGAGCGGCACAAAGCGGCCGCCAGCCTGATCGACCAGGTGGGCCTGCCGGTCGCATCCCTGGACAAGCACCCGTCAGAGTTCTCCGGCGGACAGCGGCAGCGGATCGGGATAGCCCGGGCGCTGGCGTCCAAACCGGAACTGCTGGTCTGCGACGAGGCCACCAGCGCGCTGGACGTCTCCGTACAGGCCCAGGTGCTCCGGCTGCTCAAATCCATCCAGGACGAAACCGGCATCACCTACGTCTTCATTTCGCACAACCTCGGCGTGGTGCAGGAGATCAGCGATACCGTGATGGTCATGCAGCGCGGCAAGCTCGTGGAGCACGGAACGACGGCGCAGGTGCTGACCGCGCCGGCCGAGGACTACACCCGCAAGCTCCGCCGGGCCGCCCTCGACCCGTCCACCATGACCGGCCTGAAGCCGCGGCACATCGTGTCGTCCCTGGCGCTGAAGACCAGCGCCTGAGGCCCTGACGGCCTCCCCAAACATCCACCGTCAAAGCAACCGCGAGGAATCAACCAATGAGTATCCAGCCCGAAGGCACGCCAGTGGACGGCCTGAAGCTACCGATCTCCAGGCTCGTCCTGGGGACCATGACGTTCGGCGACACCGCCGATGAGGCCACCGCGGGACGCATGGTGGACGAGGCGCTCGCCGCCGGCATAACCACCATCGACACCGCCAACGCCTACGTCGGCGGAGCCACCGAGGAGATGCTGTCCCGCCTCCTGAAGGACCGCCGGGCCGACGTCGTCCTCGCCTCCAAGGCGGGCATGCCGCACGCGGACCACGGCCAGCACGCCCCGCTCTCCAAGGAGGGCCTGCGCAACAGTGTGGAGGGCAGCCTGCGCCGGCTCGGCGTGGACAGCATCGACCTGTTCTACTTGCACCAGCCGGACCGGGCCACCCCGCTGGAGGAAACCCTAGGCACGGTGGCCGAGCTTGCCGCCGAAGGGAAGATCGGCGCGCTAGGCGTGTCCAACTTCGCTGCCTGGCAGATCGCCGACGTCATCCACGTGGCCAGTGAAGTGGGCGCACCGCGTCCGGTGGTCGCGCAGCAGCTCTACAACCTGGTGGCCCGCCGGGTGGAGGAGGAATACCTCGAATTCGCCGCCACGCATGAGGTCCACACCATGGTCTACAACCCGCTCGGCGGCGGCCTGTTGACCGGCAAGCACAGCTTCGACGCGAGGCCCTCCGAAGGCCGGTTCGGCGACTCCAAGCTCGCCGCCATGTACACCCAGCGGTACTGGGACAAGCAGCTGTTCGAGGCCGTCAACTCCCTGGCCGGCATAGCCGAAGGAGCCGGCATCAGCCTGGCCGAGCTGTCCCTGCGCTGGCTCGCCTACCGCAACGGCGTCGGGTCCATGCTGCTCGGCGGCTCCAAAGTGGAGCAGCTGCAGGCCAACATCGCCGCCGTGGCCAAGGGTCCGCTGCCGTCCGAGGTATCGGAGGCGTGCGACGCCGTCGGCTCCGGCCTCCGCGGCCCCATGCCCGCCTACAACCGCTGACCTACGCAACCATTCCCCAGACTGAATTCCACCGACTCTAAGGCAGAAGAGAGAACATGACTTCCGAACTCGCTACCGAATTCGCCCGCAAGATCCGCGCCCGCGAGCAGGCCGTCGGCTACTGGGCCGTCCTGGACGCACCCGTCGCCACCGAGCGCATCAGCCGCCTCGGCTATGACTACGTGGCGCTGGACGCGCAGCACGGGCTGCTGGGCTACTCGGGCGTGCTGAACGGGCTCATGGCGATCGACGCCGGGCACACCGCCGTCGGCATGGTGCGGGTGGAGGGCAACGACTTCACCGCGATCGGCAAGGCGCTCGACGCCGGCGCCGTGGGCGTGATCGTCCCGCTCGTGAACACCGCGGCAGACGCGGCCGCGGCCGTCGCGGCGGCCAAGTACCCGCCGCTGGGCGGCCGGTCCTACGGCCCCATGCGCTCGGCCCTGCGAATCGGCCCGGTTCCCGCCGAAGCCAACGCCGCCACCCTGGTCTTCGCCATGATCGAAACCCCGGAAGGACTGGCCAACGTCAAGGAAATCTGCGCGACGCCGGGACTGGACGGCATCTATGTAGGCCCCTCCGACCTTGCCATTGCCGTGGGCGCCGCCTACCCGGGCGACCCCGCCGTCGAAGCTGAGTTCAACGCCGCGCTGGAGACGATCGCCGAGGCGGCTGCGTCCGCCGGTGTGGCCGCGGGCATCCACACCCCGGCCGGTGACGTGGCCGCGCTCCGGCTGCGCCAGGGCTACACCTTCACCACCATCGCCTCCGACCTGACCCACCTGGAGCTGGCCGCCAAGGCCCACCTGGCTGCCGCAACCAAAAAGGACTGAGCAGTGTTTTCAACAGACGCGACCGCAACAGACGTGCCTTCAACTGACGCTCCCACCGTCGGCTACACCACCATCACGCCCGACGGCGAGGTCAAGGAAGCCGGCGCCAGCCAGTACGCGTATCTGCCGGCTCCCACCGTGCAGAGCCACGCCGCGAACCTCCTGACGCTTCCGGACGGCCGGCTCGGCTGCGTGTGGTTCGGCGGCACCCAGGAAGGCGTGCCGGACATCTCCATCTGGTTCTCCGCCCTGGAGCCCGGCAGCCGCCAGTGGTCACCGGCCGAGCAACTCTCGGACGATTCCGCCCGCTCGGAGCAGAACCCCATCCTGTTCGCCGCCCCGGACAACCGGCTCTGGCTGCTGTACACCGCACAGAAGGCCGGCAACCAGGACACCGCTGAGGTCCGCCGCCGCATCTCCGGCGACAGCGGCAGGACCTGGGGCCCGGTGGAGACCCTGTTCCCCGCCAACCAGACCGGGGGCGTGTTCGTCCGGCAGCTGCCCGTGGTGCTGCCGTCCGGCCGCTGGATCATCCCGATCTTCCGCTGCATCACCACCCCCGGCGAGAAGTGGGTTGGCAACAGCGACGACAGCGCCGTCATGATCTCCGACGACGCCGGCGCCACGTGGACTGAGCATGTCCTGCCGGGCAGCCTGGGCTGCGTCCACATGAACATCCAGCCCGTTGCCGACGGGTCCCTGCTGGCCCTGTTCCGCAGCCGCTGGGCCGACTCGATCTACGAATCCCGGTCCACCGACGGCGGCAGCACCTGGAGCGAACCCGTTCCCACCGAGCTGCCGAACAACAACTCCTCCATCCAGTTCACCGCGCTGGCCGACGGCCGGCTGGCCCTGGTTTACAACCACAGCCGGGCCGAGGCCTCCACCGAGCGGCGGCTCTCGCTCTACGACGAGATCGACGACGACGGCCTCGCCGAGGAACAGGGGCAGATCACCGAACCGGTGGTCACCGCCGACTCGGTGACCGGAGCGGGTGCCGGCAGCAGCGGCGAACGGAAGGCCTTCTGGGGCACGCCGCGGTCCCCGATGACACTCGCGATCTCCGAGGACTCCGGCCGCAGCTGGCCCATCCGTCGCAACCTCGACGTCGGCGACGGCTACTGCCTGTCCAACAACTCCCGCGACGGCCTGAACCGCGAATACTCGTACCCGTCCATCCATCAGGGTGCAGACGGCGCCCTCAACGTCGCCTACACCTACTTCCGGCAGGCCATCAAGTACGTCCGCGTGGATCCGCAGTGGGCCTACGAAGGGACCACCACTCCGGGCGGCGACCTCCAGTGAGCAGGCCGCACGCCGTCGTCACCGGCTGCAGCTCGGGCATCGGCAAAGCAATCACAGTCCGGCTGCTGGCGGACGGCTGGCAGGTGACCGGGCTCAGCCGGAGCGAACCCGAGCTCGGACCCGGCTTCCAGTGGCGGCAGGCGGACCTCTCGGACCCGGCATCCCTGGCCGCGTGCTTCGAAGACCTGCCTCCGGCGAACGCCCTGGTCCACGCCGCCGGTTTCCAGCGCACCGCCGTCCTGGGCGAGCTGGATCCCGAGGCCCTGGCCGGGATGTTCACCGTCCATGTGGCGGCCGCGAGCAGCCTGGCCAACGCCCTGGTTCCGAGCATGCCGGACGGTGGCCGGGTGCTCCTGGTGGGCAGCCGGACCTCCACCGGGTCCCCCGGCAAGAGCCACTACGCCGCCACCAAGGCTGCGCTGCTGGGCATGGGCCGGACCTGGGCGCAGGAACTGGCACCGCGAGGCATCACGGTGAACGTGCTGTCCCCCGGACCCACGGACACCCCGATGCTCGCCGACCCGGGCCGGGCCGCGACCCCGCCGAAGCTGCCGGCGCTGGGCCAACTCGTGGACCCCGAGGACGTGGCCGCGCTCGCCGGTTTCCTGCTGGGGAGCCACGGGAAATCCATTACCGGACAGAACTATGTGATCTGCGGCGGCGCATCCCTATGAAAAGATGCGCGGTGAACGGATGCGCGCCGGGGCCGATTAGCATGGGGACAGCAATGTACCGCTCGGTACAGCTACGGATGCGCCAGCAGCCGGTGAAGGAGAGCCAACGATGACTACCGCCCAAGCCAGGCGCGAAGAGATCTACCACCTCGCCGTGACCACGGGCCTGGCGTCCGTGGAAGACCTGTCGCGGCACTTTGCGGTGACCGCCTCCACGATCCGGCGGGACCTGGCCCAGCTGAACGAGCAGGGCAAACTCGCCCGGACCTACGGCGGCGCCGTGGCACTGGGCGCGCACCCCGAGCCGTCCCTGCGGCAGCGCACCGGAGAGGCCTTCGAGCAGAAACAGGCCATCGCCGCCTGGGCGGCCGCCGAAGTCAAGGAGGGCGAGAACGTCCTGCTCGACGGCGGCTCAACAGTCGGGGCCATGGCGCACGCCCTCCGGGACAGGGAGAACCTGTCCGTCACCACGCCGGGCATCAACACGCTCCAGGAACTCGCCGACTCTCCCGGCATCCAGGTGGACTGCCTGGGCGGGCGCCTCCGCGGACTCAGCCAGACCTTCGTGGGCCCCATCGCCGAGGCGGCCCTGGAGCGGATGAGCTTCGACCGGGTATTCCTCGGCGCGGACGCCGTCACCGTGGATGCCGGCCTGTGCGAGGCCGACCAGGCCCAGACGCGCCTCAAAGAACTGATGGCACGCCGCGGCAACACCGTCTATGTCCTGGCCGATTCCACCAAGCTCGGCAAACGCCCGTTCCATGCCTGGGTGAAGCTCCCCGCCCCCTGGATCCTGGTCACGGACAACCAGGCGGACCCGGAGCAGGTCGAGCTCTTCCGGCAATCCGGCGTGACGGTCCAGCTCGTTGAGGTGTCGCCGGCGCAGGCCGCCTGACCTAACGACGCCGACGTCGTCATCCGGCGCCGAACGACGGCGACGGCGACGGCGACAACCTTGCCGAGCGTCGTCGTCGAACGGCTGTCCGCGTTTCCCTGTGGGGAAGGCGGACAGCCATTTTTGTTGCGCGTTACTCCGGTCCGGCGCCGATCTGCTGCATGAGGGTCATGGTGTCCGTGGCTCCCCAGTGCTCAACGACTTTGCCTTCCTCGACCCGGATGATGTCGATGCTGCTGAATTCGACCCTCCGGCCGGTGGGCGCGACGCCCATCAGTTCTCCCTGGTGCGTTCCCGTTAGGACCACGTATAGCGCCTCCAGATTTCCATCGACCAACGCCGGTTCGCTGGTCTTGGCTTTGAGATCCGGGAATGCCGTCCGCATCGCGTTGACGAAGAACGCGACCCCGTCCTTGGCGGGCGATTGTCCGGGCATGGGATCGTGATCGACAAAGTCATCACTGACCAGTTCTTCGATGAGGGCGAGATTTCCGTCCCCAATCACCTCTGTGTAGAACCGCTTGATCAATCCAGTTCCGTCAGCCATTTCCGACTCCTTAAAGTGGATGAGACCGCAGCCCAAGTTTCCCACTCCGGCCATGGCACATCAACGGCACGTGTTTCGGGCTGTGAACGTGCCGCTGTCCACGGATGCCGGCCTTCCCTGCGGCGTGAGTATCGTTGGTCCTGCCAACCGCGACGTCGGCGCATCACCAGGGCTCATCACCAGCGCTCATCACTGTGGCGACCGCCTCGGCGAGTCGCTCCTCCATCGACGAAAGACTTTCCATGCTTAGCCGCCTCAAGTCCGCCGAGCCCTCCCGGCTCCATTTGGTCCTCATGCTCGTGTTGACGTTCTCCACGGGCGTGATCGACGCCGTCGGCTACCTTGGCTTGGACCGGGTCTTCACCGGCAACATGACCGGCAACGTCGTGATCCTTGGCATGGCACTGATCGGCGCCGACAATCTGCCCGTGGTGGGCCCGTCCATTGCCTTGGCCGGGTTCGTGCTCGGCGCCGTCATCGCCGGGCGGGTCCTCAAGCCCGAGGCCGCCGGCTGGAGCCGTCGGACCACGGCACTGCTCACCGCCGTCGGCATCGCCATGGCTGGGGTCGCCGTCGTACTGTTCGCCCATGCCCCGCACGCCGGCGATCCCGTCACCCTGGCCATCACGGGAGCCCTGGCCGTCGCGATGGGCCTGCAGGCGGCCACGGCGCGGCACCTCAGCGTCAAGGACGTGACAACGGTGGTGGTCACGTCCACACTCACGGGCCTGGCCGCCGACTCCCGCCTGGGTGGCGGCACCGGAGCGCACTGGGGCAGGAGGCTGGGCGCCGTCGTCCTCATCCTGGCCGGCGCCACCGCGGGCGCGACACTGCTGCATATTCATGCCGGCTTCGGTGTGCTGCTGACGGCCGGGCTCACCCTGGTGGTAGCGGTAACGGGTGGGCTCGCCCGGCCCCGGACGCAGGCTGCAGATCCCGCCGCGGCGGAGCCCCCGGCGTCGCTGGTTTCCGAACGCTGACCGCCTAGCGGCCACCGTCAGTCGCGCAGCGGGATTCCCGTGGCGTCATTCCGGAAATAGGACGCGCCGGCGAAGATCATGATGCCCTCCACGAAGCCCCACAGCCCGACGAGGCCGAAGGTGAAGATGCCGACGAAGACGGTAAGCAGAATCTGGATGATGCCGACCGTGGTGTAGCCCAGGTAGAAACGGTGGACCCCCAGTCCGCCCAGGAAGATGCCCAGGAGCCCGGCGACAAGCCGGGACTTTGGCTGCGGGTAGCCGTAGGCCGGATGGGGCATCGGCGCCTGCTGTGACATGTGGGGGTACTGCATCTGATGCTGCGGCTGCGTAGGCGGGTAGCCCTGGTACTGCTGGCCCGGATACGGCTGCGGAGGCATCGCCGGCTGATACTGCTGGGGAGTCTGATACTGGACGGGATATTGCCCCTGGTACTGCGGAGGGGCGACCGGAGGATATTGAATCGGAGCCGCCGGTGCGTACGGCTGCTCTGACTCGTTCGGCAGGACGGCGCCATCAGCGGGTGAAACAGGGTACGCCGGTTCGGCTGCGCCGCTGGTCGGTTCGGGGTGCTGGGTCATGCTGGTGCCCTTCGGTGAGGTGAGGATGCTGCCCGCGCCCCGGGCGGCAGCTCACCGTCAACAGATGGCATTCCCCCAAGAATCCACGAACCGGATTCATTCTGACGGAACGTGGGCTACCGCTGTTCCCGCCACGCCAGCGACACCATGAAAACCACCGCGCCCAGCCCCAGCATGACGAACACCATCAGCCCCCAGTTCGCCTGGGTGACGCCGCTGCCGTAGAAGATGCCGATCAGCACGGTGGCCGTGATCGCGCCCAGGTAGCGGCAGGTCTGGAAGATCCCGGCGGCCACCCCGCGCTCCTCCGGCCGGGTGGACACGTACATGCCCTGGCTCGAGGAAATGGCGACCACGCAATACGGCACCCCCAGCAACGCGGTCAGCGCAATCACCAGCGGGACGGCGAGGGACACCGTCAGCAGCCACATGCACGCCGACGCCGCCAGGAGCAGCCCGACGCCGGCGATCAGCACCCGCCTCACGCCGAACCTGTCGATGGCGCGGACCGCGAACGGCGTTCCGACCACCGAGATCGCCGCGAGCGGCAGCATCAGGATGCCCACGACGCCGGGATCGTAGCCGCCCGCGGTCTGCAGCAGCTGCGGCAGGCCGAAGAACGCGAAGTAGTAGACGCCGTTGAACAGCGCGAAGCCCAGGTAGACCAGCAGCAGCGGCCGGTTCCGGCCCAGCAGCCGCAGGTCCAGGAACGGCGGGCTGAACCGCAGTTCCCGCCACGCGAACAGCGCCGCGAGGACCAGCCCTCCGCCCAGCAGCCACCACCGGTAGTCGGGCAGCACATTCAGCAGCGCCATCATCACCAGCACCAGGGCGCCGATGAACGCACCGATGCCCGGCAGGTCCGAGTCCCGGACCAGCTCCGAGACCCGCCCGCGTTCCCGGAAACCGTCCGCCGGGGCAAACCGCCGGACCACGAGAATCGCCACCAGACACAGCGGGACGTTGATCAGGAACAGCGCCTGCCACCCCACCAGGCTCACCAGCAGGCCGCCCACCACGGGCCCGACGGCGGCGGCCGAGGTGTTCGCCATCTGGATCCGGCCCAGCGGCCGGGTCGACTTCACGTTTGCCTCCCGCGCGAGCGCGGCGACCATGACGACGGCGCTCGGGTAGGCGGTCGCGGTGCCCAGGGCCATGAAGGCCCGGGCCACGCACAGCAGCGCGAAGTTCGGTGCGAAGGGAGCCAGCGCGCAGGTCACAGCCACCAGCGCCATGCCCAGCAGGAACAGCCTCCGCGGGCCGAAGCGGTCCGCGAGCCGGCCCATGAGCGGCTGGCCGGCCGCGGAGGTGAGATAGAACGCGGTGATCACCCAGGTGACCGTGGCGACGTCGAGCCCGAAATCCTCGCGCAGTACCACCAGGGCGACGGCGATCATCGAAGAATTCAGCGGGTTCAAGGACGTGCCGAGGCTGAGGCCGGCGACGGCCAGGCCTGTCCGGGGAGAGTTGCTCACGGCAACAGTCTGTCCTACCCCGCCAGCCGAAATCGAACCAGACGACACACGCTGCGGCGCCGGGCGGGTTGCCGCGTCACGCAGGGCAGACTTTGGACGCCGCGGCACGGGGGCCGCTCCCGGGAATCCGCGGCGGACCGCGTGGCCGGGACCGGAAAGTCTGCCGTACGTGACGCCGGCCCCGCAAAGACCGACATGTCAGCCGACGGCGACGTCACTCCCCAGCGGACGCCGGAGCGGACGGCGCGGGCGCATTCAGGTGCCGCCCCCACGCCAGCTCACGGAGCCGGACCAGGTCCAGTGAGGGCTGGGCCGGCGGGACGCCCGGGCGATTCCGCGGAACGAGGACCCGCAGGGCGCGGGGTTCGATGGTGCAGCGCACCGGCGTGGTCATCAGCAGCGCCTCACCGTCCACGCCGACGGGAATCTCGGGCACGTCGGCGCCGACCACCACCTCCGGCGCGGTGCGTTGGATCAGGCCATGCTTCGTGGCCCGGCGCAGCAGCCCGACCGCTTCCCGGGTGCTGGCCGCGGAGAGCGCCACGGCGCCAAGAACGCCGCGGTCCAGCCGGGTCCGGCGGCCCAGGCCCGCGAGGTCGTTGCTGCCGTAGGGACCGTTGCTCACCAGCACCGCCTGCGGGCCGTCCACCGTCACGCCGCCCACCTCGGCCCGCAGCCGTGCACCCTTAGCGCCCTTGATCAGATCCGGAAGCATTTGCAGCACCGTCCCGGCCTTGTCATCGCGGTACGCCGGGCTCTGCACCACCTCGGCGTACACCCCGAACGATGAGTTGTTGACGAATGTGCGGCCGTTGATCTTGCCGAGGTCGACGTGCAGCTCCACCCCGTCCTTGAGGGCCTCCAGGCAGCCGCTCGGGTCCTCCCGGTCCAGCCCGAGATCCAGGGCGAAATGGTTGCGGGTGCCGGCGCTGATCACCAGGAACGGCAGGTTGTGTTCGGCGGCGATGCCCGCCACCAGGGCCTGGGTTCCGTCACCCCCGGCGACGCCGAGCAGATCGGCCCCGCGCTCTACGGCCTGCCGGGCCAACGCATCCACATCCACCGGCCCCGGACCCTCAAGAAGGGCCACCTCGGCTCCGAGTTCCTCCGCCTTGCGCTGGAGGTCGAACTTCACCACCTTGCCCCCGCCGGACCGCGGATTCATCACCAGGAAGGCGTGCTCCCAGGTGGGAGCGGGGTGCTCCTTCATTGCCTTGCCCTCCCCTGGTTCCCTGAGGGCGGCGCGGGCACAGACCAATGCAACAAACACCAGTGCAAGGGAGATGATCACTTCCCGGAACAGGCTGGCTTGGATGTACAGGATTACCACCACCAGTGGGGCCAGGACCGCCAGCGCCAGGGCGCACCAGCGCAGGAACCCGCGGCTGATGAGGAACCAGTAGATGGCCGCCACGGACACCAGCACGGCGCCGAGACCGGTCACCACCAGCGCAACAGTGCCGGCGAACCCTGCAGCCACCAAGGGAACGGCCACTGCGAGGACGACGGCGGCGTAGGCCCCCCTCGCCCACCACCGTCGGGTTTCCGGAACCTCTTCCAGGGAAGGCACGGCCTTCATCTCGCACCCCCGATCTGCAGCACGACGACCGCGGCCCACCCGGCCGCTGCCGCGCGCTCCCTTTCACGCTTGGCGCGCAAATGCCCGGGCTCCCTGGCCTTCCTGGAATTCACTTTCGGCCTCTCCTTCGCCTCGTCGAATGGCTGCGGGCCACCCGGAATCGGGCCGGTTCAGGTCTTGATCTTGGCCACCGTCATGAGGATCGCCGAGTCTTCCTCGGCCTCCAGGCTGTGCAGCCCGTCCGGCACGATCAGCAAGTCGCCGGTTTTGCCCTGCCACGATTCGTTGCCGGCCCGCAGGCGCACACAGCCGCGGAGCACAAACACGGTCGCCTCGCCGGGGTTCTGGTGCTCGCTCAGCTGCGTTCCGGCCTTGAACGCCATGACGGTCTGGCGCAGAACCTTCTCGTGGCCGCCGAACACCGTGTCCGCGGCCCGTCCGCTCCCTGCAGCGAGGGCAGCCGCGACCTGCTGCCTGGCTAAGGCATCGATCGATATTTTCTGCATGGGCACACGCTACTCGCCTCGCGCCGCGCTGCCGAGGGTCCTTCGCCCCGAACCCGGGACCTAGTAGGCCACGTCGAATCCGGCAAACTCCCCGGTCGCGGCCGAGACGGACTCTTCGACCTGCTCCACCCGGCCCGGTGCCTCCGGCGAGCGCAACCAGCGCCGCAACTCCAGCACCACGGACTGCGGCCCCTCGGCCACGATGCCCACGGACCCGTCGATGTTGTTCTTGACAGTGCCGCTGAGCCCCAGCTCCTCCGCCTTCCGGACTGTCCAGTACCGGAAGCCCACAGCTTGGACCACCCCGGACACCCGCGCGTTCAGCCGCACGGATTCGCCGGAATCGGCCGGAAACTGCGTGGGGCGTTTCTCCGTCATGCTCCCAATGTAGCGCCCGCGGGGCTCCCCAGTTCTTACTCATAGAGGGTTTAGTCATACCCGGTTCAGTCATGCAGGCGCAGGCATCCAGGCCCAGTCTGACCGCCCAGACACAAAGGGACTTTTGGCTCTTTCAAGCCCCCGTCGAGCGCGAAAAGCTGTTTTTTGCACTGCATCAGCTTGTCGAAGACCCGGCAACCGCACAGCGAAGTGCTCTCACCCCCCACCGGCAGTTACAACTGCCCGAAAGGACTCGACAATGGCTGGACAATTCGAAATATTCACCGACGCGGAAGCCAACATCCGGTTCCGGCTACTCGCCGCTGACGGGACCGTGTTGGCCATTTCCAGGGCTTTTGAGGACAAACGCCAGGCGGCAAACGGCATCGTGGCCGTCCGCGAGTGCGCGGGCACCGGGCTGATCCGGGAGGTCCGCAGCACCAACCCCTGGGCCGGCCATCACAACACTGATCATCACAGCACTGATCATCAAAGCGCGAGGAGCCCCTCGCAGACACCGGCAATTCACCACCACCGGCCCCTGCCCGCCGTCTAGCACGAATCCAGTTCGTCAGCCGGCCGTGTTGCCGGCCGCCATTGCGCCGCCCCGCCGCCGTCCCGCACCCCGCCCGCATCTACTTCGCCGGCTCCGTCGCGGCGCCCGAGGTCGCATCCTTGGCGGCCGGCCGGAGCGAGGTGATCATCCTCCGGACGTCCTGGTACTCCGCCGTGGTGGCATAGAGCTTCGCCTTCTCCAGATACGGCAGCCCGGGGTCCCCCGGCGTAGTGTTGTTCGCCGGATCATAGGTCTGGCCGAACAGCGCGCCGCTGGGCGGCCAGAGGAAGAGCTGGAACATCGGGCACGACACCGGTTCGGTCACCTCCGGCATCATGGTGATGCCATACGACGCGTACGTGGGCGGCGACGCCTTCGCGGCCGTGACGTCCCCGCGGCCCTCGAAGACATAGCGCGGCACATTCTGGTCCGCCGCGCCGGGTTCGGCGAGCGCCTGCATCGGCTCCGAATCGATGAGCATGTACGGCTGTTGGTCGCCACATTCGGCACCAGTAACCACATTGGTGCGCAGCGCGGCCATCTGCTTCCCGGCGGCGTTCACCACGTCCACGAACTCCCCGCCCAGCGGCGCCTCCCCGGCCGGGTCCCGGATCACCCACGCGGCCGGATAGTCGAAACTCAGCGTCCCGTCCGACGTCGTGAACGTCTTCCAGGCGGACGACGACGGCGCCGCCCCCGACGGCGGTGAGGTTGCCGGCGTCGTGGTCCCCGGCGCTGTTCCCGGCGTGGATTCCGTTTCCGTTTCCGAGGCGGCCCCCGGAGACGCGGCCCCCTGGGTTCCCTGCGTTCCGGGCTGGGTGGTTCCCGGAGCCGGGGCTCCGGAGGTTGCGCCCGGCGCTGTCGCGGCACCGGATGTCGCAGGCGGACCCGCCGGCGAGCCGCAACCGGCCAGCAGCAGGGCTGCAAACATCAGGGCTGCCGGAACGAGCGGTGGCACGGATGCCGCGGGTCGCCGCCTCATACGCCCCGCCTCGCCCCCGGCGCTGCGTTCCTGCCGCTGCTTCACCATCAGCCCGGGGCCCTACTGCCCGGCCGGACGCAGCGAGGTGATCATCTTCCTGATGTCGTTGTACTCGGAGGTCTCCAGGTACGCCTCGGGAGTGTCGATATTGGGCTCGTTGCCGGGCGTGGCGTCAAGGGGGTTGTAGACGCCTCCGAACGACGCTCCACTGGGCGGCCAGGTGAAGAATTGGAAGATCGGGCAGGCATCGGGCCCCGACGGTTTAGGCGCAGAGCTGATGCCGTAAGCCATGACGTTGGCCTTGGTGGGGTCCTTCTCCGCCGGGTACAGCCGCAACTCAAAGATGAAGTGCGGCGTGACCCCCTGCTGGACCAGGGCCGGAACGGGCACCAGGTCAAACACGGAGTACGGGATCTTCTGCGGGCATTCCGCGCCGGTGGCCACGTTGGTCCGCAGCGTGGCCACTGACTTGCCGGCCGCGGTGAGGACCTCCACGAACACCCCACCGGGAGTGGCCTCGGCGCCGCGGTCCTTGACGGTCCACTCGGCCGGGTGGTCGAACTGCAGTTTCCCGTCCGCGGTGGTGAAGATCTGCCAGTCCGCCGCCGTCGGTGCGGGCGTGGCCGGCGAGGACGGCGCCTCGGTCGGGGCGGCATCGCTGCTGCCCGGCGCGGACGTCAGCGGAGGGACGGAGGGAATCGCCGGCGACGTAGGAGCCGGGGTCGCGGGCGCGCCGCAGGCGCCAAGCAGTGCCGCAACCAAGAAACCGGCCGATACTGCCGAGCCGATCACGCTGAATCGACGCATGTCACCCTCCCCCCGGGATTCAAGTGGTCCGACCAATCTAGAACGTCAGGGGTGATAAACAAGTGCCAAAGGTCCCGGGGCGGTGGCGGGCCTTCCCGGGGCGAAGGCGGGCCTTGCCGCCGTGCGCAGCGGCGTGACCGGACCCACGTTGACATCCCGGCGATTTCAATTGCCTCCGGAAGCTTGCTAGAGCTTAAACAATGCAAGAGTTCCTGACACAAGCAATGCCGTTCCTGGCCATGGCCCTCGCCGCGGTTGCCGGACTCGTCCTGTCCTGGCTGGTGCGCAAGATTGTGCTCCGGCTCAACCGCAGCAAACCCGAACTGCGCGAGACATCCCGCGTGGCCCGGATGCCGTTGCGGCTGTCACTGTGCCTGATCGCCGTCCGGATCGCACTGGCCACCGCCACCGGGGACCTCGAATGGCGCCACGGCCTGGACCACTTGCTGCTGATTGCGCTCATTGCTTCGCTGGCCTGGCTCGCCATTGCCATGCTGCTGATCGTCGAGGCGATGGTCCTGACCCGGTACCGGGTGGATGTCGCGGACAACCGCCGCGCCCGGCGGCTGCGCACCCAGGTGATCCTGGCCCGGCGGATCGGCGTCGCCTTGATCGTGGTGGTGGCCCTGGGCAGCATGATGCTCACGTTCCCCGCGATCCAGGCCCTCGGCGCCGGGCTCCTGGCCTCGGCCGGCGTGATCTCGATCGTCGCCGGCCTCGCCGCGCAGACCTCGCTGGTCAACGTCTTCGCCGGCATCCAGCTCGCCTTCACGGATGCGATCCGGGTGGACGACGTGGTGGTGGTCCAGAAGGAATGGGGCCGGATCGAGGAGATCACCCTGACCTACGTGGTGGTCCACATCTGGGATGACCGCCGGCTGATCCTGCCCTCGACCTACTTCACCACCACCCCGTTCGAGAACTGGACCCGGCGGCAGTCCGAGGTCATGGGCACGGTGGAGTTCGACCTCGACTGGCGCGCTCCGGTCGAGGCGATGCGCGCCGAACTGAAAGCGGTCCTGGCCGAGACCCCGTTGTGGGACAAGCGCGTCGGGATACTGCAGATCACTGACGCCACCGCCGGCTTTGTCCGGGTGCGCATCCTGGTCAGCGCCGCGGACAGCGCCGCCCTGTTCGACCTCCGCTGCCTGATCCGCGAGGAACTGGTGCTGTTCCTGCAGCAGGAGCACCCGACCGCACTGCCCCACATTCGCCTCGAGTCAATGCCGTCGGCAGCGCCGGGATCCACCGGATCCGCCGCGTCCGACGCCGTCACGGGGTCCCAGCAGTCGGTCAAGGATGGCGCGACGGCCGAGCACCACCGGCACGCAGACCCGCAGGACTCCCAGCTGTTCACCGGGTCCATCGAGGCGATCCAGCGGTCCAAGGCCTTCTCCGGTCCCGGCGAGGACGTCTTCGAGGACCGCGACAACGCCGTGGCCTCGCAGAACTGAGCTTTCACCGGACAGCATCACCCAACTGCAGGGCCGGGGAGGGTCTTCCCAGCCCTCCCCAACTGGTCAATAATCAGACGTTGGCGGGTCAGCAGCGCGCTGCCCCGATCTGACGGACCAGCTGAGGAGTCCCCCATGACGGTCGAACAAGCACCCGCGGAAACACCCAAGGCCACTGCGAGCGACTGGTTCCAACGCGCCGTCGTCTATCAGATCTATCCGCGCAGCTTCGCCGACTCCAACGGTGACGGCATCGGTGACCTCCGCGGCATCATCAGCAAGCTGAACTACCTGCAGAAGCTGGGGGTCGACGTCGTCTGGCTCTCCCCGATCTATACCTCGCCGCAGGATGACAACGGCTACGACATCAGCGACTACCGCAATGTCGATCCGCTCTTCGGCACACTTGAGGAGCTCCGCGAACTGACCGACGGGCTCCACGCGCGCGGCATGAAGCTGGTGATGGACCTGGTGGTCAACCACACCTCGGACGAGCACCCCTGGTTCGTGGAGTCCCGGTCCTCCAAGGAGAACCCGAAGCGCGACTGGTACTGGTGGCGGCAACCGAGGGAGGTCGGCGCCGGGGCCCAGGGGCGCACGGCCGCGGAGCCGAACAACTGGGGCTCGGCGTTCTCCGGGCCCGCGTGGGAGTTCGACGAGGCGTCCGGGGAGTACTACCTGCACATCTTCTCGAAGAAGCAGCCGGACCTGAACTGGGAGAATCCCGAGGTCCGGGCGGCGGTCTACGAGATGATGAACTGGTGGCTGGACCGGGGCGTGGACGGCTTCCGGATGGATGTCATCAACTTCATTTCCAAGGACACCTCGCTGCCGGACGGGCCCGTTGCCGACGGTAAGCTCTTTGGCGACGGCACCCCCTACTACATCGACGGCCCGCGCATGCACGAATTCCTGCAGGAGATGCACCGCGAAGTCTTCGCCGGCCGCGCCGGTGAACTGCTCACCGTCGGCGAAATGCCCGGCGTGACCGTGGAGGACGCCATCCTGTACACCGACCCCGCCCGGGCCGAGGTGGACATGGTGTTCCAGTTCGAGCATGTGGCCCTGGACCAGGAGGACGGCGACAAGTGGCGGCCCAAGAAGCTCCTGCTCACCGAGCTGAAGCAGACCCTGGGCCGCTGGCAGGACGGCCTGGCCGAGACCGGCTGGAACAGCCTGTACTGGGGCAACCACGATCAGGCCCGCGCCGTGTCCCGGTTCGGCGACGACGGCCAGTACCGCGAGCTCTCCGCCAAGATGCTGGCCGGCATCCTGCACCTGCACCGGGGCACGCCCTACGTCTACCAGGGCGAGGAACTGGGCATGACCAACATGACGTTCGGCGCGATTAGCGACTACCGCGACATCGAGGTCCTCAACCACCACCGCGAAGCCACCACGCACCTCGGCCACACCGACGCCGAAGTCCTCGCCGCGCTCGCGCCACTGAACCGGGACAACGCACGCACCCCGGTTCAATGGGACGCCTCCCGGCACGCCGGCTTCACCACCGGGGCTCCCTGGATCGCCGTTAACCCGAACTCCAACCACATCAACGCCGCCGCCCAGGTGGATGATCCGGACTCGGTCTTCAGCTTCTACCGCAAGGTGATAGCCCTGCGGCATGCCGAGCCGGTGGTCTCGCACGGGACCTTCACCATGCTGCTGCCGGATGACCCGCACGTCTACGCGTTCACGCGGGCGCTGGCAGACGGCGCCTCCGCGGACGGCACCGCGACTGCGGAGTTGCTGGTGGTGGGCAACTTCTCCGGTGACGAACGCGGCGTCGAGCTCGGCGATCAGCGCTGGGATGACTCGGAGCTGGTGTTGGGCAACTACCCGTCCGACGCCGGTACGTCCGACGCCGGTACGTCCGACGGCGGTACGTTCGACGGCGGTACGTCCACCGCTGGTTCAGGCGCGACTGCCGTCCAGGGCGGCGCGATCCGGCTGCGGCCCTGGGAACTGCGGGTCTTGCGCCGGCGCAGCGGCGCCTGATCGTCATAGCCGGAACGCCAGCCACGAAATCGCCGGCCCAGAAAGGAAGCCAGTTATGACCATTCCCCCACCCGCCGAACCCGACCCGTTTCCGCCGGAACCGGGCCCCACCACGCCTCCGCCCGAGCCCGGGGACCCGTTCCCGCCCGAGCCCGGCCCGCTCACGCCGCCGCCGGTTCCGGGGCCCAGTCCGGTGCCCGGTCCCGCGCCCACGCCGTCACCGGCTCCGGGTCCGTTCCCAACGCCCAATCCCCTCCCGATTCCGGACCCCGGCCCGGTGCCCCCGCGGCCGGACCCGACCCGGTTCTAGCGGGCGTCATCCGCCGGTGACGCCGTGAAGGAACCGGCGGACCTGGGCGTTGAAGGCCTCCGGCGCTTCGACCGCTGCCATGTGTCCGACGTCGGGAATCAGTACGAGCGTGGAGCCCGGTATCTGGCGGTTCATCTCGCGGGCCACGCTCAGCGGTGAGCGGACGTCCGCCGTGCCGTACAGCAGCAGGGTGGGCACCGCGATGCCCGGCAGGACATCGCGGTAGTCGGCATGGGCGTTCGCGTGCAACAGTGCCCGCATGCCGCTGGGATGGAAGTCGGCCATGATGGCGCTGGTTTCCTGGACGTCCGCGGGATCAGCACGGTCCGTGAACAACGTGGGAATCCACACGGGGATGAATTGTTCCGGCGGCTGCTCGAGTTCGGCCAGCACCTGCGCGTAGCGGCGCTCCACTTCCTCGGGCGGCAGGGATCCCGCCCAGCCGGCATACGCCGAGACCAGCAGCAGCGACGCCGGCACCGACGGGTAGGTCCGGTAGAACTCCAAGGCAATCCCGGAGCCCATGGACAGCCCGAGGAGGTGCGGGGCGCCCGGCACCGCTTCCCGCAGGAATCCGGCCAGGGCGCCGGCCAAGTCCTCGCCGGTGAAGTCCGGCGGCGGATCGTCCGAGCCGCCGCATCCGGGCGCGTCCCAGGCGAAGACAGTGAATTCATCCGACAGCCCGTCGAGCTGCCGCCGCCAGATCCGGCTGTCCTCGTAAGCGCCGTGCAGCAGGACCAGCGGAGGACCCTGGCCCGCCCGCTGATACCGGATTCGCAGGCCCGCAACCTCGACCGTATCCATGAGGCAATGCTAGGTGGGTCCGGCGTCCCCGGGCAGGCTCAGGATGCGCAAATCCGCCCGCGACACGCAAGTGACCCTGCGACACCGGAATCCGGGCGTCGCAGGGTCACGTGCGTGTCGGCAGGATGTTTGGGTGTCGGTGCCTACGGCAGGACGATGTCCCGCGTGCGGTGATCGTACTGGATGACCAGGAGGCCGCCACCGTGGTGCACCTCGTGGTTGGGGCCGTCGAAGACGCCGAACGCACCGTAGTTCTCGTCCCACGAGCGGTTCAGCGCGATCTTGAAGGTGTAGAAGCCTGCCGGAACGTCCGCGGCGATCTTCCAGAGCTGGTCCACCTGGTCCAGTTCCATCTGGGCTTCGTCATACTGCGGCGCCCAGTTGGCGGGCGCGCCGATCAGGACGTTGAAGTCACCGGCAACCGCGACGGCTTCCGGCTGTTCGATGGTTTCGACGCTGACAGCCGGTGCCGCCGGGGCTTCTGCCTCTGTTTCAGGCGTGGCCTTGGCGGCCGGCTTGCGCTTCCGCACGGCCTTGGCCACCGGGGCCACGGCCTCCTCGACAAGCTTGGCGGCCTTGCCGGCAACCTTGGACGTCTTCGACGGCGCTTCGTCGGCCTTTGGGTCGGCCTTGGCCGCCGTCGCTGCCGCCTTTACAGGCTGTACTGCCGGAGCAGACGGCAGCGGCGTGCCGGCCGGAACCGCAGTGCCGGCGTCGAGCGCGGAACTGAAGGTGGCAGGCTCGGGGAAGGCAACCGTGGCGCGCTGGCCGTCGTCGGTGATTGACCAGCCGGAGCGTCCCTTGACCAGCCAGCCGGCCTTGACCAGCTTTCCCGTCGCCGTGGTCAGCGTCTTGTGGCCGCGGGGAATGCCGCCGCTGAGCAGTTCACTCTCGTGGTCGTTGAGGGGCACCCGTGAGATTGCCTCGCCCAGTACGGCTCCAGCGTTCAGCTTCTCGCCAGTCCAAACCTCCTCTGCGAGGACATCCAGCACGGCCTTAAGCCGAAGGTTGGTGTTTTCCGCGGTGTTCGCGCCCATGGGTCTCCTTTAGAAGCAATTGATCCACCTGCATTTTGCCAAGGAAAGGTGAGATTTTGCGAGTGGATTTCGTTAACTCTATGTGTCGTGACCCACTATGACAGGGCCCACCGGGGTGAATGGGGGTCCAACTCACCGCTACCCGCGAGTAGAAAACCAGCTCGGGGTCACTTACGGCTCATCAAAATGCCGGGACCGGTCGTAAGTGACCCGCGTTGGTTTGTGGGAGTGCTGGATCCCGGGCGGCAGCAGGCGGACAATGGGCCGCATACGTCCCTGTTGCCCAGGAGACTTCATGGCCCGTTTCAGAATCTGGCTGCAGCGTCACCGCCTTTCGGCGTTCTTTGTCCTGGCCTTCGCGATTTCCTGGTGCTCCTGGCCTCTCTATGCGGCCGGACTCATGCCGCAGTTCGAGTTCCTGCCGATCGGTCCGCTCGCGGCGGCGCTGATCATCATTGGGCTTGCCGAGGGCAGAGCCGGCTACCGGGCCTGGGGCCGGCGGCTGGTCCGGTGGCGGGTGGGCTGGGTCTGGTACGCCGTGGCCCTCCTCCTCCCGGCCGCGATGGCGCTGCTCACCGGATTCGCGACCATGGCCCTCGGCGCCCCGGCACCGGGGCTGGCCGAAGTGACCTGGTCCGGGCTCCTGGCCGTCTTCGCCGTGCGCCTGGTCAATCCGCTGGATGGACCCCTGGGAGAGGAGCCCGGTTTCCGCGGGTATGCCGTGCCCCTGCTGCAGGCCAGGTGGAATCCCCTGAGGTCCGCGGCACTCCTGGGCTTTGTGGTCGCCCTCTGGCACTTGCCGCTGGTCGTGTTCGGACAGCTCAGCCCGATCGGGCTACCCACCACCTTCGCCATCACCTTCCTCTACGTGTGGCTGTTCAACCGCACCGGCGGCAGCGTGCTGCTCACGTACCTCTTCCATAACGCCCAGGGCACGTTCACGGTGGGTTCCTTCGGCTTCACCGGTGCTGATGCCGTTCGGGCGGAACTGATCTACTTCGCCGTCGTGGTCCTTGCCGTCCTCACCACCGTTCTCCTGGACCGGGCCGCCTGGCGCACGGCGCCTGCCTCCGCCATTGATTCGGTGGTGCTCCGTTCCGGGGCATCCGGAACGGATCGAATCCACCGCTAAGGAGGAACCATGTCCTCACCCCTGGCGTCCCATGCCGGGCCCATTGCCCTGGCCGCCGGCCTGGCCTTCGCCGCCGAGGACCTCTGGCGCCTGCTCGCCGCCGACCGGAACCTCGAGCGGATCGAAATGATGCGCCAGACGCCGTTCCAGCTGGCCAACGCGTTCTACTTCGTGGTCTTCATCGGGCTGATGCTCGCCTTGGTGTCCGTCTACATGAGGTACGCGGACAGCGCCGGCGCCCTCGGCGTCCTCGGGTTCTGCGCCGCCCTCATCGGCACCATGGACATGGCCGGGAACATGTGGTTCGACGGGTTTGCCGGTCCGTGGATTGCCGAAACCGCACCCGGCGCCATCCTCGCCGGCGGATCCGGGATGCTGGTCATCGGCGCGCTCTCCAGCTACGTGCTGTTTGCGCTCGGCTGGATTGTCTTCGGCGTCGTGGGCTGGCGGACGCACATGTTCCCGGCGTGGGCCGGCGCCGTGTTCGTGGTCGCCGGGGCCTTGGGATTCAACGTGGGCCTGCCGCCGTACGGGATTCCGATCGGCCTGGCGATGGCCGCCCTGGGCTGGTGGATCACCCGCAGCGCCCGCACGCCGGCCGAACAGCGCCAGGAAGCCCGTTCGTAGGCCGTGGCCCGTTACGGCCGGGGAATGCTCAGTCCCCGGCGCTCCAATCCGCGCCGGTCTGGGCGGAATAAGCGGCGACAGCGGCTTCGATGGTGCGGTAGAAGTGCTGCGGCTCGATTTCGCGGGTCAGCTCGAATTTTTCCACCTTCGCCCGGACCCGGTGTTTGAGTTCCGCGAAGACCAGCGAGGTGCCCTGCGCGTTCAACTCACGGTCCAGGTCGAGCAGCATGTCCGCGGCGGTGGTGTCCACGTCCGTAATGGGTTCGGCCGCGATGAGGATCCACCGCGGACTGGGTTCGACCCGCGCCAGCCGCCGGATGTTGTCCCGGAAGGTGGTGGCGTTGGCGAAGAAGATCGGCGCGTCGAACCGGTAGATCACCAGGCCGGGCAGGTGCTTCGCGTCCGGGTGGACGTTGACGTCGTGAAACCCCTCGAGGCCCGGCACCCGCCCGATCACCGTCTGGTACGGCCACCAAGACCGGCGGAACACGTTGAGGATGGACAGTCCTACCGCGATGCCGATGCCGGGCAGCACACCGAGGAGGACCACCCCGAGGAAGGCCGCGAGCGACAGGCCGAACTCGGTCCTGCTCTGGCGGAAGAGGCGCACGGTGCCCGGAATGTCGGCGAGCGAGACGGACGCAGTGATCACGACGGCGGCCAGGGCCGGCTGGGGCAGGTTCCGGAACATCCCGGGCAGCAGCACGAGCATGAGGACGATCAGCAGGGCACCGGTCAGGCCCGTGAGCTGGGTCTTGGAGCCGGAACGTTCTGCCACGGCGGTCCGGGAGCCGCTGGTGCTCACCGGGAAGCCTTGGAAGAAGCCAGCGGCCAGGTTCGCGGCACCGATCCCGATCATCTCCTGGTTGCCGCGGATCTCCTGACCGGAACGCGCGGCGAACGCCGTCGCCGTCGAAATCGTGTCCGTCAGCGAGACCAGCGCAATTCCCAGGGCGCCGGCAAACATCAGCCCGATGTCCTGCAGGGACACGTGCGGGATGGTGAACGGCGGGAAGCCCTGCGGGAGTTCCCCGACCAGGGAGACGCCCTTATCCGCGAGGCTGAAAACCGTGGTGGCCGCGATCGCGAGCACCACCATGACGAGTACTGCCGGGACCTTGGGCAGCCACCGTTGCAGTGCCAGGACCACCACGATTCCGCTGATGCCGACGGCGGCCGCGGCCGGCACGGTCTCACCGCTGGCCAACCCCTGCACGAAGCCGACGAGGTCACCGATGAAGTTGTCGCTGTCCACCTTGAACCCGAAGAGCTTGGGGAGCTGGCCGACCAGGATGGTCAGCGCCAGGCCATTCATGTAGCCGATCATCGTGGGCTTGGAGATCAGATCAGCGATGAAGCCGAGCTTGGCGACCGAGGCCAGGATCATGATGACGCCGACCATGAGCCCGAGCATCGACGCGAGCGCCACCGCTTTCTGCGGGTCCCCGCCCGACGCGACCAAGGGCAGGACCGTGGCCGCGATCATCGGGCCCAGTGAGGAGTCCGGCCCCAGGACGAGGATGCGGGACGGGCCGAAAACCGCGTAGGCGACCAGGCACAGGACTGTGGTGTATAGCCCGGTGATCGCCGGAAGTCCCGCCAGCTCCGCGTAGGCCATGCCCTGGGGAACGAGCAGCGTCGCCAGGACGATCCCGGAGATGATGTCCTTGCCGAGCCAGTCTTTTTGGTACGCGGCGGCGACGTCGAGTCCCGGCATCACCTGGCGCAGCGGGCCCTTGCGCCGCTGTCCGGTGGTGTTGGTCATATCTGCACTCTGCCGCGCGGCAAACACTGGCGCATCCCCCGGCAAGGGTGAGCCCGCGTTGCATCGACCGGCCGTTGTGTCCCACGCCCGATAGGCCTAGAGTGGCGGTCTGCCAACTGCGAGCCGTCCCCCTGTCCGGACAGGTGCCGGCGGCCGCCCCCACTTTTCTGATTCAGGAGATATCCATGGAATCCCGTACGCTCGGTTCGCTCACCGTCTCGGCCCTGGGTTTGGGCTGCATGGGAATGAGCGAGTTCCATGGCCAAAGCGATGAAAACGAGTCCATCGCCACCATTCAGGCCTTTCTCGACGCCGGCGGGAGCCTGCTCGACACCGCGGACATGTACGGCCCGTTCACGAACGAAGCGCTGGTGGGCCGGGCCATTGCCGGCCGGCGCGACGACGCGGTCCTGGCCACCAAGTTCGGCAATGAACGCCGGGCCGACGGATCCTGGGTGGGCATCAACGGCTCCCCGGACTATGTACGCGCCGCGTGCGACGCAAGCCTGCAGCGGCTGGGCGTGGACCACATCGATTTGTACTACCAGCACCGGGTGGACAAGACCGTCCCCATCGAGGAAACCGTCGGAGCCATGGCTGAGCTGGTGCAGGCCGGCAAAGTCCGGCACCTTGGCCTGTCCGAGGCCAGCGCCGACACCATCCGCCGGGCCCACGCGGTGCACCCCATCACCGCCCTGCAGACCGAATACTCATTGTGGGAACGCGAGCCGGAAACCAAGGTTTTCCCGGTCCTGGCCGAGCTGGGCATCGGCTTTGTCCCATACAGCCCGCTGGGTCGAGGCTTCCTGACCGGCCAACTCCGCAGCCCCGATGACTTCGCGGCGGACGATTTCCGCCGGCACTCCCCGCGTTTCCAGGGGGAGAACTTTGCCCGCAATTTGCAGCTCGTGGACCGCGTCAAGGAGTTGGCGGACGCGAAGGGGTGCACCCCTGGGCAGCTGGCCCTGGCCTGGCTGCTGGCCCAAGGCGAGCACATCGTTCCCATCCCGGGCACCAAGAAGCGCGACCGGCTGCGGGAGAACCTGGGCGCCGCCGACGTCGAACTCTCCTCCGAGGACCTCACCCGTCTGGACGAACTCGCCCCAGCCGGGGTGGCAGCCGGATCGCGCTATCCGAACATGGGCACGATCGACACCTAGCTCCGTTGCCCTGTCAGCTATGGTCCCTATCCGCCCGTTTTAGGGACCATATCTGATAGGGCAACGGTGGGTTAGTGCCCGGACGCGGCCAGGTCTGCCAGCAGCTCGGCTTTGCGTTCCTCGCTGGCGAAGGATGAACGGATCGAGTTCGCGGCCATCCGCACGCAGTCGAACTCGGACAGGCCGATCACCGATTTGAGCTGCGCGAAGTTGTCGTCCACGTACCCGCCGAAATACGCGGGATCGTCCGAGTTCACGCTGACGTTCAGCCCGGCCGCGAGCATCGCCGGCAGCGGGTGCTCGGCCAGGGTGTCCACGGCCCGGAGCCGGACGTTGGACAGCGGGCACACGGTCAGCGGCATGAGCTCGTCCACCAGCCGTTCCACCAGGTCAGGATCTTCCATGCAGCGGATGCCGTGGTCGATCCGCTCCACGTCGAGGATGTCCAGCGCATCGATGATGTACGACGGCGGGCCCTCCTCGCCGGCGTGCGCGATCCGGTGCAGCCCGGCTTCCTTGGCCCGGGCGAAGAGCCGCTCGAACTTCGCCGGCGGGTTGCCCACCTCGGCCGAATCAAGCCCGATTCCGGCGATGGGGGCGTCCATGGCGAGCAGCCGCTCGAGCACCTCGAGGGCCGATTCCTCGGTGAGGTCGCGCAGGAAGGCCGCGATCAGGAGGGTGGAGATACCGAACTCTTCACGGGATCCGGCCAGCACCGACGCCACACCGTTGACGCACGTCTCCAGCGACACCCCGCGGGAGAGGTGCGCTTGCGGGTCCAGCATGATCTCGGCGTGCCTGACCCCGGCGAGCGCCGCCCGGGTCAGGTAGGCCCGGGTCATGTCCGCGAAGTCCTGGTCCGTCTGCAGCACAGCCATGTTGGCGTAGTACAGGTCCAGGAAGGACTGCAGGTCCGTGAACTCGTAGCGCGAGCGCAGCTCGTCCAGGTCCGCATAGGGCAGCTGGATCCCGTTGCGTTCCGCCAGCGCGAAGATCAGCTCCGGTTCCAGGGTTCCTTCAATATGCAGGTGCAGCTCCGCGACCGGGAGGGCGAGCGGCTCGCCGGCCTCGGGCGCTTCCGGTTCTTCTTCCGGCTCTGTCTCCGTAAGCCGAGTCTCGGCGTCGTTCGTTTCCATCCGGTAAGGATATGCCCGCCGGGCATCACCGATAGAGTCGAATCAATGCAAAGCAACCAGCATGCTTCCGATGTGCCGCAGCCGCCCCTTCCCGACGCGGTTCCCGAAGTGGTTCCCGATCTGGTTCCCGGCAGGCCGACGGACGGCTTTGTCCGGGTGCGCGGTGCCCGCGAGAACAACCTGCGCAACGTGGACGTGGACGTGCCCCGCGACGCGATCGTCGCCTTCACCGGCGTCTCCGGCTCGGGCAAATCCTCGCTGGCCTTCGGCACCATCTATGCCGAAGCGCAGCGCCGCTACTTCGAATCCGTGGCCCCCTACGCCCGCCGCCTCATCCAGCAGGGGCACAACCCCAAGGTGGAAATGATCACCGGGCTGCCGCCCGCCGTCGCGCTGCAGCAGCGCCGCGGGACACCGAGTTCGCGGTCCACCGTGGGCACCCTCACCACGCTGTCCAACTCGCTGCGCATGCTCTTCTCCCGCGCCGGCAGCTATCCGGAGGGAGCCGGCCCGCTGGACTCGGACGCGTTTTCCCCCAACACCGCCGCCGGCGCCTGCCCCGAATGCCACGGCCTGGGAATCGCGCACACCGTCACCGAGTCCTCCTTGGTCCCGGACACCTCGCTGAGCATCCGCGACGGCGCAATCGCCGCCTGGCCCGGCGCCTGGCAGGGCAAGAACCTGCGCGACATCCTCACCCACCTGGGCCACGACGTCGACACCCCCTGGCGGAAGCTGCCCAAGAAGGACCGCGACTGGATCCTGTTCACGGAGGAGCAGCCCGTGGTGGAAGTGACGCCCCAGCGCGACCGGGTCGCCAAGCCGTACAAAGGCCGGTTCTGGAGCGCCAAGAGCTACGTGCTGCATACGCTCGTCGATTCCAAGAGCACCACCATGCGCGAGAAGGTACTGCGCTTCATGGAAACGGGTTCTTGCCCGGTCTGCCTCGGCAGCGGCCTCACGCCCGCCGCCCTCGCCGTCACCTTCGCCGGGCGCAGCATCGCCGAGCTCAACGCCGTCCCCCTGACGGAACTGGCAGACATCATCCGCCCTACCACCGAGCTCAGGAAGGCCGGAACCGCCTCACGCAAGCACTCCTCCGGCGAGGGCAACGAGGTGGCCGTCGCCATCACGCGCGACCTCCTGCAGCGCGTCACGGTGCTGCTGGACCTCGGCCTGGGCTACCTCGCGCTGGGCCGGGCCACCCCCACGCTCTCCCCCGGCGAAATGCAGCGGCTCCGGATCGCCACCCAACTCCGCTCCGGCCTGTTCGGCGTGATCTACGTGCTGGATGAGCCCTCGGCCGGCCTGCACCCCGCCGACGCCGAGCCCCTGCTGGCCGTCCTGGACCAGCTCAAGTCCTCGGGCAACTCGGTGTTCGTGGTGGAGCACAACATGGACATCGTCCGCCGCGCGGACTGGCTCGTGGATGTGGGTCCCCGCGCCGGTGAAGGCGGCGGCCAAGTGCTCTACAGCGGGCCCGTGGCCGGCCTCGCCGACGTCGGCTCCTCCGTCACCCGGCCGTTCCTGTTCCCGAACGGGTCACCTGAGGGCCCGCGCGCGGACGACGGCGGTTCGGACGACGGCGGTGCTCGCCGCGCCGCCGGCCGCGCCAACGCTGACGGCGGCGGTGCTGGCCGCGGCGGCAGTCGCCGGGAGGCCGCGGACTGGCTCGAACTGCGCGACATCAGCAGGCACAACCTGCGCGGCCTCGACGCCAACTTCCCCCTCGGTGTCCTGACCGCGGTCACCGGCGTCTCCGGCTCCGGCAAGTCCACCCTGGTCAGCCAGGTCCTGGCCGACGTGGTCGGCGCCCGGTTGCACCCGGAGTCTGCCGCCGATGCGAAAGCCGCTGTTGAGGACCTGGAGGCCCAGTTCCGTGCGTCCGCCGGCGCGCTCAGTCTGGGACCAGTCAGTGTTGGACCGGTGTCGGGCCTGGACCAGCTGGACCGGCTCGTCAAAGTGGACCAGAAGCCGATCGGCCGCACCCCGCGCTCCAACCTTGCCACCTACACCGGCCTCTTCGACGCAGTCCGCAAGGAGTTCGCGGCCACGGACCAGGCCAAGGCCCGGGGCTTCAGCGCCGGCCGCTTTTCGTTCAACGTTGCCGGCGGCCGCTGCGAAACCTGCCAGGGTGAGGGCTTTGTCGCCGTCGAACTGCTGTTCCTGCCCGGCAGCTACGGCCCCTGCCCCGAGTGCGACGGCTCGCGCTACAACCCGGAAACCCTCGAGGTGACGTACCGCGGCAAGAACGTGGCCGAGGTGCTGGGCCTGACGGTCAATGCCGCCGCAGAATTCCTCGACGCGGTGCCGGCGGCGGCTCGCAGCCTGCAAACGCTGCGCGAGGTGGGTCTGGGGTATCTTCGCCTCGGCCAGCCGGCCACCGAACTCTCCGGCGGCGAGGCCCAGCGCATCAAGCTCGCCACCGAACTGCAGCGCGCCCAACGGGGCCACTCCCTCTACCTGCTGGACGAACCCACCACCGGGCTGCATCCGGCCGATGTCCAGCTCCTCATGGCCCAGCTCCACCGGCTCGTGGACGCGGGCAACACGGTCATTGTGGTGGAACACGACATGGATGTGGTGGCTGCGGCGGACTGGGTGATCGACCTCGGCCCGGCGGGTGGGGACGCCGGTGGCCAGATCATCGCGACGGGAACTCCCGACGCCGTCGCTGGTTCCAAGAACAGCCGGACAGCTCCGTACCTGGCGGCGATGCTCGGGAGCTGATTCACGCGAGCATGTTCGCCTGCACCCGGAGACGAGATGATAACGGCAAAAGTATCAAAAATAACGTCTTGATAACGGGCCGGTCCTCGCTTAATCTGGTGTCCATGCCCGGCAACCGGGCATTGCATGCCCGGTGCTACCACCACCAGATACTGCCCGACCGGTAGACACCGCATATGACCTCTATTGTCAGGGGCGGGCAGTGGCGCGACAACGTCCGGGGACGGACCGAGCGCTGGTGGCCCTCAGGAGCATCTGACCATGAAGAAATCCACCTATGGCACTGCCGCGCGCCGCGGCATCACCCTGGCGGCCGTTTCGATGGCCGCCGTCGCACTCTCAGCAACCTCCGCTAACGCCGCTGCACCGGCGCAATCCCCTGCGGACGTCTGGGATTCGCTGGCCCAGTGTGAAAGCAGCGGCAACTGGAACACCAACACGGGAAACGGCTACGCAGGCGGCCTGCAATTCAGCCCAAGCACCTGGGCGGCCCACGGCGGCACGGGGTCCGCGGCGAATGCCAGCCGTGAACAGCAGATCGCCGTCGCCCAGAAAGTGCAGGCCAGTCAGGGTTGGGGCGCTTGGCCGGCCTGCGCCGCGAAGCTGGGCCTGCGCGGCGGCGCGGCAGCTCCGCAGGGCGCAGCGGCAGCCCGGCAGCCTGTCGCCGCTTACACGCCGGCCACGGCGCCTGTCCGGCAGGCAGCCCCCAAGGCAGCAGTCCCGGCACCCCGCCACGTGGCGCCGGTCGCTGTGCGTGGCGCCACCTACACCATCCGGAGCGGCGAAACCCTGAGCACGATCGCCGGGAAGCTCAACATCGCCGGTGGCTGGCAGTCGCTGGCGGACGCCAACGCGGCGACCATCAGCAACCCCCACCTGGTGTTCGCGGGCCAGGTGCTGCAGCTTCCTGCCTAGGGGCCTTCCGTTGAGCACGACGCCTTAAAGCACGACGCCGGAGCGATCCCGCAAGGGGACGCTCCGGCGTCGTGGTGCTTTGGTTAGCTGTGCTGCCTGGGTCAGCCGTGCGGCTTAGGTGAGCTGTGCAGCTCAGGCGGCCTGCGGGAGTTCGCGGACAATCTGGAGTTTCCACGCGGAGTCGTCGCTCGTATCCAACAGGGCCACGGTGCCCATGGCCAGGTGCAGGGCCACCCGCTTGGCTGCGAGGAGCTCCAGGTAAAGGTTTTCGTTCACCCGGGCAGGGGCGTCGATGACGTACTTCACGGCGTCCCGGACCTTGCGGTAGTTGTCGCTCCGTTCACGGTGCAGATGCAACTCGAGCAGGCGGCGCTGCCGGATCCGCGGCTCGTGGCGGTTCAGCCAGGACACCGCCGCGTGGACCCCAACCACCAGGGTCAGTGACACCGCGTAGATCCACCAGCCCGTGTTGAGCAGAAAGAGGGGCAGGTTGGCGATCGCCACAACGGCGATGCAGAGGCGCAGCGCCACTATCCGCCGCATGGTCAGCGCAAACGATGCCATTGCGGCACGGAACCCATGCTGTTCCGTACGGGCTGCCACCGGGTCAAGGATGACTTCCTCGAGCACCAGGATGCCGTTCGCTTCCGGTCCGAGCAATTGGCCGTATTTCGGCACAAACGGCAAAACGGGGGCTGGATTCATGGCGTGTCCTCCGGGCGGCATTGTTGGGGTCCTGCTATATTACGCCCTTCCGTAATGAGCTGTCTGCTTCATTCCAAAATGTGAACATGCGCACGCGCGGTCCTGTGCAATTGGTGGTTTCGTCCCGTGGCCTCAAACTGGAGAGATGCAGACTTTCCTCCCCTTCCCCGATTTCCAGCAGAGTGCCGCGGCTTTGGACCGCGTGCGGCTCGGCAAGCAGCGTGTTGAGGCGCTGCAGATCCTGCGTGCGCTGGTGATCCCGGAGTACGGCTGGCACTCGCACCCGGCCATCCGGATGTGGATGGGGTACGTTCCCGCGCTGACCATGTACGGCCTGGCCATGGTGGATGAATGGACGGCCCGCGGCGGCGAGGACACCACCCGCGAAAAGATCATGGAGTTCGCCCCGCAGGCGGCACACCCCGGCTACGCCGCCAAGATCCCCATGCCGCCGTGGCTGGGCAACGAGGATCTCCACCTCAGCCACCGCTCCCGGCTCGTTGCCAAGGATCCGCGGTTCTACTCCAAGGTTTTCCCGGGCACGGATCCGGACCTCGAATACGTCTGGCCCGAGCCCAAGCACGAGCTCCTGCCGGAGGATCCAGCCGGCGAGCGCATGTGGGTATTGCGCCTGCCGCTCGGCGACACCGGGCCCGAGCAGCTGAAGACCATCAGCCTGCCGCCCGTGGGACGAGCCAAGGCCGTGGACGAGGACGACTACCAGTTCGTCTACGCCGATTCCGGCTCGCGCCGCCCGAAGGTACGCAAGCTGCCCCCGAAGCAGCTTGTCAAGAAGCCCACCCGCAAGCGCCAGCAGCAGGAAGAGGCGTTCACCACTCTTCCCGGCAACTCCGTGGTCGCCATCCCGGTCAATGGCGGCAGTTCCTTCGCCATTGGCAAGGTCCTGGGCCGTCCGATCACCGTGGACGGCCAGTTCGCCCGCAACTTCCAGGTGGACGAGATCGTAGACCGTTCCGCCTTCGATTACCCCGCCCTGCTGCAGGACCCGAGGGCTTTCTTCCCGATTCCGGCGAGGTAGCGGACGCGATGCGGGCGGCGTGGCCGTTCGCCGCTCCGGCGACGTAGCCGCCGGCGTCGGGCGTGTGACCGGAGTCCTCGCTGCGCGGCCGGCGCGGGGGTGTGACCAGCATCCCGTCCACTGCGCGACGCCGGGCAACGATTCGACGTCGAACGACCTCCGCCGTTCATTCCAGGCAGCCGCGGGCCTGGATACTCTTCGCGGCTCAGTGGCAGTACTGCCAACTGTCCTCGATCCAACCTTGGTGCCCACTATTCACAGTTACCTGCAGGGGCTGCTAAGCGGCCCGACGAGTCCTCGGCTTCGGACTACGGCGCAATTTGACCGACGCGACGCCCCCGTTGTGTCCCTGCAACAGTGGCGTGCGCGCACGACGCCTATTACAAAGGCGGTTCCGAATCAGAAGACTCGCGGGAGATCAAAGCGCCCAAGCTTCTTCGGACTGTTCGTCAGGCTGGTCATGGTATTCGTGGGCGCGTCCATGGTCTTGAACTTCGCGTCCAGCCTTCGGGCCCATGTTCCGGAAACTCCCCGGCCTTCGCCTATTGTCAGCCAGACGACGCCGGCTCGTTAGCTTCCCTGGGCCCCGTCCCTAGCTGTTTGCGCGGCGTTTGCTGGCAGACTGGCCTCATGACTGTTCTGCTGGCCGGTTGCGGCGATCTGGGCACCGAGGCCGGGCTGCGTTTCGCGGCGGCCGGCCACCGCGTGGTGGGATGGCGCCGGTCGCCGGAGAAACTTCCGGACGCCATCGAGGGGATTGCGGCCGACCTGGGCTCCGGCGAGCTGCCGCCCATCCCCGCGGACACCACCGCCGTCGTCGTCGCCATCGCCGCGGATTCCCCGACCGAGAACGCCTACCGGACCGCCTATGTGGACGGTCTCGCCCATGTGCTGGACGCAGTCCTGGCGTCCGGTCCTGGCGTCCGCCGGGTCCTCTTTGTCTCCTCCACCGCCGTTTATGGCGACGCCGACGGCGGCTGGATTGATGAACGCACGACGCCGGAACCCGGCGGGTTCTCGGGCCGCATCATCCGCGAAGCCGAGGAGCTCCTCTACAGCCGCCTGCGCGGTACTGGCATCACCCCGGTGGTGCTGCGGCTCGGCGGGATCTACGGACCGGGACGGACCCGACTGATCGACCAGGTCCGCGGCGGAGGCGCCGTAATTCCGGCGGCGTCGCGCTTCACCAACCGAATCCACCGGGACGACGCCGCCGCCGCAATCGTCCATCTGTGCACTATGGACTCGGTTCCCGGGCCCGTGTATGTCGGCGTGGACAACGAACCGGCCGAGCTCGGCGAGGTGCTGGGCTTCCTGGCGGAAGAGCTGGGACTCCCCCGGCCGGCGTCGGAGTTTGTGGATACGACGGGCGGTGGCCCGGCGTCGGGAGAGAAATCGGCGTCGGGCGCCGAACCGTCGCGCGGCGGCAACAAGCGGGCCAGCAACGGGCTGCTTCGCAGCACGGGTTTTGAATTTCAGTACCCGAGTTTCCGGGAAGGCTACCGAGCCATTCTCGCCGGCACCGGCGTCCCGCACCCGTAAGGCCCCTTTTGAGCTCGCCGCCCACTTTCCCTGAGGAGGACCATGGATTTTCAGCACATCATTGAGACGGTCGGCGGCTTCATGGACTTCGCCGGCGTGGCCGTCATGGTGATCGGCGCCATCGTGTCCATCCCCATGGCGCTGCGGGGATTCCAGCCCAGGCGCCTGCCCGCGGGATCCAAGCCGCTCTCCGTCTACCGGTCCTACCGGCAGCTGCTGGGCCGCTCCATCCTCCTTGGCCTTGAACTGCTGGTCGCGGCCGACATCATCCGCACCGTTGCCGTGACGCCAACCTTCGAGAGCGTTGGCGTGCTGGCCATCATCGTGCTCATCCGGACCTTCCTGAGTTTCTCACTCGAGCTCGAAATCACCGGGCGGTGGCCCTGGCAGACTCAGCCCGCGGGTTCCTCGGCCTCTTCGGCGGCCGGCTAGGGGCCCTTTCGGGTCTCACGGGCCCCGGCTAGGCTCGTGGGATGACAGAAAACGTGCGTTCCCATGCCCCCAAAGCCGCAGAACTGCTCCGTCTCCACTACGCCCCGGAGATCCTCCAGGTCATCAACGTCTGGGACGCGATCACCGCGAAAGTAATCGCCCACGTTCCCGGAACCAAGGCGTTGGCCACGGCCAGCCACTCCATCGCTGCGTCCCATGGCTACGAGGACGGCGAGCACATTCCGGTGGACGAAATGATCGCCGCCGTCGGGCTCATTGCCTCCGCTACGTCGCTGCCCGTCAGCGCCGACCTCGAAGCCGGATACGGGAACCCCGGGGAAACGGTGCGCAAGGCGATCGGAGCCGGCGCTGTCGGAGCCAACATCGAAGACCAGATGCGCCCGCTCGCCGAGGCCGTTGAACAGATGAGCTCGGCCGTGCGCGCCGCCGAGGGCGAGGGCATCGACTTCGTCCTGAACGCCCGCACCGACGCCTTCCTCAAGGCCGGCGACCGCGACCCGGCCGCCGTACTGGCCGATGCCATTGAGCGCGGCCGGGCGTTCCTCGACGTTGGAGCGACTACGGTGTTCGTGCCCGGGCTGCTGGATGAGCCCACCGTCACGGCGCTGGTGGAAGGAATCGGCTGGAACAAGATTTCGGTCATCAACGTGCCCGGTTCCCTCGCTCCTGCGAAACTGCAGGAACTTGGCGTGGCCCGCATTTCCTACGGCCCGTGGACCCAGCGCGTGGCCCTGACGGCGTTGGCCGACGCCACGGCGGAACTGCTGGCCGGCGGGGTGCTCCCGGAAGGCACCCGGGCGCTGAACTGACGCCCACCGACCAGACCGACCCCTGGGCCGCGTTCGGCACCCCGACAGTCACTGACCCGGGTCCGGGTGGCACTGCCGGTGCCGGTAAACCGCCATGGCTAGCTGTGAGGGGCCGGTTTTCGGCACTTGAGCGGGTCGCCGTCGCTCTTGGTTTCGCAATTTTTCGCATGTATCGTTGACTATCGCTGTATATCGTTCGCGATCTTCCCGAGGAGAGCATGATGCGCAATTCACACGCGGCAGGCGGATTTGGCGGCAACAATATCGACAGCATGTGGCAGGCCGTCGAGGAACTGCGTTCGAAGTTCGAGAAGCGCTCGGGATCCCGGGCGGGGCGGGGCGAGGTGCGCTCGGCTGTTCTGGGACTGCTCGCCGAGCGGCCAATGCACGGGTATCAGATTATTCGTGAAATCGAGGAACGCAGCGGCGGGACCTGGAAGCCGAGCGCTGGCTCCGTCTATCCAACCCTCCAACTGCTGGCCGATGAGGAAATTATCCGCGCTGAGGAGTCCAACGGCCGCAAGATCTATTCCCTGACGGAGGCGGGCCGCGAGGAAGTAGCTGCCGGCATGTCGGCGCCCTGGGAAACGGCGGGTCCAGCATCGGGTGCCGGGTTCGCGGCGCTGCCCAAGGCGGGCGTCGAGCTCGCGCAGGCCGCCGCCCAAGTGGGACGCACCGGCACGCCGGAGCAGGTGCAGGAGGCCGTCGCGGTGCTCAATGACGCGCGCCGCCGGCTGTACGCTATCCTCGCCCAGGGCTGACAGGAGTGACATCCGATAGCCGGGACCGGGCAGCTCCGGTCCCCGGCGCCGGGAACCATCGGGCCCGTTACCGCCGCATCCTGCGTTTCGCCGCGTGGCATCTCGCGGTAACCTGGTGGTTTGAGCTGCTCCTCCCCCGAATTGGGCTGGTGAGGATTGCCGAGCGCAGCAGGTCGAAGAGGATGCGGCGCTTCGCGCAGCGCTTCCATGCGTTGGCGGTGGACCTCGGCGGACTCATGATCAAAGTCGGACAGTTCCTGTCCTCCAGGCTCGACGTGCTGCCGCCCGAGATCACCAAGGAACTCGAGGGGCTGCAGGACGAAGTGCCCCCGGTTTCCTTTTCCGCGATCCGCACCCTCGCCGAAGCTGAACTCGGCGCGCCGCTGGAGCGGTTGTTCGCCTCCGTCGAGGAGACACCGATCGCGGCGGCGTCCCTCGGGCAGGCGCACCGGGCCAGGCTTCGCCCGGACGACGCCGCCGACACCGGTCTCGACCGCGTGGTTCTGAAGGTACAGCGGCCGGGCATCAACGCCATTGTCGACGTCGACCTGGCGGCACTGCGCAAAGTGGGCGGATGGCTCAGCCACGTGCGCCTGGTGTCCGACCGTGCTGACATGCCCGCCCTGGTCGAGGAGTTTGCACAGACCAGCCTTGAGGAAATCGACTACCTGAATGAGGGGGCGAATGCGGAGCGGTTCGGGGTCGATTTTGCCGATGACGCCCGGGTGGAGGTGCCCGGCGTCGTCTGGGAGCGAAGCACCCGCCGCGTGCTCACCCTCGAAGACGTGACGGCGATCAAAATCACGGACTCGGTGGCGCTGCTGGCTGCCGGTATCGACCCGGCGCAGGTCGCCCCGGTTTTTGCCTCCGTTATGTTCGACCAGATGTTCACCACCGGGTTTTTCCACGCCGATCCGCACCCGGGCAACATCTTCGTCACGCCGGCTACGCATCCATCCGCAGAGCACCCCTGGAAGCTGACCTTCATCGACTTCGGCATGATGGGCGAGATCCCGCCGAGCACACGCAGCGGCCTGCGGAAGCTGCTCATCGCGGCCGCTTCGCGTGACGGCAAGGGTCTGGTGGCCGCCATCCGGAACGTCGGTGTGCTGGTGCCTTCGGCCGACACTGTGGAGCTTGAGCGAGCAATGACGCACCTCTTCGCCCGCTTTGGCGGGATGGGCTTCGCCGAGCTGCGCGAAGTGGACCCCCGAGAGTTCCGGGAGTTCGCGGTGGAGTTCGGTGACACTGTGCGGTCCTTACCTTTCCAGTTCCCGGAAAACTTCCTGCTCATCATCCGGGCCATGTCACTGACCTCTGGGGTGTGCAGCTCGCTGGACGCCCGCTTCAATCTGTGGGACTCGGTCGAACCCTATGCGGCGCAACTGCTGCGCGACGAGCGCGGCAACATCGTGCAGGATGTTGCCCAGCAGGCGCTCGATGCAGCCGGGCTGGCGCTGGGTCTGCCGAAACGCCTGGATGGGGTGCTCGCCCGGGTCGAGGAGGGTTCACTGTCGGTGGCCAATCCGCGCCTTGAGCGGCAGCTGGCACGGCTTGACCGCACGGCGCCGCGATCGGCAGCGGCGCTGATCTTCGGCGCTCTCCTGGTTTCCGGCTCCGTGGTCCGCGCGGATGACATGGTGCTCGGCAATGTCCTGATGATCGCGTCGGTGCTTCCGCTGCTGCATGGGCTGTGGGTGGGGCGCAGCGGCCTCTGATCGGACCGGTGCCGGGGTATTCTCGCGCCCGGACACCATCGGGTTCCGCCGCCACGGAGATATCATCAAGCCGTGAAGGAAGGCCAACCTCTTCGTCCTGAGGACCACACCGAAGCCCCCGGTCCCGTCCCCACAGGGCCCAACCCCACTTTGAGGAAGTCTTCAATCCTGAACTGGAGCGGCGCTCTCGCGGCGGCCGCCGTCCTAGTGGTTCCGCTCTGGATGCTGCTCAGCAACCGGGCCGTCCTCGGCGGCCACCCCGCCCTGCCAACTCTCCTCGTGGCGGCCGTCGCACTGGGGAGCGTTTGGGCGCTGGTTCTGGTCCGACGCCGGTTGTTCCGCGGCAGACAGCAGCGCAGCGGCGCTATTTCCACCTGGCAGTTGGTCCGCGGAATCGCCGGCAGGCTCACGGTCCTCGGTTTCGTGGCGGCGCTGATGTGGCTCAGCCCGTTCCCCCACCACCCCGAACTCGGGAAGACAGTCCCGGCCTATGGACCCACCGCGACCGCGACCGCCGGGTCAAGTGCTACAGAAGACGCCACTTCGATCACCGTTGCCCCGGCGGGCAAAGCCACCACGGGCCTGGTCTTCTACCCCGGCGCCAGGGTCGACGCGCACGCCTATCAGGACCTGTTGCAGCCGCTCGCGGCCGCGGGTCATTTAGTCGTCATCCTGAAAGTACCCCTTGGCGTCTCCCTGCTGGACACCAACCAGGCCCGTGCAGCCATGGACCGGCATCCCGAAATCGTTTCCTGGGCCGTCGGTGGCCATTCGTTGGGAGGCGTGAGCGCATCATCCTTCGCGGCGTCGAATCACGACGTCGCCGGGCTGCTGCTCTTTGCTTCGTACCCCGCAGAGAACATGAAGGACGCGCAGGGCCTGGCGGTGCTCTCCATTTCCGGCTCAAACGATGGCCTGAGCACCCCGGACAAGATCGCGGCGTCGAGGTCTCTGCTCCCGCCAACCACCACCTACGCAACGGTGGTGGGCGGCGTGCACGCGTTCTTCGGGGACTACGGTGAGCAGCCCGGGGACGGCGAGCCGGGCATCAGCCGCAACGAGGCGCAGCAGCAGATAGTTGCAGAGTCGCTGCGTTTCATGGACCGGCTCAGGGCTTCGGGCTAGGAAGCGAACATTCCCCAGGTCCAGCGCTACGGACCCCACCCGCTACCGGCCCGCGGCGTACCCCTGCGCACCGCGCGGATTCGCGGCAGCCTGCAGGACCCCCGTTTCGGGATCCCGCACGACAGCGGACAGCCGTCCCAGCGCCCAGTCACCAGCCCGGGTGACGATGTGCCCTCGGCGCTCGAGCCCGTCGATGACGTCCTCCCCCAGCCGGTCCTCGACGACGGCGCCACCCGGCTCCCAGGTGCGCGGCCAGAACGAGCCGGGCATCGACGTCGTATGGAACGTAGGCGCGTCGATCGCCTGCTGCGGCGAGTAGCCGCCCACGATGGTCCGCAGCAGGTACGGCAGCTGCCATTGGTCCTGCTGGTCGCCGCCGGGCGAACCCAGCGCCGCCACGGCATGGCCGTCCCGCAGCACGAGGGTCGGCGTCAGCGTGGTGCGCGGACGTTTGCCGGGCGCCAGCGTGGACGGCGTGCCGGACTCCAGCCAGGTCATCTGAAGGCGCGTACCCAGGCAGAAGCCAAGCTCAGGGATTGCCGGGGAGGACTGCAGCCAGCCGCCGGACGGAGTGGCCGACACCATGTTTCCCCACCGGTCCACGACGTCGATATGGCACGTATCGCCGCGCGTCTCCCCCGCGGGTGTCACCGTCGGCTCGCCGACGCCGAGCCCCGCCGTGGCGGCCCCGGAGGCCGCGGACGCATCCCCTGCGAGCGCCGTCGGCGTGTAGTCGGTGCGCAGGGGCGGCCAGTAAGGTTCCCGGCCTGGCACCGTGCCGGGCCGGAAATCGTGGGACGCCCGCTCCGAGATCAAGGCCCGCCGGCCGGCGCAATAGTCAGCAGAGAGCAGGTACTGCAGCGGCACATCCGTGTCGCCGTAGTACGCCTCCCGGTCCGCGAGGGCGAGCTTCTGCGCCTCAAGGATGGTGTGCGCCCCGAGTTCAGTGGACGGATCAAGGTAACGGTCCTCGAACCCGGACAGGATGGCGAGGGTCTGCAGCAGCGCCGGTCCCTGGCCCCAGGGCCCGGTCTTGGCGATGGTGTGGCCGCGGAATTCCACGATGGCGGCGTCCTCGTACCCGGCTTCGAAACCGGCCAGATCGTCCAGAGCGAGCACCCCGCAATGATCCGTGCCCGAGGAGTGCCGGTGCCGGGCCTGCACCGAATCCACGATCGCCCGGGCCACGAACCCCTCCCGCCACTCGCGGCGCGCGGCATCAATGCCGGCCTCGCGGGTAGATGCCGAAACCCCAACCTCCACGAGCCGTTCCAGCGTGCGGGCATAGGCCGGGTTCCATACCAAGTCACCTGCTGCGGGGATCCTGCCGCCGGGCATCCACAGCTCGGCCGAGGTGGGCCAATGCGTCTGGAACAGCGCGGATACCGCGGCGATGGTGGTTCCGACCCGGCCCAGCATCGGATGGCCGTCCCGCGCGTAGCCGATCGCGAACTCCAACACAGCGTCCAGCTCCCACGTTCCGTGGTCACGCAGCAACAACAACCAGGCGTCGACGGCGGCAGGCACCGCGGCGGCCAGCGCACCCGAACCCGGGACGAGGTCCAGGCCTTCGGCCAGGTAATGCTCCACGGTGGCCCCTGCCGGCGCCGGGCCCTGGCCCATGAGGACTATCGGCTGGTCCGGTCGGTCCGCGGTGACGAAGACACCGGTCATGTCGCCGCCGGGTCCATTGAGGTGCGGTTCCACGACATGGAGCACAAAGGCTCCCGCCACCGCGGCATCGAAGGCGTTGCCGCCGCGTTCGAGCACGGCCTGGGCTGCCGCCGTCGAAAGCCAGTGAGTGGACGCGCTCATCCCGAACGTGCCCTGCAGGGTGGGCCGGGTAGTGAATGGCTCCGGGCTTGTGAACGGCACACGAGCCGCGAACGGTCGGTCACCGGAGACCTCTTGAGCCACCGGCGGGGCGATGGTTTGTTCGCGGTCCAGCCAGCCCATGAATGCTCCCCTGCTCGTCAACGACATCGGTGTCCGGCACATTGAGGCAATGGACCTCTGACCGGACCGTGGCCTCCGGCAATCATGGTGCAGATCGTCAGCAAACGTACTAGTTATGCGCCGAGCGGTAGGTTTTCAGCGATAAGCGGCGGGCGTGCTTCCGAGCAGAAGCCCCCCGGCAGCGAGCGCTATCCGGGGGGTGCTGAGGGCGCTACTTGCCCAGGCCAGCCTTCCGGAGCGCCTCGGCCATCGCGGTGTTGACGGGCGACGGCGTGGGCCTCGGCTGGGAGGCAGCCCGTTGCGGCTGCGACTGCCGCCCGGCTGCCTTCGGGTCTTGCCCCTGGCGGGGCTGCTGCTGTCGGTCTCGCCCCTGCCGCTGCTGTCCGGGGTTCCCCTGCCCGGGCTGCCCTTTCGGGGACTGCTGCTGAGGCTGACCGAGCCGGGCGGATGGTGTGCCGCCCCCGGAAGCTGCCGGTTCGTCGTCGAGCCTTAGCGTCAGGGAGATGCGTTTGCGCTCCGGATCCGCCTCCAGCACCTTGACCCGGACCACCTGCCCGGACTTCACCACCTCGCGCGGGTCGGAGACGAACCGGTTGGCCAGCGCGGACACGTGCACCAGGCCGTCCTGGTGGACGCCGACGTCGACGAACGCCCCGAACGCCGCCACGTTGGTCACGGTCCCCTCCAGCACCATCCCGGGCCTGAGGTCCGAGATCTTCTCGATGCCCTCGGAGAACGCCGCCGCCGCGAAGGCAGGCCGCGGGTCACGGCCGGGCTTCTCGAGCTCGGCGATGATGTCCTGCACCGTGGGCAGCCCGAAGATGCCGTCCACGAACTCCTGTGGATTCAACGCCGCATAGCTTCCGGCGGCGGGCGTTTTTCCGGCCGCAGCCTTGATTTTCCGGGCCACCGGGTACGCTTCCGGGTGCACGCTGGAGGCGTCCAGCGGTTCCGCTCCCCCGGTGATCCGCAGGAAGCCGGCACACTGCTCGAACGCCTTGGCGCCCAGCCGCGGCACCTTCTTCAGCTCGCTGCGCTTGTTGAAGGGCCCGTGCTCGTTCCGGTACGCCACGATGTTCTCGCTCAGCAGCGGCCCGACGCCGGCCACCCGGCTCAGCAGCGCGGGTGAGGCGATGTTGACGTCCACGCCCACCGCGTTCACGCAGTCCTCGACGACGGCGTCCAGGCTGCGGTCCAGCTTCGCCGCCGTGACGTCGTGTTGGTACTGCCCGACGCCGATCGACTTCGGCTCGATCTTGACGAGCTCAGCAAGCGGGTCCTGCAGCCGCCGGGCGATCGAGACGGCTCCCCGCAGGGACACGTCCATGCCGGGCAGTTCCGCGGCGGCGAGCGCCGACGCCGAATAGACCGAGGCCCCGGCCTCGGACACCACAATCTTCTGTGGTTTGGTGTCCGGTTTGGTGGCCGAATTGGCGGGCTCGGTGGCGAGTTGCTTGAGCAGTTCGGCGGCGAGCTTGTCCGTCTCCCTCGACGCCGTGCCGTTGCCTATCGCGACGAGTTCCACGCCGTGCTTCTTCGCCAGGGCCACCAACGTCCGCAGCGCCTCGTCCCACTTCCGGGCCGGGGCGTGCGGGTAGATGGTGTCCGTCGCGACCACCTTGCCGGTGCCGTCGACCACGGCGACCTTCACACCGGTGCGCAGGCCCGGGTCCAGGCCCAGGGTGGCGCGGTTCCCGGCCGGCGCGGCGAGCAGCACATCGCGCAGGTTCGCGGCGAAGACCCGCACAGCCTCGTCCTCGGCGGCGGCGAACATCCGGCTGCGCAGGTCCGCCGTCAGCCGGGCCAGCACCCGCGAGCGCCACGCCACTTGGGCGGTCTGCAGCAGCCAGGCGTCGGCGGGCCGGCCGCGGTCGGCAACCCCGAGGAACCTGGCCACGGCGGCTTCGTAGCGGCCGCGGGCGGCGGTGAGGGCGGCGTCGTCGTTCGGTTCAGCCTCGGCGAGATCGAGCTCCAGCACGCCGTCCTTCTCACCGCGCAGCAGCGCCAGGACCCGGTGCGAGGGCATCCCGGCCGGCTGCTGGGAGAACTCGAAATAATCCTTGAACTTCTGCCCCTCGGCGTCCTTGCCCTTCTTCACGCGGGACACCATCCGGCCCTGGGTCCACAGCCGCTCCCGGAGCGTTTCCGCCAGGTCGGCATCCTGTGCGACGCGCTCCACCAGGATGGACCGGGCACCGGCGAGCGCCGCGGCGGCATCCCCGATCGAGTGTTCGGCGTTGAGGTACTTGGCCGCTTCGCGTTCCGGGTCCAGGTCCGGACGCTTCAGCAACGCGTCGGCGAGCGGCTCCAGCCCGGCTTCGCGGGCGATCTGCGCCTTGGTGCGCCGCTTGGTCTTGAACGGGAGGTAGATATCCTCGAGCCGGGACTTCGTGTCGGCCCCGACGACGGCGGCCTGCAGTTCCGGGGTCAGTGCACCCTGCGCGGCGATCGCTTCGAGGATGCTCCGGCGGCGGTCCTCGAGCTCGCGGAGGTAGCGCAGCCGTTCCTCCAGGTCGCGGAGCTGGGTGTCGTCCAGGGTGCCGGTGGCTTCCTTGCGGTACCGGGCGATGAAGGGCACGGTGGACCCGGCATCGAGCAAGTCCACGGCGGCCGTGACCTGCCAGGCCTGGACGCCGAGTTCCGCGGCGATCTGGGTGGCGATGCCGGACTCCTGCGCGTGCGCAGACGTGGCCTGAGGCGACGTTGCCTTTGGACGCGTCGCCGGCCGGGGCGGTGCGGAAGGGGCTGCGGGAGCTGCTGGGGAAGGGCGTTGCGGGAGTTGAGTCACCCTGCCCATTTTGCCTTACCCAAGTCCTGCCCCGGCAGTGCCGGATCCGGACTCGGGCGGCTCGACATCCTGGACGACCTCGTTCCGTCGGAGGAACGAAGGCTTGAACGGCGGATCGAAGCGGGCGAATCGTGGCGGCCCCACGGCATTCAATCCGGCTACCACGAGTGCCGCCTGGAGGCCTGTGTTGTGACGTTCAAAGGCCGCTTCCGACCCGCTGCCGGCGAACCGCAGCGCAGCCGCCAGGGACCCGGGGATGGCCCGGATCTTGATGTCGGGGTTTGCCGGGGCCGGGGTAGTCTCCGTCGTCAACCCGGCGGGGAGCACAAAGGCGACCACAAACTCGGCGGGCACATCGCTTCCCGGCAACGGACCGCGCTGGAGGACCGGGGCTGTCATCGCCAGCTTCTGCGAAGAACCCAGTTCCTGGAGCACCGGGGCCGTCATCGCGAGCTCCTGACGGGCGGTGTTGCTGCCGCTGATGTAATTGAACAAGTGCCGGAAGGCAGCATTCCCGGCCCGGTCAAACGTCGCGGTGACCTGTATTTCGGCCACAACATGCGCGGGATATCGACGCAGCTCGAAGTGCGCGAACCGCCGGACCAGTTCGAAGGGCTGCTGTTCGGTCATGGCCCAGACCCTACGCCGAACCTACGACAGGAACCAGAGAGGATCTCGTTACAGGAACCAGAGAGGATTTCGCCGGTTGCCATTCCGGGTTGCCGGGGCGCCTGCTCCTGCTCCGCCCGCTGAATTGTCGGAGGTCTTTGATAGCTTGAACGAGGAAGGCCGGACTCGGCTCATGCAGGGCTTAATCAACAGAGCGCCCAATCAACAGAGGGCAACAACAACGGGGGCACCGTGTTTTTCCTTGAACCTGAGGTTCCGGGCTCATCACCGGACCTGGTCTACTCGGCGAGCGATCTTGTGGTGGCCGCGAGCTGTGAGTACCAGCTGCTCCGGAAGCTCGATGAGAAGCTGGGCCGCGCGCCGAAGGCTGCCTTCGAGGATGACGAGATGCTCCGGCATGCCGCCGTGTTGGGTGACGTCCACGAGCACCGGGTGCTCGACTCCTTCATCGACGAGTTCGGGATGTGGGATCCGGCCACCGCCCGCGGCGTCTACGACGTTGTCCCGGCCCAAGGCATGAACCGCGCCACTCTCCTGGCCAAGCATTCCGAGTCCATTGAAGCGCTGCGTTCCGGAGCCGACGTCGTGTTCCAGGCAGCCTTCTTCGACGGGCAGTTCCATGGGCGCTCGGACTTCCTGGTCCGGCAGCCGGACGGTAGCTACGCCGTGTTCGACACCAAACTGGCACGCCACGCCAAGGTGACGGCGCTGCTCCAGCTTGCGGCCTACGGGGACCAACTCCTGAGGGCCGGAATCCCGGTGGATCCGGCGGTGACACTCGTTTTGGGCGCTACGGTGCAGCTGGCCGACGGCGGGTTCGACTACGTCCGCAGCCACCACAAACTCGCCGACATCCTGCCGGTGTTCCGGGAACGCCGGGAGCGTTTCCTCGCCCTGACCGCCGGCCACAGGGCGCAGCCCGGCCCTGTGCGTTGGGGTGCGGCCGGCCTCACGGCCTGCGGCCGCTGCGACTACTGCCAGGAGATGGTCATGGCCACCGACGACGTTCTCCTGGTGGCGAGGATGAACTCGGCGCAGCGCAAGAAGCTGCACCAGCAGGGCATCTATTCGGTCAAGGACCTCGCGCAGGCAACCCTCCCGGCGGCCAATGCCGCGCTCCTGCGCCTCCAGCAGCAGGCGAGAATGCAGAGCGGGATCGGCGGATCCTACGGCGGCGTCCGGTACGTCAAGGACGGCGAGGAGCACTCGATCCGCTACGCGGTCATCCCGGAGAACACCCTTGCCGAGCTGCCGCCGCCCAGCTGCGGCGATATCTTCTTCGACTTTGAGGGCGATCCGCTCTGGCAGGAAAGCGCCACCGGGATTTGGGGGCTCGAGTACCTGTTCGGCGTCATCGAAGCGCCAACCCAGCCCGGCGCCGCCGGAATCTTCAGGCCGTTCTGGGCCCATAGCCGGGAGGCGGAGAAGCAGGCCTTCCTGGACTTCCTCGCCTACGTGGAGAAGCGCAGGCAGGAATACCCGGACATGCACGTCTACCACTACGCCGCCTACGAGAAAACGGCCCTCCGCAAGCTCTCCGTGATGCACGTAGCCGGCGAGGACACCGTAGACCAGTGGCTGCGGGACGGACTCCTGGTGGACCTCTACCAGACGGTCCGGAACAGCATCCGGATCTCCGAAAACTCCTACAGCATCAAGAAGCTCGAGCCGCTCTACATGGGGACCAACCTGCGCTCCGGGGACGTCAAGGACGCCGGAGCTTCCGTGGTTGCCTACGCCCACTACTGCGACGCCCAGGACAATGAGCGGCCCGAGGAAGCAGGGAAGATCCTGGCAAGCATCTCGGACTACAACGAATACGACTGCCTGTCCACGCTCGAGCTCCGGAACTGGCTCCTGGACCTGGCGCAGGAGCGCGGGATCAGCCAGGGCGCCATCGCCCCGACCAACTCCACCAGCGGCAAGGACTCCGGCGCCAGGAAAATCAGTACGAGGGAATCCGGCACCGGGGATGACGGCGCTGCAGTGGATGCGGGTTTGAGTTCCGCCGAAGTGGCGTTGGCCGTGTTCGCCGATCCGGAGAGCGGTCTGGCCGAGGACGATCGAAAAGCTGTCGCCATGCTGGCGGCAGCCGTCAGTTATCACCGCCGCGAGCGCAAGGCGTTCTGGTGGGCGCACTTTGACCGCTGCGAGAACGGCCCCGACACCCACCACCAGCAGGACCGCAACGTCTTCCTGGTCGAGGATGCGGTGGTGCTGGAGGACTGGTGGAAGGACGGCGCCAAGCTGCCCGAACGCCGGGTAAAACTGATCGGCACCGTCAGCCCTGGCTCGGACCTCCGCGAGGGCAGCACCTGGTTCCGCATGTATGAGCCACCGCTTCCCGCCGGGCTCGAAGGCACGGGCATCGACGGGACCGGGCGCAACGGCTGGTTCGGGACCGAGATCCTGGAGCTCGGCCACGAGGACGGCAAGGACACCGTCGTCATCCGGGACAAGCTCCGGAGGAATATCGAACCGTACCCGCAGCTGCCCATCGCATTGACCGAAGACCAGCCGATCCAGACCAAGAGCCTCGAGGAGGCGCTGGCGGGCCTGGCCGATGTTGTCGCCGACGGTTTACGCCGGGCGACCAAGGGCGGCAAGAGCCCGGACGACGCGACGCCCCGTGTTGCTTTCCCGCACCACCCTGCCCTGGATCTGGTGCGGCGGGTGCCGCCGCGGCTTATGACGGGGCATCCGTTGCCCATGCCCGGCCACGGCCAAGACCGCTACATCGACGCCATCACCGAAGCCATCACTGCTTTGGACCACTCTTATGTGGCTGTCCAGGGTCCGCCCGGGACCGGCAAAACCCATGTGGGCTCCCACGTGATCGCCCGTCTCGTGGCCCGCGGCTGGAAGGTCGGGGTCGTGGGCCAATCCCACGCCGTCGTCGAGAACCTGCTCAGGACGGCCGTGGATAAGGCGGGAGTGGACCCTGCGGTTGTCGCCAAGGATGTGAAGCACGGGGAGCCGCTTGTCTGGGACCAGCGGTCGGCGCAGGACGTCGTCCGGCTCCTCGGTTCGCCCGGCGGAGCACTGGTGGGCGGCACGGCCTGGACCATGACGGGGTCCAGTGTTCCCGCGGGGTCCCTGGACCTGCTGGTAATCGACGAGGCCGGCCAGTTCTCCCTGGCCAATACGCTTGCGGTCGCGCAGGCCAGCAGCCGGCTGCTGTTGCTCGGCGACCCACAACAGTTGCCGCAGGTCAGCCAGGGCGCGCATCCGGAGCCGGTCGACGAGTCCGCCCTGGGCTGGATTTCCGCGGGGCATGCCACGCTTCCGCCGGAACTCGGGTATTTCCTGGCCGACACCTGGCGCATGAACTCCGAGTTGTGCGTGGCCGTGTCCGAGCTCGCCTACGAGGGTCAACTTCGGTCCGCGCCTGCCGCGGGGCTCCGACACCTGGACGGGGTTCCTGCCGGGATAGAAACTGTCCTCGTGGAGCACACGGGCAACACCACGTCCTCACCCGAGGAAGCCACCGAAGTGGTCCACCAGGTGCGGCGGCATCTGGGGCTGCCGTGGCATACCGATCAGGGCACCCGGCCCCTCGAAGCGTCGGACCTTCTGGTAGTGGCGGCCTACAACGCCCAGGTCAACGTGATCCGCGAAACTCTGGAAGCCGCCGGCCTGGCCGAGGTCCGCGTCGGAACGGTGGACAAGTTCCAGGGGCAGGAAGCCGCAGTGGTGATCGTGTCCATGGCGTGTTCGGCGGTGGCCGAGGCTCCGCGCGGAATGGAGTTCCTGCTCTCGCGGAACCGGATCAATGTGGCGGTCTCCCGCGGACAGTGGCGCGCAGTGATCGTCCGAGCGCCGGAACTGACGAACTACCTGCCCACGCATCCGGAGGGCATGGAACAGCTGGGCGGCTTCATCGGCTTGTGCCAGCGATCGGTGGCTTCCTAAGCCTCACCCGCCACTCCGTGGGACACGCCCTTGGTTGTGCCTGACCACCCGCGGGACATGCCCATTCTTCGCCCCGCCCACTGGGCACAAAGGTGTTCTGCCCACTCTTCACGACCAAGGCTGGACATGTCCCTTGGTTGGACCTAGCCAGTCTGACGGACATGCCCATTCGTAGCCTCCCTCAGTGGGCACAAAGGTGTTCTGCCCACTCTTCGCGGCCAAGGCTGGACATGCCCAGCGGTTGCTCACAATCAGGGGAGGACATGTCCAACGGTGGCAGGCTCCGGCCCAGGGAAGCCTTCGGCCAGGAGGAGTGCCTCATCCAGCACTGCGCCGAAGTTCGCGGGGTCGTGCGCAAATCGGCCGAGGAACAGGCCCGAGACACCCTGAAGTGTTGGCAGCAGTCCGGGTTTGGCTGATCCGCCGTAGATGACCGGCGGCCCTCCTGACACGCCGACCGCGGCGAGGCGCCCACGCAGCCGCTGAACGACGTCGGACACGTAGGCAGCGGCGGCGGGCTCGGCCGCGCCGATGGCCCAAACCGGTTCGTACCCCACAACCAAGCGCCCGGCGAGGTCCCAGTCGGCGTCGACAGCCGACTCGATCTGGCGGTACACAAAGTCCGCTGCCACCGCCGGCTCCCCGCGCTGGGTCTCTCCCACGCACAGCAGCGGCGTGAGCCCGGCGTCGTCCGCTGCCCGGACTTTGAGAGCCACCATGGCATCGTCCTCGTTGAAGTGCCGCCGGCGTTCGGCGTGGCCGATCTCCACGAGCCGGACGCCGAGCTCCGCGAGCATGGACGGCGCCACTTCTCCGGTCCAGGGGCCGTCCGCCCAGCCGCAGTTCTGTGCCCCGAGCAGCACCGGCGAATCCGCCAGGAGACGGGCCGCCGCGGGTAGGACAGGGAAGGATGGAATGACAAACGGGACAACCCGCCCGGCCGCGAGGGCCGGACGGGTGTCCACTTCGTGCCGCAGCCGCCCAAGCCAGTCCAGGCTGTCCCGGTAGCCGAGGTACATCTTGGTGCTGACCCCCACCAGGACGCGAGTGCTGGAGGGCTGGCTGTCGGGACTGTGCTGCATGTGTTGGTGCTTTCTGCTGGATCCAGTTACTGGAATCCGGATAGGGAATGGATGGAGGGGCGAGCGGGCCCTACTGCTCGAGCAGTTCGTCGGCCTTGTTCTTGAAGCGGCGGGTCGCAAACATCATGGCCGCTGCCAGGAACGGGAGGACGCCCAGGGCGTAGACGCCCATGGTTCCGGTGTCCGAGGCGGTGATCTGGTTGACCGAGGTCCGCAGGATCGGCGCGACGAAGCCGCCGAGGTTTCCGAGCGAGTTGATCAGTCCGATTCCCGCGGCTGCGGCCGTTCCGGTGAGGAACGCCGTCGGGTAGGACCAGGCGATGGGGCCGATGGACAGGAAGGAGCACACGGCCAGGGTGATGAAGAGGATGCCGAGTGCCGGAATGTGGTTCGCGCCTGCCCAGGCGGAGCCGAAGATGCAGAGTCCGGTGGAAATGAACAGCCCGGTGCCCCAGACCCGGCGGCGGACCACGGTGTTGGCGGCCTTGCCGATGAAGTAACAGGCGAAGATGCCGAAGAACCACGGGATGGCTGCCATCAGGCCGACGGCGATGCCCACCTTCTGGCCGGTCAGCTGCGCCACCTGCTGCGGCAGGTAGAACGTGACACCGTAGACGGCGATCTGCAGGCAGAAGTAGATGACGGTGAAGTACCAGACCTTTCCGTTCTTCATGGCGGCCAGGACGCCGCGCGGCCCGGATTCTTCCTTGACCGTGTCCTCGAGTTCCATGACTTCCAGGAGCGCGTTCTTCTCGTCCTTGTCCAGGAACTTGGCGTCCTGCGGGCTGTTGATGAGGAAGAAGTATGCGGCGATACCTGCGATGACCGCCAGCATGCCTTCGACGAAGAACATGACCTGCCAGCCCTGGACTCCGGGCACCTGGTCGCCGATGTTGATCAGCCAGCCGGACAGCGGTGCGCCCATCATCTGGGAGAACGGCTGGGCCAGGTAGAAGATGGCGAACATCTTGACGCGGACCTTGTTGGGGAACCATGCGGCCAGGAACATGATGACACCGGGGAAGAGCCCGGCCTCGGTGACGCCGAGCAGGAAGCGCAGGATGATGAAGGACGTCTCGCCCTGGACGAACGCGAAGCAGGCGGAGACGATGCCCCAGGTGATGGCGATGCGGGCTAGCCACACCTTCGCCCCGAACTTAGTCAGGAGCAGGTTGCTCGGGATTTCGAACAGGGCGTAGCCGATGAAGAAAATCCCGGCGCCCAGGGCGTAGGCGCCGGCGGTGATGCCCTTGTCCACGCCGAGGGCGGCTTCGGCGAAGCCCACGTTGGTGCGGTCCAGGAAGGCGACCACATACAGGATCACGAGCATGGGCATCAGCCGCCGGGACGCCTTGGAGATGGCCGATTTAAGGACCGGCGTCTCCAGTAGGTCCCGGGTGGACGTTGTTGTTACGGACATCAAAAACTCCTCGTCGAGCAATCAGTGGTGTAACTCAGTGGGTGAATCAGGTGCGTGGAGAGTGGCCGGAGCTGGCCAAGCAAGGCAAAGCAAGCCGATTGGCCAGGGCCGGCCCCGGCCAAGGAACCTAGCGTGAAAAAACCATCATCAGAACGCCGGCCAGGCAGGCCAGGACCCCGACGGCGAGGTAGATCTTCCGGCCCTTGCTCCAGGCTGCGAATCCGGAGGTGGCGGGGGTTTGGCTGTGTTGGGCCACGATGCTTCTTCCTTAGTGCATGTAGAGGCCGCCATCCACATTCAGCGTCTGGCCGGAGATGTACCCGGCGTCCTCGCTGATGAGGAAGGCGATGGCTGCTGCGATGTCCCGGGTGGAGCCAACGCGGTTGACCACGAGGTCCTTGGTGAGTTCGTCCTTGCGCTCCTCGCTGAGGGTGCCGCCCATGATGTCGGTGTCGATGGGGCCCGGGGAGATGGCGTTGACTGTGATGTCGTATTCGCCCAGTTCGCGGGCCGTTGCGCGGGTCAGTCCGATCACGCCGGCCTTCGCCACCGAGTACGGCGTCTTGGAGAAAGTGCCGCCGCCGCGCTGCGCGGAGACGGAGGAGATGTTCACGATGCGCCCGATCCTGTTCTTGACCATGGATTCTGCGACGCGGCGCGTGGCGTAGTGGACGCCGTTGAGGTTGATGTTCAGCACGCGGTCCCATTCGGCGGCGTCGAGTTCAAGGTAGGGAACCGGTGAGCTGACGCCGGCCACATTGGCGAGCGCAACGATCTGCGGCAGTTCCGCCTCGATGGCGTCGATGGCCGCGCGGACGGAAGCTTCGTCGGACACGTTGGCGCCGGCGCCGAAGGCCTTGACGCCGTATTCGGCGGCGAGTTCCTTGGCCGTCGCCTTGCAGCGCGCGTCATCGAGGTCGATGATGCCGATGTTCCAGCCCTGCGCCGCCAGGTAGCTGGCGGTGGCCCGGCCGATGCCTCGCTCGGACACTGCGCCGGTGATGATGGCAGTGCGTTCTGCGGGGAAAATGCTCATGGGAATGCTCCTGAAGTGAAAGTGAAAGAGGCGGACTCAGTTGATGGGCGCGGGGCCGAGCTCGTCGATGAGCTTCTGCATGGCCACGTACGCCTTGTTCCGGTAGGCGATCAGCTCCGGCGTTCGCTCCGCCGGGACGTTGAGGAAGCCCGCGCCGGTCTTGGTGCCCAGCTTTCCGGCCTCCACGAGATCGGTGAGGATCTTCGGCGTCGCAAAGCGTCCCGGGAAATCGGTCTGGAGTGACTTGTAGCAGAAGTTGTAGACGTCCAGCCCGGCCATGTCGGCGATGGCGAAGGGGCCGAAGAACGGAAGCCGGAAGCCGAAGGTGGTGCGGACCAGGGTGTCGACGTCCTCCGCCGTCGCGATCCCCTGCTCCACCAGCTGGGCGGCTTCGTGGAACAGCGCGTACTGGAGCCGGTTGAGCACGAACCCGGTGACGTCCTTCACGACGGCGGTCTGCTTGTTGGCGGCGTGCACGAGGTCGCGGACGGCGCCGACCGTTGTCGCCGAGGTGCCGGCGTGAGGGATGATTTCGACGCCGGGGATGAACGGGGACGGGTTGGAGAAGTGCACGCCCAGGAAGCGTTCGGGGTTGGCGACCGGCCCGGACAGGTCCGCGATGGAGATGGTGGAGGTGTTGGAGCCAATTATGGCGTCCGGCCGGGCTGCCGCGCTGATGCGGGCCAGGGTCTGGTGCTTGATCTCGATGACCTCGGGGACGGCTTCTTCGATGAAGTCCGCGTCGGCCACGGCTTCCTCGATGTCCTTGGCGGCCCAGAGGTTTTCCTTCAGGATGGCGGTGGAACCGGCCGGGAAGAGCCCGGCGGCAACGAATTCGTCGGATTCGGCCAGGAGCCGCTCGTAGTTCTTCTGCGCCACTTCGGCGGACACGTCCGCGAGCGCCACCCGGGCGCCGCCGAGCGCCAGGACCTGGGCGATGCCGCCGCCCATGTAGCCGGAGCCGACGACGGCGATCTTGCGGGCGGCGTTGATGGCGGCTGCGGTTTCTGTTGATTCGGTCATGTTCAGACTGCCTTCGTGTATTCGGGCTCGTACGAGCAGATGGCGTCCACCTTGGCGGCGGAGGAGGAGTTTTCATCGAAGCGGTGGCTCAGCCATTCGCCCACGAGCTTCTTGGCGAGTTCCAGCCCGATCACGCGCTGGCCGAGCGTGAGGACCTGGGCGTTGTTGCTCAGGACGGACCGTTCCACGGAGTAGCTGTCGTGGGCGGTGACGGCACGGATGCCGGGGACCTTGTTCGCAGCGATGGCCACGCCCAGGCCGGTGCCGCAGATCAGCAGCGCCCGGTCGGCGTCGCCCTCGGCGACTTTGCGGGCCGCGTCGACGGCCACGTGCGGGTAGGCGGTGAAGTCGTCCGCTCCGACGCCGACATCCAGGACGGAGGCGACGCGCGGGTCCGCTTCGAGCATGGCCTTCAGGGCGTTCTTGTATTCGACGCCGGCCTCATCGTTGCCGACGACGATGCGCCAGCCTGGTGTTGTGCTCATGCTGTTGCTCCTTGTTCCGCCGGCTCGGATGTAGCGAGCCGGGTTCCTGTGCTGGAAGTTTCGGTGTGTGCAGAAATCCGTGTGGCAATGAGTGCGAAGGACACCGCGCCGGGGTCGGGGTGGCCGAGGCTCTTTTCCGCGAGCGGTCGGGCGCGGCCCTTGAGCGGACGCAATTCGGACGTCGCGTCCGAGGCGGCAGTGGCGGCTTCCGCTGCGGCGGCGAGCGAGGCAGCCACGGGGGTGCCGGCGTCGAACGCGGTGAGGAAGGCGTCACGGAACGGCACGAGGGCATCCACCATGGTCTTGTCGCCCAGCTCGGCCTTGCCGAGCTCGGTGATGGCGTCCACGAAGGCCGTGACCGCGGCGGCCGCGTCCTCGCCGCTGTAGCTGTCCTGGTTGCCCAGGGCCTGTCCGGCCGCGATGATTGCCGAGCCCCAGAGCGCCCCCGAGGTGCCGCCGGCGCGTTCGCTCCAGGCCTCCCCCGCCGAGGTCAGGACGCGCGATGGCGACGCGCCGCCGTCGTTCGCAGCGGCCTGTCCGGCAGCGGCGACGGCCGCGTCCACGCCGCGGCGCATGCCGATGCCGTGGTCGCCGTCGCCGGCAATGGCATCCAGGCGGCCGAGTTCTTCCTCATGCTCGATGATCACGTTCTGCGTCTGGCCGAGCAGGTCGGCAGCCAGCCGGCCGAGGGCTGCGGCCGCTGCGGTGGGGCGCTCGACGTCGGCGGCCTGGGCGGCTTCGGGACCGGCGAGTTCGCGGCGGGCGCGGGGCGCGAGGTTTCCCTTGCGGAACGCCGGGGTGTCCGCCGGGGCGGCCCAGTACTGTTCGAGTTCCTCGTCCAGCCACAGCAGGGTCAGGGAAAGTCCGGACATGTCCAGGCTCGTGACGAGCTCGCCGCATTCGGGTTCCACCACGGTGAGCCCGGCGGCGGTGAGGAGCTTCTCGACCTTGCCGAACAGCAGGAAGAGTTCGTCGTACTTGACCGTGCCGAGGCCGTTGATGATTGCGACCACGCGGGTGCCGGCGTCATCCGGCTTGTCGGCCAGGAGGCGGCTGACCAGGAGTTCGGCCAGTTCCGAGGCGGTGGGCATGGGGTGATCGGAGATGCCCGGTTCGCCGTGGATGCCCAGGCCGAGGGACATGTGCCCCGCCGGGACCGTGAACAGCGGTGCGTCCGCGCCGGGCAGGGTGCAGCCGTCGAAGGCCACGCCGAGGGAGCGGGTGCGGTAGTTGGTACGGATTGCCAGCCGTTCGACGTCGTCCAGGCTCAGTCCCGCCTCCGCGGCGGCGCCCGCGATCTTGAAGACTGTCAGGTCCCCGGCGATGCCGCGGCGCTTCTCGATCTGCTCCAGCGGGGCACTGGCGATGTCGTCGGTGACCAGGACCGTCCGGGTTTCGATGCCTTCGGCGTTGAGCCGCAGCTGGGCCTGGCCGAAGTGCAGGACGTCGCCGGCGTAGTTGCCGTAACTCAGCAGCACGCCGCCGCCGGCGTTGGCGGCCTTGGCCACGCGGTAGACCTGGCCGGCCGCGGGCGAGGCGAACATGTTGCCGCAGGCCGAGGCGGTGGCCAGGCCCGGCCCGACGAGGCCGGCGAAGGCCGGGTAGTGCCCGGAGCCGCCGCCGACCACCAGGGCGACCTGCCCGGCCGGGACTTCGGTGGAGCGGACGACGCCGCCGTCGACACGGGCAACGTAGCCGCGGTTGGCCGCAACGAAGCCGTCCAGTGCCTCATCCGCGAAATCGGCGGGATTGTCGAAGATCTGGGTCATGGTTCCTCATTGAATCCGTGTTGGAGAACTAATGCTGTGGGTAGGGAGCTGTGTTGGAGCTGGGGTGGTGCGGCCGCCCCCCCAAATGGCTTGACGGCCGCACCAGGACCCCGGTGTCACGTGCCGGGTCTGGTCCCCGTGTGAGGTGCCGGTGCAGGGTCAGACGCTGGCGAGTGCCGTGGCTGCGGGCTGCTGCCGGCCCTGGGCCACTTGGCTCTGGCCGAGGGCGTAGCCGTCGGTCTTCGGCAGGACCTGGCGGCGGAGGTAGTCCTGGTTGCTGGCCGTGACAGAGAGACCGTCGCCGCCGTAGTGCTCGGTGCACAGGATGCCCTGGAAGCCCACGGACAGCGCGACCTTGAACGCCTCGCGGTAGTTGATGAGGCCGCTTTCCATCGGGGCCGGCATCGCGACGTAGGTGTCACGGGCCACGTCCTCGTCGCGGATGTAGTTCTTCATGTGCCAGTAGTTGGAGTAGGGGAGGGTCTTGGCGACCATCTCGCGCCAGTCCTCGATGGGGCGGTGGAGGCGGATGAGGTTGCCGATGTCAGGGTTGAGGCCGACGTTGGCCAGGCCGATGTCCTGGACCAGCTGGACGGAGGAATCCGCGGTGCCAAGGTACGTGTCCTCATACATTTCGAGCGAGAGCAGTACGCCGACCTCGGCCGCGTGCTGGCCGAGTTCCCGCAGGCGGGTCACGGCCTTGCCCCAGGTTTCCTTGTCCCCCACCGGGTCCTTGTAGCCTTCGACGGTCCAGAACCACAGCTGCTTCTGCTGCTCGGCGGTGATGGCCTGGTGCAGTCCGAACGAGACGACCTCGCAGCCCAGTTCGGCCGCGGCATCGATGGTGCGGTGGCTGTAGGCCAGGTTGGCTTCCCAGTTGCCCTCCTCGATCACGCTGCGGCGGATGGCCGAGATGACGGGGATGCCGATGCCCACGTTGTCGGCGGTCCGCTTGAACTCGGCGAGGCGGGCGGAGCTCAACTCGCCGGGGCGGACCCAGCTGTCCGTGAGGTCTGCGTTGGCAAAGCCGGCGTCCTTGACCTCGGTGAAGACCTCGGCCCATGCGGAGGCGTCGGCGTCGTTGATGTGGTTACCCTGTGCGTCGGTTCCCGGGAATTGCAGGAGCGCTGCGGTGATGGGCCAGTTTTCGGCTGTGTAAGCCATGGGTTCACTCCTTCGTGGAATCCTGTTTCCTATAGGATTTACTATCGATAGGGTGTTGTCAAGGTCACATCCCGAATTACGCGCCCTTCGCGGCGAAAGCCTCGGTCGCGAAGACTTCCGGGTTCAGGACGTTAGCGGGGCGCTCCCCCGCGGCGACGGCCAGGACCGACGCGATGGCGCTGGCCGCGACGTCCCGGGTGAAATCCTCGGTCCAGCACAGGGAATGCGGGGAAAGCACTACGTTGTCCAAGGTCAGCAGCTCGTCGTCGGGAAGAAGGGGTTCCGGCTCGAAGACGTCCAGTCCGGCGCCCGCGATCCGGCCGTCCCGGAGGGCCTCCCTCAGGGCATCCGTGTCCACGAGCTTTCCGCGGCCGATGTTGATCAGGTAGGCGCTTGGCTTCATCCGGGCCAACGCGGCGGCGTCAATGAGCTTTTCGGTCGCCGGGGTCAGCGCGGCGCAGAGCACCACGTAGTCCGAGCGCTCCAGGAGCTCGTTCAGGCCCAGCAGCTCGACGCCGAGCTCGGCGGCCTCCACGTGACGGCCGCTGCGGTTGTTGCCCACTACTTTCATCCCGAGCGGGGCCAGCAGGCGGGCGAGTTCGGCGCCCACGCTGCCGAAGCCTACGATGCCGACCGTCTGCCCCACCAGCGGCGCGCCCCGGTAGTGCTCGCGCTGCCCCCAGTCCGAGGTCCGGGTCAGCCTGTCCTTGGCAAGGAGCTTGTGCGAGAGCGCCAGGAGCAGGGTCAGTCCCGCCACTGCCAACGGCCGCCGGATGGCGTCCGGTGTATTGGTGACAACGACTCCGGCACGGGTACAGGCGTCCAAATCGATGGTCTCGTACCCTGCCCCGAACCGGGCGATCAGTCTCAGGTCCGGGGCGTGGTCAACGGTGCGTGAATCGAAGGCGATGTGCCCCAGTGACAGCACGGCTTGGACCCCCGCGAGGTCGGCCAGCGGAACCGGGTCCGTGTAGCTGGGCAGGACGCTCCAGGCGATGCCGTTCTCACTGAGTCGCTGCAGACCCAGATCCCCGTGGATGGAGCTTCCGTCTGGCCGGGCAGCGTCGGCGGTGACGGCCACGTTGAACTTAAGCCGGGCCGTTCCCGCCCGGGTGGCTCCCGGCGCCGGGGCGCCCGCGCCGGTGGCGGCCGCCGTCGTCGTCAATTCGTTTGTTGCTGTGCTCATGCTTCGGTTCGACTTTCCGTCTGGGTTGCTGCGGTCTTGTCCTTGATGGGTTCGCGGACCAGTACTGTGTAGGCCACGGCTGCGAGAGCCGCGATGATGCCGCCGATGACGAACGACGGCGCATAGGAGCCGGTGGCGTCGGCGATGACGCCGGTCAGCAGCGGGGCAAAGGCGCCGCCAAAGTAGCCGCCGAAGTTCTGGATGGCGCCGACGGATGCGACCTGGGAGTTATCCACGATGTCGCCGGGCATGGCCCAGGCGGCTGCCTGCATGGTGGCGACGAAGCCCAGTGCCACGGTCATGACACCGATGGCGAGCGGGAGCGAATCCACGAACGGGATGAGGCAGATCAGGATGCCGGCGGCAATGGCAGCGACGGACATCACGTGGCGCTTGGCCAGCAGCGGGTCACGGCCTGCCTTTTTCGAGTAGCGCGTCATGACCCAGCCGCCGGTGATACCCAGGATGGCCGCGCCGAGGTACGGGACGGCGGCAAGCCAGCCGGAGTTGGCGATGCTGGCGCCGCGTTCTTCCTGCAGGTAGAGCGGCAGGAAGACGATGAAGATATTCCAGATCCAGATGACACAGAAGAAACCGGCCATCATGCCCCAGATCTGGCGGTGTTTGAAGAGTCCGAGCCACGAAACTTTCTTGGCCGTCAGGAGCTGGGTGGTGCGCTGACTTTCGATGTAGTCCAGTTCCTTCGCGCTGATGCGCTTGTGCTCCTCCGGAGCGCGGTAGTACATGAAAAAGGCCAGGGCCAGCACGAGGCCCGCGACGCCGAGGAAGATGAAGATGGCCTGCCAGCCGAAGGCGAGCATGATGGCGGTCAGGATGGGCGGGGCGATGGCGGGTCCCCACTTGGAGCCGCTATCCCAGATGGCGGTGGCCTGCCCGCGCTCGGCCCGGGGGAACCAGTCGGCGGTGAGCTTGGCCGATGCCGGACCGTTCGGGGCTTCGGTGATGCCGAGCAGGAAGCGGAACGTGATGAACTGCCACATCTTGCCGCCGATGGCCATCAGCGCGGTGGCGATGCTCCAGCCCGCGATGGCCAGGAAGTACATCCGGCGTGCGCCAAGCTTGTCCACGAGCCAGCCGGCGGGCAGCTGGGCAAAAGCGTAGGTCCAGGAGAACACCGTGCCTAGGAGCCCAATATCCGTGCGGGTCATGCCGAAGTCTTTAATCAGTTGCGGCGCGGCGATGGAGATCGCACTGCGGTCCATGTAGTTGATGATGCCGGCGGCCAGCGCCCAACCAAGGATCCACCACCGCAGGTTCTTGATGGTGCGGCGTGTTGCCGATTCCCTGGGCCCTGCGGCCAAAGTCTCTGTATGCACTTTTCACTCCCTTGTGAGTCCCCCATGTCGGCAGCATAGCCGTCACAATCGAAGATCCTATAGGGTCTTTGATTGGCTGTGAAGGGGGTCACGAGAATGCTTTTGCAGCAGCCCGTTGAGGCCGCCCAGCGGCGTCAACGGGGCGGAGGCGGGGCCCTAGGGTCGCCGGCTGGACCTCTGCGGGACGGCGGTTATTCTGCGGGAGCGTCCGCGATGGCGCGTCCGCGCACCTTCTGCACGTGCTCGGCCATGGCAGCTGCGGCCTTCTCCGGGTCGCCCGAGGAAAGCGCATCCAGGACCGCCTGGTGCTCGGCGATCGCCTGCTCCGCGTCCGTGATGCCGACGCCGCCGAACAGGCGGAAGCGCTGGACCTGCCCGCCGAGGGCGGCATAGGCGGCCACCATGAACTGATTGCCGGTCTGCTCCGCGATCAGCCGGTGGAAGCGCTCGTCGGCCTCCAGATAGTCGCGGTACTCCGCAAATGACGGGCCACGCGGGGCTTTCTTGAGGTCGGCGACCGCCGTGGCCAGCTCGGCATGGTGCGCCGGCGTCAGGCGGGCGCACGCCAGGCGGGCATTGACGGGCTCGATGGCCAGCCGCGCCGCCATGAGTTCGGCGAAGTCCTCTTGGGTGAACATCGGCGCAACGCGGTAGCCCTTGAGCGCGACGCGGCGGACCATTCCGGTGTGTTCGAGCCGCGCGAGCGCCTCGCGCACCGGCGTCGGGGAAACGTTGAGCTCCCTGGCGGTTCCATCGATGCTCACTGCGGTCCCGGGTTCGAGCCGCCCGTCCATCAGCGACGCCAGAAGCTCTTCATAGACGTGGTCGGCGAGGACCTGGCGGCTGATGGGACGGCCCGCGGAATGGCCCTCAGGGCGACTCCCGGAGGAAGCTAGTTGCATGTTCAGATCCTATAGGACGCCGAACATGCCCATTCTGTAACGCAAAGAGTGGGCAGAACGGTGTTCTGCCCACTCTTCGTGGCCAAGGCTGGACATGTCCAGCGGTGGTGGTGCCGGCGCTACCTAGTCACGCAGCGCCCCTTGTACCGGGTTGACTCCGCGCTACCTAGTTCTGGTAGGCCGGGTAGTCGGTGTAGCCCGCAGGGCCCTCGGTGTAGAACGTGGCCGGATCCGCCTCGTTGACCGGCAGGCCGTCGCGCCAGCGGCGCACCAGGTCCGGGTTGGCGATGGCGGGGCGTCCGACGACGACGGCGTCAGCGTGGCCGTCGGCGACCAGCGCGGTGGCCTCGTCGCGAGTCGTGACGACGCCGAAGCCGGTGTTGATCAGGAACGTGCCGTTGAACCGTGCGCGCAGGTCCTGGACCAGCTCGCTGGTGGGGTCCTTGTGCAGGATGCTGAGGTAGGCCAGCTTCAGCGGAGCCAGGGTGTCCACGAGGTGGCCGTAGGTGGCCCGGACGTCCGCCGCGTCGAGTTCGACGGCCCCCTGGACATTGTGTTCCGGCGAGATGCGGATGCCGACGCGGTCCGCGCCAATCGCATCCACGACGGCCTGGGCAACCTCGATCACGAAGCGCGCGCGGTTTTCCGGGGAGCCACCGTAGACGTCGTCGCGCTGATTGGCGGACGGAGCTAGGAATTCGTGCAGCAGGTAACCGTTGGCCGAGTGAAGCTCGACGCCGTCGAATCCTGCCTCTACCGCCCTGCGGGACGCCGTGACGAATTCCTCGACGATGCCCGGCAGTTCCTCGGTGGTGAGGGCGCGCGGGACGGGGAACGGCTGCTTGCCCGCGTAGGTGCGGGTTTCGCCGTCGATCGCAATGGCGCTGGGCGCGACGACTTCGTGGCCACCGGTGGTGTCCACGTGGGTCACGCGGCCGGCGTGCATGACCTGGGCGAAGATCCGGCCGCCTTCGGTGTGCACAGCGGAAGTGACGTTGGACCAGCCTTCAAACTGTTCGTCGGTGACCAGCCCGGGCTGGCCCGGGAAGCCCCGGCCGGCCGGGCTCGGGTAGGTGCCTTCGCTGACGATCAGGCCGAGGGAGGCGCGCTGGCGGTAATGCTCAACTACCAGCGGCCCCGGGATTCCTTCCTGACCGGAGCGGACCCGGGTCAGTGGCGCCATCACGAGTCGGTTGGGCAGTTTCAGGTCGCCGAGGGTCATCGGGGAAAACAGCATGCACATTTCCTTTCACGGTGAATGGGTTCACTGGCGGCAACTGCGCGGCGTCTGCAACTATTCCATCTGAGACTCGGATCACGACGGGTGGACGATGATCTTCACCGCGGTGTCGTTGTGGTTGATCAGCGTGTCGAACCCCTTGTCCACCAGGTCGTCCAGGGCGATTCTGCCGGTGATGAAGGGTTTCAGGTCGACTTTTCCATCCTGGACGAGCTTGATGGCGGCCTCGTGATCGCCGCAGTAGGCAATGGTGCCGCGCAGGTCAATTTCCTTCAGCACCACTTTCTGCATGTCCACCGTGGCCGGGTGGCCCCAGATCGAGACGTTGACGACGACGCCGGCGGGCTTGACGACGTCGAGCATGGTGTCCAACACCGCGTTCACCCCCGCACATTCAAACGCCGCGTTGGCCCCTGCCCCGCCAGTCAGTTCCAGCACACGCGCATTGACGTCGTCGGTGCTGGGGTCCAGGACGTGATCCGCGACGCCGGACGAGGTCGCCTTCTCCTTGCGGGCGGCCGACAGCTCGGTGACGATCGTGGTGATGCCGATGCCCTTGAGGACCGCGGCGGTCAGGAGACCGATGGGTCCGGCACCGCCGACGACGGCGACGTCCCCGGCTGTGAGGCCGCTCCTTCCGACGGCGTGATACGCCACCGCGAGGGGCTCGATGAGGGCGGCCTCGTCCAGGGGGATGTCGCCGACCGGGTGGACCCACCGTGTGTCCACAACGATCTTTTCGCTCAGGCCGCCACCGCCGCCCGCCAATCCGATGAAGCCCAACTTGGTGCACAGGTTGTAGTGCCCGCTGCGGCACGGGCCGCATTCGTTGCAGACGACGTACGGCTCAACGACGACGTTGTCTCCGACGGCCAGGCCGGTGACGCCTTCCCCGAGTTCCTCGATGGTGCCGGAGAATTCGTGTCCCAGGGTGACCGGGGCGGCCTCGTGGGTAAGCCCGTGGGGATGGCCGGGCGGCGGGGTGAAAATGGGTCCTTCGAGGAATTCATGGAGGTCGGTGCCGCAGATACCGCACCAGGCCACGGCGATCTTCACCGTTCCCGGACGCAGCTCGGGCTCCTGGATGTCTTCGATCCGGAGATCCTCGCGGGCATGGAATCGTGCTGCTTTCATGGGGTTTCACCTTCGGATTCCAGGCCGTGGATGCGCCCGGGCGGACGCATCCACGGAATGTTTTGGATGTTCACAGCGGGGCCGTAACCCCAGTGTGGTGGCCGTGCCGGGGATTGTCACGGCCCGTGTTGGTCAGCCGGCATGGTCAGCGGGTGTGGTCAGCGGGTGTGGTGCGTGGGCTGCAGCTCGAAGACCGGGGTCGGCAGTCCTTCCATCCGCGCCTTCAGCTGCAGCGCCAGATAGTTGGAGTAGTGCCGGCTCTGGTGCAGGTTGCCGCCGTGGATCCAAAGGTTCTCCACGTTTGTGGGCTTCCACATGTTGCGCAGCTCCCCCTCCCACGGCCCCGGATCCTTGGGTGTGTCCGATCCGAACCCCCAGCACTTGCCGACGGCGTCCGCCACCTCGGGCGAAACCAGATCGGCCAGCCAGCCGTTCATCGACCCATAACCGGTGGCGTAAATGATGACGTCGGCCTCAAGTTCCGTGCCGTTGGCCATCACCACGGAGTTGCCGGTGATCTTGCTGACCTCACCGTTGGCCAGCTTGACCCGGCCGTCGATGATCAGCTGCGAGGCACCGACGTCGATGTAGTAGCCGGAGCCGCGCCTCAGGTACTTCAGGAACAGGCCGGAGCCGTCGACGCCGAAGTCCAGGTCAAAGCCGGCAGCCTCGAGCTGGGAGTAGAAGTCCGCGTCCCGCCGGGCCATCTCCGCATAAACGGGGATCTGGGCCTCTGGCAGAATCCGGTACGGCAACGAGGCGAAGAGCAGATCGGCTTTCTCCGTGGTGACGCCGTTGGCCAGCGCTTTTTCGGAGTACAGATCGCCCAGGGCCAGGTCCATGAGGGATTCGCTGCGGGCAATGTGTGTCGAGGACCGCTGGACCATGGTGACATCGGCCCCGTGCTCCCAGAGGTCGGCGCAGATGTCGTGGGCGGAATTGTTGGAGCCGATCACCACGGCCTTCCTGCCGGTCCAGTCTCCGCCGCCCGGGTGCTTGGACGAGTGGTACTGCTCCCCCAGGAAGGACTCGGCGCCGTCGAACGTGGGGACGCTGGGGTACCCCGAAACGCCCAGGGCGAAGACGAGCTGCTTGGGGCGCAGGGTGACCGGCGCGCCGTCGCGCATCACCTCCACCACCCACTCCTGGGACTTTTCGTCGAAGCGGGCGTTGGTGCACTCGGTCTTGGACCAGTAGTTCAGTTCCATGATCCGCGTGTAGTTTTCCAACCAGTCGCCGATCTTGTCCTTGGCCGCGAATACGGGCCAGTCGTCCGGGAACTTCACGTAGGGCAGGTGGTCGTACCAGACCGGATCGTGCAGGTGGAGGGACTTGTAGCGGTTGCGCCACGAGTCCCCCGCGCGCTGGTTCTTCTCGATGATGATGGTGGGCACTCCGAGCCTGCGCAGCCGCGCCGCCAACCCGATCCCGCCTTGGCCGCCGCCGATGATGACGGTGTAGGGCTGGTCTTCGTAGCCGAGGCGCGCCTCCTGTTCCTCCTTCAGTTCCAGCCAGGATTTGCGGCCCTTGGTGATCTCGTGGGCGACGCCTTTTGGCCGGTTGGGGCCCTTCTTTTCCTCGAAGCCCCTGAGCTCCTGCATGGTGGTGAGCAGGGTCCAGCATTTGCCGTTCCGGAGGCGCAGATGCGCGTAGCCCCGCGCCTGGGTGGTCTCGAAGTTCACCCAGGCCTCGGTGTTGGCGGCGTCCCCGGTGGCGTCTTCGGCGAGGGTCCAGTTGCTGGGCTGCACGTCATCCAGGGTCGCGTCGAGCATGCGCCGGATGTCTTCCTTGCCCTCAAGGGTCTTGAGGTTCCAGGTGAAGGAGACGAAGTCGCGCCAGTACGAATCGTCGTCGAAAAGTTCCAGTGCGGCGTCCGTGTTGTGGCCGCGCAGTGCCTCTTCGAACTGCGCCAACCACGCCCCGACAACGCCATTTGGTGTCTCAGGCATGATTCCTCTTTCCGTTGCTGACAGTGGGCCACTTCCGTCGCGTGACGCCTAGACCACGCAGTGACCCGCATCACAAGTAAAGATCTCAGGGGGTTACAATCGGGTTACACGGAGCTCTCGAGCCGTCGGCCGGCGCACGGCACCCGACGGCGGCGAGGAACCAGCCGGGTGCAACGATTCGAGGGTGAGTTGGGAGAATGAGGATGCCGCAGGGCCATGGCTCCAGCACGCATCCCTCAGACCTCAGGTTTTCCGCGCCGGCGGAGTACGCCCGAATTCTCCGCGCGGCGCACGAGAGCACCATGTCCGGCACACCGGATTCCCGCCTGTCGCCGTCGCTCATAAAATCCTGGCAGCGTTCCCTCGCCTTGGGCATCAATCCGGACCAGCACCGTCCGCCGCACCCGCATGAAGTCTCCGAGGCGCGCTCCCTCAGCGCCGGCCATCGGCTGGCCGCGGTCATGCCTGCCCTGTCGCAGCTGCTGGCCGATGAGACCGCGGCCGGGCGCCATTTGCTCATTGTGACTGACCACGACGGAGAAGTGCTGTGGCGCGTTGGCAGCAAACAGGCGCTGCGGCTTGCCGACTCCCTGGAGTTCGTGGAGGGTGCCGACTGGTCCGAGGCCGGTGTGGGCACCAACGCCATCAGCGAAGCCTTGGTAACTGGCGCTCCGGCGCAGCTGTTCTCGGCCGAGCACCTGGTGCGGACCCATCACGACTGGGCCTGCACCGCCTCTCCGATTCGAGACCCCTTGACCGGCGAAATCGTCGGCGTCCTGGACGTCTCCGGCCCGTTCGAGTCGGTCACGCCGGACAGCCTGCGGCTGGTGCGGTGTGGAGTGCGGCTTGCGGAGGAGCTGCTGAAATCGGCCCCTGTTTCCGACTCCGGCGTTAGGCGCCCAGGGCAGCCGTTCCGACGTGATGAGCGGACAGCGCGCGACGGCGGCGGCCGGTCACGGCTCATGCTGCGGCTTTTGGGGGACGCGCCGTCCGCGGCGGTCGACGGCGGTCCCCAGCGCCCGCTGACGCTTCGCCGCGCCGAAATCCTTGCCCTGCTGGCCTCTCGTGACCAGGGCTGGAGTGCAGATGAACTGGCTTGCGAGATCCATGGCGACGCGGGCACAGGCGCAGCGATCCGGACCGAGATGCACCGGATACGCAGCATCCTGGGCGGGGTCCTGGAGGCGAACCCCTACCGGTTCTCTTCCACCGTTCATGCGGTGACGGACGCCTCGGCTGTGGCAGCCCACCTTCGGGAGGGCCGGATTGCCGAGGCATTCGCGGCCTATCCGGCGAAACTCCTCACGCGGTCGACCAACCTGGCGATCGGGTTCATGCGCGACGAGCTCAACACGGCCGTGGGGGCGTCAGTTCGCTCCAGCGGTGATGCCGGGCTGATGCTGCAGTGGTGCACGAGCGACATGGGGTCCGCAGATACGGCAACCGCGGCCGCCGCGGCGGCGCTGATCGGACCGGACGATCCCCGTTGCCAGCTGGTGAACGCCCGGATGGCACGGGTAGACCGCGAGTTGAGGGCCTAGCAACCCTAGTCACCCTAGCCGCGGCCTGCGGCGCCGGCCTTAGCCCGGGCTAAGGCGGTTGGCGGGGCGAACTTGCGGCGGCGGAGGCTTACGGCGGTGGCTTACGGCGGAGGCGGGGCGACGCCGGGACAGCCTTGGCCTTGAGGGTTTTGCAGGCAGGTATCTGCGTAATTCCTGGTGATCGAACGCCAGACGCTGACGGTCTGCGGCGGCGAGCTGAATTGGCCTTGGCCGGGAATGGGCAGCGCCGGCCCGCCATTCACCGAGTACGTGCCCTGGAAATGCGTTGTCAGCACCACCGCGAAATCGCCGGTCTGGGTGTAGATGTGGCTCGTCAGGGTCTTCTCACCCCAGCGGTCCTGCGGAAGAGGCGCTCCGGCGGCCGTTTGCGGCCCCAGCGAAGTGCCGTCTCCATAGCTCCATGTGTACTGCACGGGCTTCGCAATGATTGCGACGTCTTGACCCAGCATGTTCACGCTGAATGATTGCTCGGCGGCTTCCGCGTAGAGATTTGTCTCGGCACCCCGGAGCGTGTGCGGACTCGGCTGCGTGACGCTGCTGCCGGCGTTGACGGGAAGCTGCTGAAATTTCGTCTGAATCTGGGCGGCAATCTGGCCCAGGACATCCACGGGTTCCTCGAGGTAGACACAGCGGTCCGGCGAGATGCGGCTCCAATCATTCGGTCCCGCAACAACTAGCTTCCACCACCATCGAACGGGGCGACCGTTTTGGCCAGCATTACATTCAGCCGTCGCCGCGAGACAAGGAAGATCGAAATTGTTGTTATCTATCAGGCACAGGTAGTCAAACCTGTACTGGAATGGGCTCTCCGGAACAGCCCCGGGCGCATCTACCCAAACTCCGAACGTCGAGTCATACCGCCACACACCCACGCCCGTTTCGTTCCAAAAAACGTCGGATGCCCCGGCGTTGGCCGAAGGGCCAATGGTTAGGGAAAAAGAAATGACAGCAGCGAATACAATCCCGAAGCCCCACCGTCTTCGCCCTGAGGGCCGGAAGCGAATCATGCACCGATCCGGTCAATATCCATCGCCGTCCAACGACCGTCAGAGAAGCGGAGAATCATGATATCAGCGAGAACTTGCGAGGCCGGCACGGATTTCTCGACACTTGAGTCCGCTCGATACAGCGTTCCCGCCGACTGCTCCAACTGTGTGGTCACTTGGTAGCTACCCTCGGTTGTCTTGACGAAGTTGGTATAGGCCCCCTTCGCTTGGACCAAACCTCCCGCGATCCATCGTCCTTCGGAATTCCACTCCACAATTCCCGGGCGCACCTTGGCGCATAACCTGCACGATGAGTCGGTCACCTCATCCATCAGCCGGAATTCCCCGGTCTGATATGCGTAATTCAGCAGCGTATACCAGTGTTTTGCAAAGGCAATAGCGCCTTCCTTCGTCTCCGCCTTCGCGGCCTCGGGCAGAACTGGAATCGGGACGTTCTGCGCCTTCCCTGTCGCGTCAGCGGGTTTGTAACTGGCGCTGGGCGTGGGGGCGGCGCTTGGACTGGAGGCGGCGGGGGTTTGAGACTCGGACGGTGGAGATCCGGAAGGCTGCGTGCCTCCCCCGCTGCACCCTGCGACCATGACCAGGGAGAACGACATCAGGGCGGCGGTGCACACGCGCCGCAGGCCGGAAAGCGAAGTGCGGGATGTCATGGTCAGCTACTCCCCCGATAGAAATCAAGACGTGCGAGTCCAAGCAATGCTTAAGGGTAACCGACGTCACATTTTGCACATCGAAGTTATCCACAGCAGGGTCCCTACCCTCGTCGGAGACCGCGGAATCCGGCAGTCCAGCTTGCGTTGAGTCCTTTAGCCCCTAGCGACTCCCCTGCCGTCGCCAGAACAATGAACCCATGATGTTCGAACACGAAGACGGCAATCCCATCCTCAAGCTTGACGACGAGCAGTCCTGGAAACTGTTGGAGGGCACCAAACACGGCAGGCTTGTGGTCACCGTGGCTGGAGAACCCGACATCTTCCCGGTGAACTACGCGGCCAAAGGCCGTAAATTGTTCCTCCGCACTGCCCCCGGAAACAAACTGGCGGAACTCACCATCAACTCGAAAGTGCTTTTCGAAACCGACGGAATCCTGTCCGAGGAGGCGTGGTCCGTGGTCCTACGGGGCGCTGCGCGCGTCCTAGATCAATCGGCGGATATCGCCGAGGCCGAGGCCCTCGGACTCAAGCCCTGGGTTCCGACGTTGAAGGACTTCTACGTCGAAATTACGCCAACGTCGGTCAGCGGACGCCACTTCCAGTTCGGCGAACACCCCGAGCGGGAGATCTAACGCCCGACGCCGCGTCCCGGCCGCCCCCGCCGCCGGGTCCCGCCGCGCCCGCCCAGTCACCCGCCTAGACTTAAAGCATGGCGGACAAGCTGACTCCCGAGCAGCGCAGCTGGAACATGTCCCGCATCCGGGGCAAAAACACCAAACCGGAAATGCTGGTCCGCCGGCTGCTGCACGCCAAGGGATACCGCTACCGCCTGCACGGCAGCGCGCACGGCGGCAAACTCCCGGGTAACCCCGATCTCGTCTTCGCCGGACGTCACAAGGTCATCTTCGTCAACGGCTGCTTCTGGCATTTCCACGAGTGCCGGGTGGGGATGCACGCACCCCAGGCCAATGCCGAGTTCTGGGAAACCAAACGCACGCGAACCCGGAACCGCGACGCCGCCCAGAGGCTCCAGCTCGAACACGACGGCTGGGAGGTGCTCACGGTGTGGGAATGCGAGCTGAAGGATTCCTCGGCGCTGGAGCTCCGTCTGGACGCTTTCCTTCAGGGCCTTCAGGGCCCGACCCCCGATAAACACGCCTGATGACGTCCGAGGACCAGCAGAAATATGGCGTGTCGCGCGGCCCTCTTCCAGTGCACGCTGAACCGCCTCCGCTAATATTCGACACCGGGGACCATAGGCATTATTCGGACAGTACCGCTGGGTACTGCAAACACGGGAGAGCGCACGATGCCGCACTTGCTGATGTCCAATGACGAGCCCAACGCGGTTGCTGCGCCAGCAGAAGCCACCACTACTCACGCCAGCCCCACGGATTCCAGCCGCAGGGAGTCCGGTCCCACAGTTCTTCAGTTCCGCCGCCTCGGCCACACCACACACCGCGCCATCCGGCCCCGCCCGTTCCGCGGAGCCGACCCGGACCTGGAGCCGCTGCGCCGGCAGGCGATGTCCATCATTAGCGAGGTTCTCGCTGACACCAACCCGGACGAGGCCGACGTGCGGGAGAAACTGCGCTGGCACGTCACCAACAACCCGGGTAAGCCGGAAAAGGCCCTCCTGGACCACATGCTGACGGTCGCCGTCGAACAGGAAGAATCCGCCTAACTGGCTGGGCGGTTAGCCGCCGGTCACCGTGCCGAAAGGCTAGCTGGCTGAACGGCCAATACTGGCCTGCCGGAGCACTTCGCCCCACGACTGTTGGGCAAGGTCTGCGACGGAGGCCAGGATTTCCGACGGCGGCAAGGACAGGTCCAGCGGGAACTCGACGATGTCGATGTCGGTATTGAGAATCCGGCGCAGCTTGATCTCTCCTGACCCGGGGTAGACAATCCACGCCGTCGGCACCCGCAGGGAGGTGCAGTAGGCCAGCATCCGGTAGTGGTCGCCTGAGAGCGAGGCACCCGCGTCGGCGGCGGCCTTGTACTTGGCGTCGTACACCATCACCGGCTGGCCGCCGAGGAAGTGGACGGCTCCGGGCTGGACCACAATGCGGTCCGAGTCGCGGACGGCCTCGTTCAGCAAGGCGTTGTAGCGAAGCCGCATTTCTCCGGGGAAGGCGGCCATGGCTTCCCGTAGGGCCGTCCCCACGAAGTCCTCGAACACCTTTGCCATGTCCACCACGAACGACGCCGACTGCTGCTTGCCGTCGCCCGCCTCCGCCGAGGCGTTCCGCAGGATCAGCTCGGAAAGCCGGAGAACCCCGTGGTAGCGGGTATTCATCCGGCTGGGCCGCCACTGCGGCAGCGGCGCGCCGGACTGAAGGCGCGTCACGACGTCGAGCTTTCCCTTCAGCTGGCGCAGCCGGCTCAGGGCTTCCGGCCGCACGCGCGGCACCTGGGACATCCGTTCCAGCGCCGCGCGCAGGATCCGGTTCTCCGCGATGTCCTCGGTGAATTCGTCATAGGAGACTTCCAGCGGCACCAGCATCCCGGGCCGGCGGGATATCTGGTCCGACATCCGGATCCGGCCCTTGACGGTCCGGAGGGACTCTTCGACCATGAGGTACCCCTGCAGCACGCCGCGGCTGAGCGCCCGGTCCGCGAGCTGTGCCAGGGATTCGGCCAGGGCGCTCCACAGATCGGTATGCTCCACGGCGGCGACCGATTCATCGCGGAAGCCTTGGTCCCCCGCGTAGCCGAGCAGGAACAGGAGCCGGTTCAGCCCGAGCCGTCCCTTCGGCCGCACCTCCAGCTGCACGGTGGGCGTGCGCACCGACCCCACGGTCCCGACGGGTTCGATCCGGTACAGGCCCATGCCCATCGGCGAGGCCTTCGCCAGGCCACTGGCGTTGACATAGGCGGCCGTGTCCGGATCAAGCCGCTCCACGACGCCGGCGGCGAGTTCGTCGAGGACTATGTGCCGGCACGGCAAGGCGCCGGCGCGCCCGGAGACACCCCGTCCCGATGCACCCTGTCCGGTCGAGCCCCGTCCATGCGAAGAGGGCACGGACAGGCCGCGCCCGGACGCGCCCTGGTCCACGGCGACGGCGCTGCCGGCCAACGCCATGGTGTCACCGGTCAGCGGCCTAGGCATGCGCCAGGCGGGCCATCAGGTTTTCCAGTCCGAACCGTTCCTCGAGCTGGGCGCGGTTGAGCTGGCCGTGATAGTGCTCCTCCAGGAGCGGCATGAGCTCGTACTTCCAGATTCTGCGGAGGCCCTTGGGCGTCTGGGCCGACTTCTTCATGAAGTAGGAGGGCCCGATCATGAGGTCCCGGTCCCATTCGTCGATCGCATTGTTCAAGGCGTCAAGCAGCAGGGCGGGCGTCGTGTCCAGGTCGCGGGCCTGGAGGAACCGCAGCAGCGAGCCCTTCACGGGTTCGGTCTTGGGATGGAGCTCGATGAAAGAGAACCGGCGCCGGATGGCCGCGTCCATCATCGCGATGGAGCGGTCCGCGGTGTTCATGGTGCCGATGATGTAGAGGTTGTCCGGCAGGGTGAACGGCTCGTTGGGGCTGTACTGGAGGTAGATGCGGTCATCGCGGTATTCGAGCAGGAAGTACAGCTCGCCGAACACCTTGGCGAGGTTCGCCCGGTTCATCTCGTCGATGATCAGGAAGTACGGCTTGTTCTCGTTGCCCGGCTTGGCAGCTTCCTCGGCGAGCCGGCGCAGCGGACCGGCCACGAGCTTGAAGGACACCTGGCCCTCGTCCGTCTTGTCCGGACGGAAGCCTTCGAAGAAGTCCTCATACGCGTACGAGGGGTGGAACTGGACCAGCTTGACCCGCTCGTCCGTGGTGTCCCCGGCGAGTTCGGCGGCGAGGTGCTTGGCCAGGTACGTCTTGCCCGTTCCCGGCGGACCATAGAGCACCAGCTGCCGGTTCTCCACGAGGAGTTCAGCGATTTCCTGCAGCGGATCCAGGTCCATGTGAAGGGACGCCGCAAACTCCGGCGTCAGCGGCCGGAACCCGTCACGGGCCGGCTCGACGGCGGCATCCGGCTCGGCGCCGTCGCCCTCCTCGGCTTCGGCCTCTGCCGGCAGGAGACCCTCGAGGGCCTGGATCACGCGGGTGATGTCCACGATGTTCCCGGAGGTGGTCAGCTGCCGCTGCACGTGGCGGGGCAGCCCGGTGACGTCGTGTTCCTCATCGAACCAGCGGACCTTGCGGCGGAGCCGGCGGTTGTCCTTTCCGTGCTCCGGCTCACCAAGGACCACGCCGATCCGGACTTTGCCCGAGCTCTGGAAGAGGACCAGGTCGCCGGGCTTCATCACGGTCAGGAAGGCGAACACGGCCGACTTGGTGTCCTCGCGCTCCACGTAGCCGAGGTGCTTGTAGTCCTCGTCAACGGCGTTCTGGACCAGCCCGGCGGTAACGCCGGGATCCAGCAGGCGGAGGTGTTCGACGTCGAGCGTCACCGCTTCCTCGTCCCGCCACTCCGAAAGCAGCTCGGCGTTCTCGTGGTGGGTGCGCAGGAGCCAGGCCCGGCGGCCGGGGTCGCCGACCTTCCGCCACTGGCTCACCAGTTGGCGGGAGTACCAGTCGATCCGCTGCCCGGCCTGCTGGTCCAGGTGCAGGCGGATCCGGTGGATGTCCGCCGAAATATCCTCGTCGCTGTCCCCCTTGGCCCCGCCCACCAGGGACGCGAAGGCGTCGCGGATCTCCTGGCGTTCGACGTCGGCCACAACGGGTTCGAAATAGCTTGGCCAGACCAGGAACTCAATGCTCCGGCGGATGGCCGGCTGGTCGTTCGGGGTGCCGGCGACCAGCTTGTGGAAGGCCAGCGGATCCTTGACCGCGGCCTGGACGACGTTGGCCGGCCGCTGTGCGACGTGCTGCACGAAGCGGCAGAGCCACTTCAGGTGGTCCCAGATGGTCCAGTTGAATTCTGCCGTGCGGTCCCGGATGACGCCGTGGTCCGTCATGCCCGCGTAGAGCTCGTCGGGCAGCTCCAGCGGGGGCTCCAGCCAGGACGCCGCCTCGGCCACACGGGCCCGCTTCACCTTCAGCGACTTGACCTCGTGGGCCAACGGCAGGGACTGGAGGAACAGCAGCTCCACGGCCAGCTGCTTCGCCCCGCGGGTGGCATCTTCCAGGTTCTGGCGCAGGTTGGTCATCATCGGCGCCTTGGGGTCCGGCACGCCGCGTTCCAGGCGCTCCAGCAACTCCGCGGCGGCCTGGACGGACCAGGTTTTGGTGCGGCCATCCAGGGCGGAGGCCTTGCCGAGCAACCCCGGGCCCAAGACAAACCACGCCGCGTCTTCAATCTCCTTGGAGATACCGAGGGCACGGTGCAGGGCAGGCTTCTTGGTTGGGGTCATACGTTCAATTTACAGGCTTAAACTGAACGCGCGCATTTAACGCCGCCCCAAAGCTACCGTCCAGTAGATCTCGGGCGGCCCGTCCGGAGGGCCTACTTCGTTGCGGGACGGCGCTTCACGCCGACGACGAAATAGGTTCCCGGGCCGATGAAGTTCACCAGGGAGGCAACCCGCCACAGCGCCTTGCTCCCCCGGATTTCCTCGGCCGGCCGACGCGAGATATCCCGCTGGGCAGCAATGAGCAGCGTCAGCTGGACCACGGCCGCCACGATGGTTCCGAACCGTGCCATCGGCGAGAGCTCGCTCCACTTCTTCTTGCGGGAGTGCTTCTCGTGCATTTTCTTGCCCATGTTCACACTGACCAGGCCTCCTTAAGCCTCGGGATTGTTCATTGTAGGAGCCCCACCGGTGCCCGGGTAGAGGCTATGGGACCGGGTGGACTCGGGTATAGGGGGCCAGCCGCTCCTTCTGCTCCGGCGTCAGCCGCAGCACCCGGCCCGTGGCCTCATTGACGAAGGCAAGGTGGCTCGTGGCGCGGACGCAGTCCTCCCGGGTGACGGGGTCCTGCACCAGGTAGTGGATGTCGAAACTGGCGCCCTTGACCGCCCCGATCCACAGCTGGACGAGGGCGGGCACGTTCCGGTACTCAAGGGTCCTGACATAGCGGATCTTGTGCTCCACCACGAGCGCCAGCGTCCCCTCCGGTATTTCGTTGAAGAGCGGGACGAGGGGTTCGGTTCCGGGCAGCCCGGCCCCCTGGGGCGGTCCGAAGGCCGCGATCCGTGCTTCCTCGAGGATCCGGACAATCTGGACGTTGTTGATGTGCCCGTAGGCGTCCATATCGCCCCAACGCATCGGCACCTCCACCTCCAGGCGCCGCGGCTCCCAGGCTGGGCCGGCCCCCGCGGGGCCCACCCCTGCCCGGCCCACCCCTGCCGTGCCCTCCGCGCTTGGGGACTCGGCGGCTTGGGACTCGGCGGCGCTCAGCTGTGCACCGCCGTCGCCTCGCCCGCCGGGTCCTCCAGGGCCGTCTCCGCGTCCTCGCCGGCGAACTGGGACATGTACAGCCGGTAGTACGCGCCGTGCAGTGCCAGCAGGTGGGCGTGCCGGCCCTGCTCGACGATCTGCCCGTCCTCCATGACCAGGATGGTGTCCGCGTCCCGGATGGTGGAGAGGCGGTGGGCGATGACGAAGCTGGTGCGCTCGGTGCGCAACGCGGCCATGGCCTTCTGGACCAGGGCTTCGGTGCGGGTATCCACCGAACTCGTCGCCTCGTCCAGGATGAGCAGCGACGGGTTCGCCACGAAGGCCCGGGCAATGGTGATCAGCTGCTTTTCGCCGGCGCTGACGTTGTTGCCTTCTTCGTCGATGACCGTGTTGTAGCCATCCGGAAGCGCGCGGACGAAGCGGTCCACGAACGTGGCCTTGGCCGCTGCCATGATCTGGTCCTCGGTGGCGTCCAGCTTGCCGTAGCGGATGTTCTCGTAGATGGTCCCGCCGAACAGCCAGGCGTCCTGCAGCACCATGCCGACCTTGGCGCGCAGCTCCGAACGGCTCAGTTTGGTGATGTCCACCCCGTCCAGGGTGATGCTGCCGGCGTTGAGCTCGTAGAAGCGCATCACGAGGTTGACCAGGGTGGTCTTGCCCGCCCCGGTGGGGCCCACGATCGCCACGGTGTGTCCGGGCTCGGCCGTGAAGGACAGGTCCTCGATGAGCGGCTTGTCCGGTGTGTAGCTGAAGGTGACGTGGTTGAACTCGACGTGGCCGTCGGTCTTCGCCGGAAGGTGCTCGGTGGCGGTCTCGGCGTCCTGTTCGTCGGCGTCGAGGAATTCGAAGACCCGTTCGGCGGATGCGACGCCGGACTGCAGCATGTTGGCCATGCCGGCCATCTGCCCCAGCGGCTGGGTGAATTCGCGCGAGTACTGGATGAACGCCGTCGCGTCGCCCAGGCTCATGGCGCCGGAGGCCACCCGCAGCCCGCCGACAACCGCTATCCCGACATAGCTGAGGTAGGAGACGAACTGCATGACCGGCATGATCATGCCGGAGACGAACTGGGCACCGAAGCTGGCCTTGTAGAGTTCCTCGTTCCGCTCGTCGAAGCGGGCCAGCATGTCGGCGTCGCGGCCGAACACGCGGACGAGGTCGTGGCCGGAGAAGGATTCCTCAATCTGGCCGTTGAGCTCACCGGTGTTCTTCCACTGGGCGGCGAAGAGCTTCTGGCTGCGGGCGCCGATGATGCCGGCGGCCACCCCGGAGAGCGGCAGGGCGATGAGTGCGATCAGGGCCAGCTGCCAGGACACGATGAACATCATGATCACGATGCCGATGACCGTCAGGGCGGAGTTCACGAGCTGCGCGAAGGCCTGCTGGAGGGCCTGCTGGATGTTGTCGACGTCGTTCGTGACACGGGAGAGGATGTCGCCGCGCTGGCGGGTATCGAAGTAGCCCAGCGGAAGCTTGTTGAGTTTCTTCTCGGTGTCATCGCGCAGCTTGCGGACCACGCGCATGACAAGCACATTGAGGACATAGCCCTGGAGCCACAGGAAGATGTTGGCGACGAAGTACATAACCAGCACCACGCTGATCAGGAACGCAAGCTTCTGGAAATCGATGCCGGCGCCCGGCACGACGTCCATCTTGGCCAGCATGTCGGCGAAGTTGTCCTGGCCCTGGGAGCGCAGTCCGTCGATGAACTGCTCCTTGGTGGCCCCGGCCGGAAGCTGCTTGCCAACGACTCCTGCGAAGATCACATCCATTGCCTGACCCAGGATCCTCGGGGCAATGACGTTGAGGACGACGGCGACCGTGACCATGGCGAGCACGACGATGATGCCGGCGCGCTCGGGCTTCAGCAGCCCCATGAGCCGTTTGGCCGAAGGCCAGAAGTGCTGGGCCTTCTTGGCCGGCACGCCGAACATGCCGCCGTCGGCTTCGCCGGGCGTGTACTCCTCCTCGATGAAGTCGTCCTCCAGCACGTCGGTTGCGACGCTCCCGGCCGCGGTCGAATCAGTTGCCTCGGGCGGCATGGTGGAGAGTTTCTCGTTGGTGCTCATGCCACTGCCTCCGCGGTCAGCTGGGATTCGACGATTTCCTGGTAGGTGCTGGAGCTTTCCAGCAGTTCCTCATGTGTTCCGCGGTCCACGATCCTGCCGTTGTCCAGCACGAGGATCTGGTCGGCGTCGGCGATGGTGGACACGCGCTGGCCGACGATGATCACGGTGGCATCGGCCGTCTTGGCCTTGAGGGCCCGGCGCAGCCTGGCGTCGGTGGCGACATCGAGGGCGGAGAACGAGTCATCGAACAGGAAGACCTTGGGTTCGGTGACGAGGGCCCGGGCGATGCACAACCGCTGGCGCTGGCCGCCGGAGACGTTGGTGCCGCCCTGGGCGATCCGGGAGGCCAGGCCGCCCTTCTTTTCGCGCACGAAGTCCGCGGCCTGGGCGACCGTCAGGGCCTCCCACAGGTCCGCATCCGTGGCCTCGGGCTTGCCGAAGCGCAGGTTGTGCTCAATGGTTCCGGAGAACAGGTAGGGCCGTTGCGGCACCATGGCCACGCGCTGCGTGACCTCGGCCCGGTCCAGCTGGGTGACGGGGACGCCATCGAGCAGGACCTCGCCCGATTCGGCGTCGTAGAGCCGCGGCAGCAGGGCCAGCAGGCTGGACTTGCCGGCACCGGTGGAGCCGATGATCGCCACTGTCTGGCCGGGCTCTGCCGTGAAGCTGATGTTGCTCAGCACGGGTGCCTCGGCGCCGGGGTAGGCGAACGTCACGTTGCGGAACTCGACGCGGCCGGCCTTTGCTGCCGGCGCCACGGGGGTGAGCGGTTCGTGGATGGAGGGTTCGACGTCGAGCACTTCGCCGATGCGGTCGGCACAGACGGAGGCGCGGGGAATCATCATGGCCATGAAGGTGCCCATCATGACGGCCATGAGGATCTGCAGGAGGTACTGCAGGAACGCGGTCAGCGAGCCGATCTGCATCTCGCCGGCATCAACGCGCTGGCCGCCGAACCAGAGCACGGCGGCGGTGGAGATGTGCAGGATCATGCCGATGGCAGGGAACATGAGCACGAACAAGGAGCCGATCTTCAGCGAGACGTCGGTGAGGTCCTTGTTGGCCGCGCCGAAGCGCTCGGCCTCATGGGGTTCGCGCACGAAGGCACGGACCACGCGGATGCCGATGATCTGTTCGCGGAGGACACCGTTGAGCCGGTCGATCTTCTCCTGCATGGACCGGAAGAGCGGCATGAGGCGGACCACGAGGTAGCCCACCACAACGACGAGCAGCGGCACGGAAACCCAGACGAGCCAGGAGAGGTTGAGGTCCTCGCGCAGGGCCATGAAGATCCCGCCGATGCACATGATGGGCGTGGCCACCATGAAGTTCAGCGTCATGAGCATGAGCATCTGGACCTGCTGGACATCGTTGGTGCCCCGCGTGATCAGCGTGGGCGCGCCGAAGAGGTTGACGTCCCGGGCCGAGAAGCTGCTCACCTTACGGAAGACGCCGCGGCGCAGGTCCCGGCCGAACGCCATCGCGGCCTTCGAGCCGTAGTAGACGCCGGCGATCGCTGTGGCCACCTGGACCAGGGCGACGCCGAGCATGACGCCGCCGGTGCGCCAGATGTAGTCCGTGTCCCCGCGGGAGACGCCCTCGTCGATGATCTGGGCATTGAGGCTGGGGAGGTACAGAGCCGCGATGGTGGACGCCAACTGGAAGATGACCACGGCCGCGATGTATGGCAGATACGGCTTGGAATAGCGCCGCATGAGGGTAACGAGCATGCCCACGAGTCCTTACGAAGACCGGACTATCGAAAGACCGGAAAATGGAGTGAGTTGAAAAGCTGATTGAAGACTATCCCTTGGGTCCGACAGCCTTAGCCACCCAACTGTACGAAATCCCCCGCCCGGGTGGAACACGGGGCGCCGAATATCATCCAAACGGCGTACTTAGCTGTCCGAGTTCGCCGCTCGAGGGCCCCGAAAGGGGCCCCTCACGAGGGTCCCCCCATGGGCCCCGCGAGAAGGCCCCGCGGCTGCCCCTGGGGGCGGCCGCGGGGCCTTGGGAATACGGCGCCGGCGCTATTCGGTGCGGTGCCGGCCGTGGGTGGCGATGTACTCCGCGGCCGCCCGCTGCATCTTCCGTTGCTTGGCCAACGCCCGGTGCAGGGCCCTGAGCTCCTCGGCAACGCGGGCCTGTTCCGCGGCGATCGCGCGCTGCTGCGCAGCCTGTTCGTACACCGCTCCCAGCGCGTCCGCGAGCTGCAGCTGCTGTTCGGCCAGCAACCGCTGGGTCTCCAGCAGCACCGGCATCACGTCGGCGGCCTCGGGCCGGTCGTCGGCCAGCAAGGTCCGGGCCCGCTGCCGGGCGGCATCGGGGAAGCGCGATTCGGCGCGCTCCCGGCTGAGGACCTCGATGAATTCCCGATCCAGGTCCACGATGCCGGTACCGCCGGCGGTGGAAGCTGCCCTGGCGGCGTCGTCCGGGCCGTTCCGCAAAGGATCGCCCAAAGCCGTCGCTGCCGCGCCGCCGGCGGCTGCCACAGCAGCGTCCCCGGCGTCCCCTGCGTGTTCGGCAGGCTCCGGCCGGACGTCGACGGTGCGGCGCAGCGGACGTTCCTTGATGAACAGGATGGCAACCAGGGCCACGAGGCCGATGATGGCAGAGATCAGGAAGACCTCCGCGATCGCGTCGCCGTAGGCGGCCCGCATGATGTCGCGGATCGGTGCCGGCATGTCCTTGAGGTCCATGCTGGCGCCCGCAGATCCGGCCGGAACCTGGATTCCGGCGGAGGCGAGTCCCTCCACGACGAGCTCCTTGACCCGGTTGCCCAGCACTGCGCCGAGGACCGAGACGCCGATAGCTCCGCCGACGGACCGGAAGAAGGCAACGGAGGCGCTGGCCGTGCCGATGTCCTTGGCCTGGACCGTGTTCTGGACGGCGAGGACGAGGTTCTGCATCAGCAGGCCCAGGCCGACGCCGAGGATGGCCGTGTAAATCCCGGTCAGCCAGAGGTCAGTGGTGTGGTCCATGCTGCCGGCCAGGCCGAGGCCGCCGATCAGCGCGATGGCGCCGGCGATCAGGTACCGCTTCCACTTGCCGGTGCGGCTGATGAGCATGCCCGAGGCGACTGAACCGATCAGGTTGCCCGCGATCATGGGCAGCGTGAGGAGGCCGGCTTCGGTGGGCGTGGCACCGCGTGCCACCTGGAAGTACTGGCCCAGGAACGTCGAGGAGCCGAACATGCCCACGCCGACGGCCACCGAGGCGAGGATGGCGAGGGCGGTTGTCCGCTCCCGGATGATATTCAGCGGGATGATGGGCTGGGCCACGCGGGACTCCACCAGCACCAGCAGGCCCAGGAGCAGGACGCCGCCGCCCACCATGGCCACCGACTGCCACGACCACCAGTCGTAGTAGTCGGGGTTGCCGGCGAAGGAGACCCAGATCAGCAGCAGGCTGACGCCTGAGGTCAGCAGGATGGAGCCCAGCCAGTCGATCTTGGCGGGGCGCTTGACGTGCTGGATCTTCAAGGTGACCTGCAGCAGGATGAGCGCGACGACGGCGAGCGGGACACAGACGAAGAACGTCCAGCGCCAGCCCAGCGGGCTGTCGACGATGAAGCCACCGAGCAGCGGGCCGCCGGCAGTGCCTACGGCCATGACGCCGCCCATGTAGCCGGAGTACTTTCCGCGGTCGCGCGGCGGGATCATCGAGCCGATGATGGCCTGGGCCAGGGCGGTCAGGCCACCCATGGCGATGCCCTGGATGACGCGGGCGGTCAGCAGCAGCGGGATGGTCTCGGACAGGCCGGCCATGACGGAACCGGCCACGAAGATCACGATGCTCAGCTGGACGAGGACCTTCTTGTTGAAGAGGTCCGCGAGCTTGCCCCAGATCGGAGTGGTGGCCGCGTTGGCCAGGAGCGCGGCGGTGATCACCCAGGCGAAGTCCGTCTGGGTGCCCTTGAGCTCGGACATGATGGTGGGCAGAGCGTTGGCAACGATCGTGCTGCTCAGGATGGCTGTGAAGAGCGCCGCGAGCAGCCCGGTCAGGGCCTCCATGATCTGGCGGTGGGTCATCGCCGCAGGTGCTGCGGCGGCCTGGGGTGCGCGGGGCGCCCTCTGCGGAATCTCCGACTGGGCGTTCAACGGCGCACTGTTCGACGGCGCGGTCATCAACGGCGCGGTCTCCGGCCCCGTGGCGGCAGCGTGGCTAGCCATATATCTACTCCTCAACAATTTCGGTCGTATTCGTGGGTCCGGCCGTCGTTGCCCGGGCTGAAGTCCTGAGGGACTCAGCAAGTTTTTCGAGGGTGCGCGCCGTCAGTTCGACGTCGTCCTGGCTCCAGTCCTGCAGCAGGCCCTGGAGGGCGGCTGTGCGCTGGTCCTCGATGACGCGCAGCTTCTCCGCGCCTTTGGCGGACAAGGCGATCAGTTGCGCGCGGCCGTCTTCGGGGTCCGGCCGGCGGACCACGTAGCCGTGGTCTTCGAGTTCGGCGATGTGCCGGCTGAGGACCGGGGCGCTGACGCCGAGCCGCTCCGCAAGGTGCGTGGCCCGGGATTCGCCCTCCCCCACAAAGCGAAGGACGCCTTGAAGCGCCACTCCGGTGTCCTGCCCGCGCAGGCTGGCGGCGGCAACACAGCGGACGGCGCGCTGGAGGTCGAAGATCTGGTAGACGAGTTTGGCTGCAGCGTTGGATTCAACTGACATGTATGGACACCCCTCTTTTGTTTGCCCAAGGCAAGCCCCTCACTGTGAGGGGCAGACCCGGCCGGTCCGCTGTGCTGTGCTGAGTTGTTGAGGGAGTGCCGCCCGCCGGCTACGTGGCCAGGTGGGTGGGGCCGAACATCTTGAGCAGGGTTTCGACGACGACGACGTTGGGGCCGTCCGCCGCGAAGCCGGCCTTCAGTGCGTCCCCGACGTCCTCCGGGGCGACACGGACGGCCGGAACGCCGAAGGACTCGGCGAGCTTGACGAAGTCGGGCCGGGACAGCTCGGTGGCGGTGGCCTTGCCGAAGGCGCCCACCATGTATTCGCGCAGGATGCCGTAGCCGCCGTCGTCCACGATCAGCCAGGTGACCGGGATGTTGTGCTGCTTGGCGGTGGCGAGCTCGGAGATGGAGTACATGGACGAGCCGTCGCCGGAGACGGCCAGCACCCGGGCCGAACCGCCGGGCGTGCCGGTGGTTTCGAGCCCGACGGCGCCGCCGATCGCCGCCGGGAAGCCGTAGCCGAGCCCGCCGGCGCCCTGTGCGGAGTGGAACTGGCCGTCACGGGCGTCCCAGCAGCTCCAGCCCCAGTAGGCCGAGATCGTCATGTCCCAGAACGTCTGCATGCCCGCCGGGACGGCCTCGCGGATGTCGGCCATGAACTTCAGTTCCTTGGCCAGGTCCTGGGATTCGAGCCGGGCCGTGACCTTGGCCAGGGTCTCCTTGACCAGGGCTTCGGGGGCGGTGCCATGCCAGTCCGCGCGCTCTGCGTGCGGTTCCGTCAGGGCGGCGTCGAGCGCGGCGAGGGCCTGGCCGGCATCGGCCCGGATGCCCAGGCCGGGGCGGTTGGACTCCAGCACCCGGGGTTCGGCGTCGATCTGGATGATCCGGCCGCGCGGTTCGAAGGTGAAGTAGTTCGACGTCACCTCGCCCAGGGACGAGCCGATCACGATCAGCACGTCGGCGTCCTCGAGCAGATCCGTCATGTACCGGTCTTCGATCCAGGACTGCAGCGAGAGCTCGTGGTTCCACGGGAAGGCGCCGTTGCCGCCGGGCGTGCAGATGACCGGGGCGCGGAGTTTCTCGGCGATGGAGAGCAGGGACTTCTCAGCCCGCCCGCGGCGTGTGCCGCCGCCCGCGATGATGGCGGGACGTTCTGCGGTTGAGAGCCATTTGACCGCCTCGCGAACCAGCTCCACGCGGGGTGGGTTGTCGGCCGCTTCGGCGAGAGCATCCTCCACCGGGGGCACCATGATGGGATCCAGCAGCACGTTCTGCGGGATTTCCAGCCAGACGGGGCCCTGCGGCGAGGAGATTGCCTCGGTCCAGGCGTCCTGGATCGCCGAGGGGATGCCGGAGGCGTGCTGGATCAGCCGCTGGGACTTGGTAACGTTCGCGGCCGAGGCCTTCTGGTCATCGAGCTGGTGCAGCATGCCCTTGCGGCGGGCGCCCAGGCCTTCGAGCGGGATCTGGCTCGCCACGACCACCATGGGCACGCCCGTGGCGTAGGCCTCCTGCAGCCCGGCCAGGGACGTCAGCGCGCCCGGGCCGGTGGAGAGGAACAGGACGCCAACCTCGCCGGTGGCGCGGGAGTAGCCGTCTGCGGCGAAGGCCGAGTTGTTTTCCACCCGGGAGGAGACAAAGTGCAGGTTGCCGCGGCCCATGGCATCGAACAGGCCCAGGGCGTGCTGGCCCGGGATGCCGAAGACGGTCTTGGCACCGAGGGCCTCGAGGGTTTCGACGACGAGGTCCCCGCCGTTGCGGACGTTGGTGCCCTTGGTCGGGGCAGCCGTGCCGGGGTCGAAGTCGATCATTTCAGGGCCTCCGCGGGTGCTGTGATCCGGATGGACTCGGCCGGGGTGCTTGCCGACTTGTTGCTTGCAGCCGCGCTGCCGAAGCCGGCCGGACGGCGGGATTCCTGGCCGAGGGCCTGGGCCGCGTAGCCGGTCGGGGCACCGAAGCGGTCGCCTTCGACGGCGCGGTCCGCCATAAGGGTCACGAGTTCGTAGGCGACGTGGCTGGCTGCCACGCCGGTGATCTCGGCGTGGTCGTACGCCGGGGCAACCTCCACGACGTCGGCCCCGACGAGGTTCATGCCGCGGAAGCCGCGGATGATTTCCAGCAGTTCGCGGCTCGTGAGGCCGCCGGCTTCCGGCGTGCCGGTGCCGGGTGCATGTGCCGGGTCCAGGACATCGATGTCCACCGAGATGTAGAGCGGACGGTTCCCGATCCGGTCGCGGACCTTGGCCACCGTCTCCAGGACGCCCTGGTAGTAGACGTCCGCCGAGGTGACGATGCCAAAGCCGAAGCGGTGGTCGTCGTCGAGGTCCTTCTTGCCGTAGAGCGGGCCGCGGGTGCCGATGTGGCTGATGGCCTCGGTGTCCAGGATGCCTTCCTCGACGGCGCGGCGGAAGGGGGTGCCGTGCGTGTACTCGGCTCCGAAGTAGGTGTCCCAGGTGTCCAGGTGCGCATCGAAGTGCAGCATGGCGATGGGCTCGCCGGCGCGCTCGGCGGCGGCGCGCAGCAGCGGCAGGGCGATGGTGTGGTCGCCGCCAAGGGTGACCAGCTTGCTGCCCGAGGCCGTCAGGTCCAGCGCGTTCTGCTGGATGGTTTCGATGGCGTCGTTGATGTTGAACGGGTTGACCGCCATGTCGCCGGCGTCGGCCACCTGGATGTTCTCGAAGGGGCTGACGTCCCAGGCCGGGTTGTACGGCCGCAGCAGCCGGCTGGCCTCACGGACGGCGTTGGCACCGAAGCGGGCGCCGGGCCGGTAGGAGACGCCGGAATCGAACGGCACGCCGACCACCGTGACGTCTGCCTTGGCGACCTGGTCCAGGCGCGGCAGGCGGGCATAGGTGGCAGCTCCGGCGTAGCGCGGGACGCGGGATGAATCGATGGGGCCAAGGTTGCCATTGGCCTCGATGCGCAGCTCTTCCAAAAGAAGCCTCTCCTTCGAGGATTGACCGACGGTTGTGACAGCCATCATACACTCGAAGTTTCGCATTGCGCATCATTTGTTTACCAAAGCCCGGAAATCCGCGGCCCGCGGGCGCCTCACGCGATGGCCGAGGCGCCCCGCTCCCCCGTCCGGACGCGGACGGCGTCGCGCACGTCGATGATCCAGATCTTGCCGTCGCCGAAGCTGCCCGTGCGCCCGCCTTCTTCGATGGCGGCCAGGACCGCGCGCAGGGCGTCCTCGTTGACCAGGACCTCCAGCCGCACCTTGGGCAGCAGGTCCGAGTTGTATTCGGCGCCCCGGTACACCTCGAGGTGGCCCCGCTGCCGGCCATAGCCGCTGGCCTGGCTGACCGTCAGTCCATTGACTCCGGACCGCTCCAGGGCTGCGCTGACGGCGTCAACCCGGTCCGGCCGCACAATGGCCGTCACGAGCTTCACGTCGACACCTTGCCGCGGGCGGCCTCACTTTCTGGCTGGGCTTGGGTTTGGACCGGGGCCGCGTCGGCCTTTGCGTGCGGGTCACCGGGGTGGAAGCTGCCGCCGACCATCAGGAGTTCGTACGCCGTCTCGGCGTGCTCCGTCACATCGATGCCGGAGAGTTCGTCGGCCTCGGAAACGCGCATGCCGATGGCCTTGTGGATCGCGAAGCCAATCAGCGTGGTCATGGCGGCGCTCCATGCAGTGACAATCAGCGCGGTGAGGATCTGTGGCCAGAATTGCGCCAGTCCGCCACCGTAGAAGAGGCCGCCGCCGGTCTTGGCGGAGGGAAGCGCGAAGAATCCCAGGGACAGGGTGCCCCACAGGCCGCCAACGAAGTGCACGGCCACGACGTCCAGGGAGTCATCGAGGCCGATCTTGAACTTCAGCCCGACGGCGAGGGCGCAGACCACGCCCGCGACCGTGCCGATCAGGATTGCCCCGACGGGGTCGATGAACCCGCAGGCGGGGGTGACCGCCACGAGTCCCGCGACGGCGCCCGAGGCGGCACCGAGCGAGGTCGCATGTCCGTCGCGCAGGCGCTCGACGAACAGCCAGCCCAGCAGGGCGGCGCTCGTGGCGAGCAGCGTGTTGGTCCAGGCCAGTGCGGCCGTGGCGTCGGCGGCGAGTTCGGAGCCGGCGTTGAAGCCGAACCAGCCGAACCAGAGCAGCCCTGCGCCGAGCATGACGAACGGCAGGTTGTGCGGGCGGATGTTGGGGTCCTTCATGAAGCCGAGCCGCTTGCCGAGCACTACCGCCAGCATGAGTCCGGCAATGCCGGCGTTCATGTGGACGACAGTACCGCCGGCGAAGTCGAGGGCAGAGATCTTGCTGCCGATGATGCCGGTGGGCCCGAAGATCCCGCCGCCCCAGACCCAGTGGGCGATCGGTGCGTAGACCAGCGTGACCCAGAGGGCGGCAAAGAGCAGCCAGGGGCCGAATCTGACGCGCTCGGCCACCGCACCGCTGATCAGCGCAACGGTGATGATGGCGAACGTGGCCTGGAAGCCGATGAATATCATGTCCGGCAGGCCTGGCGCCTTCGAGCCGATGGTGCTGGTCAGCCCGCTCAGGCCGAAGTTGGTGAAGGGATCACCGACGAAGCCGCCCAGCGTGTCCGGGCCGAAGGCCAGGCCGTAGCCCCAAAGGGCCCAGACGACGGCGACGACGCCCATGGCACCGAAGCTCATCATCATGATGTTAAGGACGGACTTCATCCTGACGAGGCCGCCATAGAAGAAGGCCAGCCCGGGGGTCATTAGGAGGACAAGGGCGGACGCTGTCAGCATCCAGGCTGTCGATCCGGGGTCAAGGACCTGCGGATCCACTTCCATTCCTACTGCAAGAACAGAGAACTTCATTACGGGAGCCTTCCTCGAGTGCCGGCGCTCCGAGGGCGCCGATTCGGCGAGACCATGAGTCGTTGGGACTGTTGCAGTCCCCCCGCAGATGACGCTACCCACGGCGTGTTTCAGGAAGGCTTTCCGATTCTTGCGGGGACGTTACGGGACAGGTCCGAGCATTAATTTGCCGTTTCCGGCAGATTTCCGGAATGTGACGTACATCTCACCATGGCCCGCCCCGCCACGACCCGTGCAGGTCAGCTGTACTTGAGGCTGAGCAGCAGGCGCTTCAGCTGGCTGTACTGCTCGGTGATCATCCAGGCCTTGGCGGAGTCGACGGAAGCGAACGCGGGGCTGCCGAAGAGCACCTTGGCCTCGGCCCCGCCGTTGGCAAAGCTGATGTAGGCGGAGCCGGAGTTGGAGACCGGCGGTGCGAAGTCGCGCTCCTTGCGGACGCTCATGTGGAAGTCGGACTGGTCGGCGAAGGAATCAAAGGCGAAGCCGAAGGCCAGCTGTTCGCCGTCGACATCCTTCAGCCCCGGTACCGGAGCGGCATCCAATACGGTACGGGCCACCGGGCCGGAAGCATTGCTGGCGTTGGTGCTGCTGACGATCGACGCCAGTTCGTTGCCCGTGGCATCGGCGATGACGGCCTGCACGCCCTGCTGCTTGCCGGCGTTCCCGGCCGGACCTACTGTCCGGACCGACCAGGTGCTCGGGTACGAAAAGGACAGGTGCCCGTCCGGGAAGGTGAACACCTTCACGCCGGCCACGGCACCCGCCGTCGGCGTGGCGGTGGCGGAAGTAGGCGTGGCGGAAGTGGAGGTGGCGCTGGCGGTGGGCGTGGCGGCCGGGGCGGAGGAAGCCGCCGGTGCCGCGTCGGATTCCTGCGATGCCGGGGCCGTCGTCGTGGAGCCGGCGGGGCCGCTGCCCGTCTCGCCGGCCCGCTGGCCCGCCGCGGCGCAGGAGCTCAGGCCGAGTGCGGCCGCGAGCGCGGCGGCCAGCGCCAGGGACAGAAAGACGTTCTTGCGGTTCATGGAATCCCCCAGTCGAACTGACGCGAGCGGTTTCCGCTCGTCCTCTACGTTTCCAGATTGCCCGGATTGGCTACTTGCAGTCCTGCCCTCAGCGGCTGGCGGCGGGCACCAGCACCCAGAGCACCTCGACGGCGTCATCCGTGGGATTGACCCAAGTGTGGGGTTCCCGGCCCGGGAAGGTGACGGTGTCCCCGGCGCTGAGCTCGAATTCCTCGTTGGTGAGGATCAGCCGGATGCTTCCCTTGACCACATGCAGGACGTCGACGTCGCAGTCCACGGCATAGAGCTCGGACTCGCCGCGCCCGCGTGGTTCGATCACCGCCTGGATGATCTGGACCCGGCGCTCGGAGCGGGCAGTCAGCAGCCGCTCGACGATCCCCTCGCCGCCGAGGGAGATGCGGGGACCTTCGTTCTGCTTCGTCAGATGGGTTTCGGGGGCGGCGAAGAGATCGCCGATCGAGATGGACAGGACCTGGCACAGCGTCACCAGGGAGGCGACCGAGGGTGAGGTGAGGTCCCGCTCGACCCGACTAAGGAATCCCTTGGTGAGCCCGGTGGCGTCGGCGACCTGTTCAATGGTGAGCCGCTGGGACTGCCGGGCGGCGCGGATCCGCGAACCGATGGCAACGGGAACGTTGCTCGGTTCAACTGGTAGAGCCTTCATTTAGGAACCTTTCACGGCCGGCCGCTTGGCCCCATTCATTGGAGCAATCCTAGCCGGAGCGGACCTTCGTGACGCGGATGCGGCGACGGCACGCAGGGCATCTTGACTGTTACCGGGGTCACAACATACTCTTTTGGGCAACATGTGTTGCCTAATGGGCAATACCGGAGGTTCCGACGGACATCCTCCTCCAACCCCGTCACGCAGCAGCAGACTTGCCGAACGCATCGTTGAGGCCCGGCAATCCCCGCACACGCTGCCAACCAGCTCCAAGGAGCCCTTAAAATGGACGCAAGTTTCGTCAACATCGCCATTGTGGTGGTGTACCTGATCGCCATGCTGGCGTTCGGCTGGTGGGGCAAGTCCCGCACCAAGAACAATAGCGACTTCCTCGTCGCCGGCCGCCGCCTCGGCCCGTTCCTCTACACCGGCACCATGGCCGCCGTCGTCCTGGGCGGCGCCTCGACTGTCGGCGGCGTCGGCCTGGGCTACAAGTTCGGCATCTCCGGCATGTGGCTCGTGGTCGCAATTGGCGCCGGTGTCCTGCTGCTGAGCCTGCTCTTCGCCCCCACCATCCAGAAGCTGAAGATCTACACGGTTTCGCAGATGCTGACCCTGCGTTACGGCACCAAGTCCACGCAGACCTCGGGCATCGTCATGCTCGCCTACACGCTGATGCTGTGCGCCACCTCCACGAGTGCGTACGCCACCATCTTCGTGGTGCTCTTCGGCTGGGACCGCGCCCTCGCCATCGCCGTCGGCGGCTCGATCGTGCTGATCTACTCGACCATCGGCGGCATGTGGTCCATCACCCTGGCGGACCAGGTCCAGTTCGTCATCAAGACGGTCGGTATCTTCCTCCTGATGCTGCCGTTCACGCTCAACGCCGCCGGCGGCTTCGACGGCATCCGTGCCCGTGTTGACGCCAGCTTCTTCCAGATCGACGGCATCGGCGTGCAGACGATCATCACCTACTTCGTCGTCTACACCCTGGGCCTGCTGATCGGCCAGGACATCTGGCAGCGCGTCTTCACCGCCAAGACCCCGACAGTTGCCCGCTGGGGCGGCGCCACGGCCGGCGTCTACTGCATTCTCTACGGTGCGGCCGGTGCACTGATCGGCCTCGGCGCCCGTGTCGCGCTGCCTGAGATCGACGTCGCCAACCTGGGCAAGGACGTTGTCTACGCCGAGGTCGCCACCCAGATCCTGCCGATCGGCATCGGCGGCCTGGTGCTCGCCGCGGCCGTCGCCGCCATGATGTCCACCGCCTCCGGCGCACTGATCGCCGCGGCCACCGTTGCCCGCGCCGATGTGCTGCCGTTCGTCGCCAGCTGGTTCGGCAAGAACATCAACACCGCCGACACGGACAATCCGGAACACGACGTCAAAGCCAACCGCATGTGGGTCCTCGGACTCGGCGTCGTGGCGATCATCATCGCCGTGATCACCAAGGACGTAGTCGCCGCCCTGACCATTGCCTACGACATCCTGGTCGGCGGCCTCCTTGTGGCCATCCTCGGCGGCCTGGTCTGGAAGCGCGGCACCGGTCACGCAGCAGCGGCGTCCATGGCCGTGGGGTCGGTCATCACCCTCGGGACCATGATCATCCTGGAGATCAACGCCGAGGTTCCGCTGGACGGCATCTACGCGCCCCTCACAGGGGAGGCACCGCCGTCGGGCTTTACAGCCTTTGGTGAATCATTCATTTTCCTCGGACTCCAGGAATTCCTCCCCGTCGAGCGGCACCACTGGCTTTTCGTCTCCGAGGAAGTCCTCCGCGTCCAGGGGAACCAGCCGGTCGGCCTCTTCGAGGAGCTCCTCGTCCCCGGTCTCCGCGGCATCGCTCACCGGCGCGTCCTCGGCGTAGTCGTAAGCGGGATCGGACTCGAGGGACTCCCGGGCCGGCTGGATGGGATGTGATCCGGTGATATCCATGGTGCAACCTCCGTACGACTCGGTGGCGGCAAGCCCCGGGGAGCCCGCCCTGGGTTTCATTCGAACACCGCTGACACGGACGGTCAAGGTCCCACAAATGCCGCCGGAAAGCAGTCGCTGGCGGCCCGGTCGAGGCAATCCAGTTACGGCCTCCCTAAACCTCCCGCTGAGGATGGCCAGCCGAAAAAACGCGGAAATTAGGGGTACTCTGGAGTCGCAATGGGGCCGGACCACGCCCGACCAAACCCAGGAGTTTTTCGTGTCTCAGCACACCGAATCGAATCGCAACGATTCTTCGCAGCCACATCCGAGACAAACCTCTTCGGCCCGCACCACGGACCCGGCAGCCCGTTCCGGCCACAATTCAGACCCCAGCGCCGCGGACATCAAGCGCTGGCGCCAGTACCTCGCCGACGAGCGAGCCGAGGCGGCCGTCTACCGGGATCTTGCGCAGAACCGCTCGGGCGAGGAGCGTGCCATCCTTCTGGCGCTGGCCGAGGCCGAGGGACGCCACGAGGCGCACTGGCTGCAGCTGCTCGGCGACCACGCCGGCAAGGACCGGCATGCCTCCCTCCGCAGCCGGTTCCTGGGCTTCCTGGCCCGCCACTTCGGCTCGGTCTTCGTCCTGGCCCTGGCGCAGCGGGCCGAGAGCCGCTCCCCCTACGCCACTGAAGCGTTCGCCACGCCGGCCATGGTCGCCGATGAGCAGATCCATGAAGAAGTGGTCCGCGGACTGGCCACCCGGGGCCGGAACCGCCTCGCGGGGACCTTCCGTGCCGCCGTCTTCGGTGCCAACGACGGGCTGGTCAGCAACCTGTCCCTGGTCATGGGCATGGCGGCGTCGGGCGTGGGCAGCCAGGTGGTGCTCCTCAGCGGCGTCGCCGGCCTGCTGGCCGGTGCACTCTCCATGGGGGCCGGCGAGTTTATTTCCGTGCGCTCGCAGCGGGAGCTCCTCGCCGCGACCCGCCCCACCCAGATTACGTTGGCGGCAGCCCCGCTGCTGGATATCGAGCACAACGAACTCCTGCTCGTGTACCTGGCCCGCGGGATGTCCCGGGAGGCCGCCGAGCACCGCGTCGCGGAGCGGATGGGCCTGCTGGACTGCGACTGCGATCCGAGCCTGTCGCTGCGGCCGGAACTGCCCGAAAGCGAGGACGAGCACGAGGCTGTCGGCACCGCCTGGGGCGCGGCGGCGTCGAGCTTCTGCTTCTTCGCCTCCGGCGCGATCGTGCCCATCATTCCGTTCCTGCTGGGCATGACGGGACTGGCCGCCCTGGTGGTTTCGGCCGTCCTCGTCGGCTTGGCGCTGCTGCTTACCGGCGGCGTCGTGGGCCTGCTCTCCGGCACCTCGCCGGCCACCCGCGGCCTGCGACAGCTGGCCATCGGCATGGGCGCCGCCGGCGTGACGTACCTGCTGGGCCTGGTCTTTGGCGCCGTGGTTGGTTAGTGGACGGCCCTGAATTTCGGGACCGCGGGCCGCGGCACAGCCGGCGCGCCACCGCGCTGCGGGTTGTCAGGAACCTTGCCGCAGCTGCCGTGATCGCCGGCGGGGCCTTCCTCACGGCCGGACTGGTCTACGGCGATCCCCGATTCACCGGCCTGTTCGAGGTCAGCCGCGGAACCGGGCACACGGCCGGCCGGGACGTGCAGGCTGAGCCGCGGTCCGGGCAGGAGTCCGGCCAGCCTGCCGTGCCTGCCACCGGGGACCGGGCCGACACTCCCCCGCCCGGTCTCGAGGAGCAGGACCGGCCCCTGGGCGCTCCCCGGAAACCGGAGAGCGCCAGCACGTCGTACAAGTTCCTCGCAACGAACGACGACGGCTCTCCGGTGGGTTACTCGCCGTGCCGGCCGCTGCACTACGTGGTCAACGCCGCCCTGGCGCCGCGGGGTGCCGAACGGCTCGTGGAAGATTCCATCCGGACGATCTCGGAGGCCACCGGGATCAAGTTCATCAGCGATGGCTCCACAACGGAGACTCCCTCGCCAACCCGGGCCCCCTACCAGAAGGACGCCTACGGGGACCGGTGGGCGCCGCTGCTGATCGCCTGGACCACACCGGAACAGGCCCCGCAGCTTAAAGGCCCGGTCATCGGCACGGGCGGCAGCACCCACTTCAGTTTCGGCGACGGTCCCAAGAGCTTTGTCACCGGCAGCCTGGAACTGGATGCCCCGCAAATCGCCGAAGACCTGGACCGGGGCCAGGGCGGGGCCTATGCCACGGCCGTGATCCTGCACGAGCTCGGCCACGTGATGGGCCTGGAGCATGTGGATGACCCGGCCCAGCTGATGTACCCGGAGATCGGCGCCCCGGACGGGCTTGCCGACGGTGACCTGAACGGGCTCTACGAGCTCGGCCACGCCCAATGCCGCAAGGATCTCTGACCGGCTGAAACGCCGGAGACACCCCCACACCCCCGGTTGCGCTATCACTTTTGGCGGCCATTTGAGGGTTTTAGGGCCTATAACTGATAGCGCAACGGGGGTGCGGCGTGCGGGGGGCGAGCTGGGGGTCAGGAGACCTGGAGGCCGCCGTTGATGTCGTACGTGGCCGCGGTGATGTAGCCGGCGTCGGGGCCGAGCAGGAAGGCGATCAGGGCCGCCACTTCCTCGCGGCTACCGACGCGGCCCATCATGATCCCTTCGGACATCTGCGCCTTGCGGTCCTCGCTCAGCCTGCCGCCCATTATGTCCGTGTCGATGGGGCCGGGGGCGATGGCGTTGACGGTGACGCCGAATTCGCCCACTTCGCGGGCCAGGGCCCGGGTGAACCCGATGATGCCGGCCTTGGAGGCGCTGTAGGCGACCTTGGAGTAGGTGCCCCCGCCTCGCTGTGCGGAGATCGAGGAGATGCTCACAATCCTGCCGAGCTTGCGCTCGATCATGCCCTTGAGCACGCGCTGGGAGACGATAAAGGATCCGCGCATGTTGATGGCGAAGACCTTGTCCCATTCTTCGACCGTGGTGTCCATGAACGGCGTCGGGGAACTGATGCCGGCCAGGTTGGCCAGGGCCACGATCGGGGGCAGCGAGCCCTCGATCTCCGTGATGGCCCGGTCTACCGACGCGGCGTCGGAGACGTCCGCGCCGACGCCGATGGCCTTGACCGCGCGGTTGGAACCGATCTCTGCGGCAGCGGCGGCGGCGTCCTCGGCATTGATGTCCAGGATTGCGATGGACCAGCCCTCGCTGGCCAAGCGGTCGGCGGAGGCGCGGCCGATGCCGCGGGCTGACGCGGCGCCGGTCAGGACGACGGTGCGCTCAGTGGGGAACGGGGTAATTGATGTCATTGCGAAGGTTCCTTCAGGGAGTTCGGGATCAGGGTACTTTGGTCGGGACGACGACGGCGGCAGCCGCCGCGACCGCGGGATCAAGGGCGGCGTCGCCCTCCGGGCGCTTGCGGGCATAAAGGTAGGTGGCCACGGCGGTGAGGCACAGGCAGAGGGAAAGGAACAGCAGCCCGCTCTGGTTGCTGCCGGTAGCGTCCTTGAGGAGCCCGACGGCGTACGGGGAGATGAAGCCGCCGAGGTTTCCGAGCGAGTTCACCAGGGCCAGGCCGGAGGCGGCGGCCGCGCCGGTCAGGGCGGCAGAGGGCATCGAGAGGAACGGGGCGATGGCGCCGTAGATCCCCATGGCCGAGAGCGTCAGGCCAATCATCGCGAGGAACGGGTTGACCGGCAGCAGGTAGCCCGCGGCCAGGAGTCCCACGCCGGCGAGCACCATGCTGACCGCCGTGTGCCAGGCACGCTTGCCGGTCCGGTCCGCGCGCTTGCTCCAGAAGTAGACGAAGACCGCTGCCACTGCGTAGGGGATGAAGACAATGAAGCCAACCTCGGCCGTGGAGAACTTGCCAAGGGCTGCGACGATGGTGGGCATCCACAGGCCCAGGCCGTAGATTCCGCACACCAGGCCGAAGTACAGGGCGGAGTAGACCAAGGTGCGCTTGTCCTTGAGCCCGGCCATGAAGTTGTGCTTTCCGGACTGGGACTTGGCCGCCAGTTCAGCGTCCATGGTGGCGGCGAGCCAGTTGCGCTCGTCGACGTCGAGCCATTTGGCGTCCCGCGGCCGGTCCGTCATAAGGATGGGGGTCAGGAGTCCAAGCGCGATCGCCGGGATGCCTTCGATGATGTAGAGCCACTGCCAGCCCTGCAGGCCCATGATGCCGTCCATCTGCAGGAGGAGCCCGGATACCGGGGCGCCGAGCGCGTTGGAGACGGGCTGGGCGAGGATGAAGATGCCCAGCACTGTGACGCGCTGTGCGGCGGGGAACCACAGCGTCAGGTAGAACAGGATCGCCGGGAAGAACCCGGCCTCAGCGGCACCGAGCAGGAACCGGACGATGTAGTAGGTGGTTTCCCCGTTCACCAGACACATGGCGGTGGCGAAGATGCCCCACGTGATCAGGATCCGGGCCAGCCACTTGCGGGCGCCGAACCGGTACATGCCCGCGTTGCTCGGAACTTCAAGAAGGGCGTAACCGAGGAAGAAGATGCCGGCGCCAAGACCGTAGGCGGCGGAGGTCAGGCCGATGTCCTCGCTCATGGTGAGTTTGGCGAAGCCGACGTTGTTGCGGTCCAGGTAGGCAACGAAGTAGAGCAGGACAATCAGGGGCATGACGCGACGGCGGACCTTGCGGAGCGTGCGGTCGCCCAGTTCGCCGAGTCCGGAGGACTTGGGGGTTAATGAAGTCATCATCGACCTTCTTACGTGAGTTCCTGCCCTGCGGCTGTGCCGGGTGAGGAAGTCGGTGGATTAGGGGTGGAGATCCTGCCCGATTGCGAGTGTTGCAGGATATCTATTTGAGTCAGATGTCAGACATCTGATTCAAGAACTAGGCACGAGCATAGAATGTGATTCGGATTACGTCAAGGGCCCGGGGGCGGACGTCAGGACTTGACGCCGCGGACGTACCGCTCGTAGTCCGCATTGGTCTGGTCCATGTGCTCATCCATCGCCTGCCGCGAGCGCTCGGCGTCGCCGCTCAGGATGCTGTCCAGGACCCGCTGGTGGTAATCGATGGCGTGCTGCTGGATCACGCCGACGGCCGACGTCTCGCGCCGGGTCATGTACAGCAACTGGCCCAGCTGGGCGAACAGGGCCCGGACAAAGGGGTTGCCGGAGGCCCTCAGGACGGCGTCGTGGAAGCCAATGTCCGCCTCGACGAAGCGGTCCAGGTCGCCGGACTCGTGGAAGCGCTTCATGTCCGCGATGCACTCGCGCATCTGCTCGGCGTGCTCGGGGGTGTAGCGCTTGGCGGCGAGCGCGGCCGCGCCGGTCTCCACCATGCGGCGCATCTCGATCAATCCCACAGAGACCTGGTCGGCCGCGTTGCCGTGCGAGGCCGCCTTGAAGATCGCGTCCAGGCCGGTCCAGTTGTCCGTGGGGTTGACGAAGGTTCCCCGGCCGGCCTTCACGTAGAGGATGTTTTGCGCGCGGAGTGCTTTGAGGGCTTCGCGCACGGTCAGCCTGCTGACGTCGTAGGCTTTGGCGATGTCGGCTTCCGGTGGAATCGTACTGTGCGGCTGGAGCTTGCCGTCAAGGATTTCGGTCAGCAGGCCGTCGACGAGCTCGTCGACCAGAGTCCTGCGGCCCATCCCGATTACCACCTTCAGTCGCGTTTTGTGCTTCCATCCACATTACCCAAGTCCGCAGGCCCGGCCATGTATGCCTCGAGCTTGGCCAGCGTCTGTTCCAGGTTGGCCGGATGGCGGCGCAGGTAGCCCGCCAGCCGGAGAAGGCTCTTGCCGTGGACCCGCCGCGCGTCCCATTGCTCTGTGACCATGGTGCCGGCGGTTCCGTCCGCACCGGTGGACGGCTCGAGCAGGTAGCGCCACACGTGGCCATAGAAGTGCCGCCACGCGATCCGGCGGCCTTCCTCGAACTCGCAGACCCGGTTGAGGATTTTGTAGTTCACCCGCATGTTCATGTGCATGCCGAACCTGGCGCCGAGGTACAGCCGCCGGGGCCCGCGCGGCTGGGCGCCCTTCACGGTGTCCGAGCCGTCGATCACGCTGTGCAGGGCGGGCGTGGCGAGCACGTCGAAGATGGCTTCCGGGGCGGCCGGGATGTATCGGCTGCGGGACACGAGATAACGGGCGTTCATCTGGCAATCCTAGTCCGCGATCATGTTGCAGAATGAGGCATGCAGACTTCCCGCAACCTCGCCGGCGCCCGGCCGCGCATCGGCGTACCTGTCCGCCTCAGCAGCTCCGCCGACCCCGACCCGCGCGTGGCGGAGGCCAACGGATTGTTCGAGTACATCGTGGAGCTGCTGCGGGAGGGCGGCGGCGAACCGGTGCTGCTCACCGCTGTGGAGCCGGCCGACGGCGGCCTGGCCGCGGCGCTGGCGTCCCTGGACGGCGTCGTTCTTCCCGGTGGCGGCGACCTCGACCCCGGCCTCTACGGCGAGGAACAAACCGATCTTTGCTACGACGTCAATCCCGCCCAGGACGCGCTGGACGTTGCGGTGGCGCGGCAGGCGATCGACGCCGGTCTGCCCGTGCTCGGCATCTGCCGCGGGCACCAACTGCTCAACGTGCTCTACGGCGGGACCCTGGTCCAGGACATGGCGCCGGGGACAGTCGTGCACCACGAGACCGCGCCGGTGCACGGGGCCGGACCGTGGGCGTGGCATGAGGTCGGCGTGCAGGCCGGCTCCAGGGTGGCTGCCTTGTACGGGAGCGAATCCGGTGCCGTGAGCGTGAAGATCGCGTCCGGCCACCATCAGGCCGTGGCCCGGGTGGCCGAAGGTTTGAGGGTGACGGCCGTGGCCGAGGACGGGACCGTCGAGGCGCTGGAGGATCCGGAGCGCTGGGTGGCCTCGGTCCAGTGGCACCCCGAGGCGCTGGAAATCCCCGCCGGAGAGCGGCTCGCCCCCTTCCGGGCCTTCGTCGACGTGGGCCGGGCTCAGGGACAGAGCTCAGGGCCAGGGCTCACCTGGCGACGCTGAGGGCCACGCGGACCGGCACGCCGGTGGCGAGCGATTCCTGGGCGGCGTCTGCCACCCGGGAGGCCGCCACGGCGTCTTCCGGGGTGCAGGGGTTCTCCCGGCGGCCAAGGATCAGTTCCACGAAGGCGGCCATCTCGGACCGGTACGCCGCCTCGAACCGCTCGGCGAACGTCAGGTGCGGCTTTCCGGCGGGGAAGGTGATCCCTGCCTCGGCGGAGGCCAGCGCCGTCTTGTCGTCCAGGCCCACCATCAGCGAGGCCCGGGAGCCCTGGATTTCGAGCCGGACATCGTGGCCGGCCCCGTTGTAGCGGGTGGCGGAGACCGTTCCCACGGTGCCGTCGTCGAACGTCACCAGCGCGAGGGCCGTGTCCACGTCGCCGGCTTCGCCAATGGCCGGATCTCCGTTGTTGGAGCCCCTGGCGTACACCTCGACGATTTCGCGGCCCGTGAGCCAGCGCAGGATGTCGAAGTCGTGGACCGAGCAGTCGCGGAACAACCCGCCGGAGCTGGCCAGGAACTCCACCGGCGGCGGCGTCATGTCGCACGTGACGGCGCGCAGGGAGTGGATCCAGCCCAGTTCGCCGGCCTGGTAGGCGCGGCGTGCCTCGAGGTAGCCGGCGTCGAACCGGCGCTGATGCCCGATCTGCACCACGCCCTGGCGCTCCCGGACGTAGTCGAGCACGGGCAGGGCGTCGGCCACGTTCAGGGCCACGGGCTTCTCGCAAAACACCGGGATCCCGGCGTCCACGCCGGCCTTGATGAGCTCGGGGTGGGTTCCGGTTCCCGTGGCGATGACCATGCCGTCCAGCCCGGAGCCCAGCAGGGCCTGGACCGACGGGAGGAATTCGGCGCCAAGACCGGACGCCACGGCACGGGCGTGCTCTTCGGCGACGTCCGTGAGCCGGAGCCGGACGTGGATCCCCTGCGGATTCAGGACCTCGTTGAGGGCGGCGATGTTGTTGGCGTGCATGACGCCGATCCGCCCAACGCCGACGAGGCCGAGTACGACGTCCCTCATGCGGCTGCCCTCGCGGTCACGGTGAACGCTGAGCGGAAGGCCTCCAGGGCCGCATAGCTGTCTCCACTGGCCCATGCTTCCATGCCCACTGTCCCTTCGTAGCCGGCGTCGGCGAGTGCCCTGGCGACGGCCGCGTAGTTGATTTCGCCGGTCCCGGGTTCACAGCGGCCAGGAACATCCGCCACCTGGATTTCACCGATGTACGGCAGGGCGCTCCGGACGAGTTCGATCAGGTTCCCCTCCCCCATTTGGGCGTGGTAAAGATCCAGCATGAGGCTGGCGTTCGGATGCCCGGCGGCCTGCACCAGCGCCAGGGTGTCCTTGGCACGGGCCAGCGGGATGCCGGGGTGGTCAAGGATGGTGTTGAGGTTCTCGAGGCAGAAGGTCACGCCGTGTTTCTCACCCAGCTCTCCGAGCCGTTCCAGGGTCCGGGCGCCGGTGGCCCACATGTGGCCGCTGGACCGGTAGACCGGCCGCGCCGCCTGGCCGTCGACCAGTTCGGCCGGGTGGACCACCAGCCGGCTGACGCCAAGCTCCAGTGCGGTGGGGATCAGGGTCTCGGCCGTCCGCACCACGTCATCCGCCGTGTCCGGATCCACGAGGCTGCCGGCGGTGTATCCGGTCATGGACGAAAACACCGCCCCGGTGGCCTTGAGCGCGCCGATGTCTTTGGAGCGCGAGTCCCAGAGTTCGACGTCGAAGCCCGCCTCGTGGATCCGGCGCACCCGCTCCGTGAACGGCAGGTCGGTGAAGACCATCTCGGCGCAGACGGCAAGCCGCATTAGAGGACCGCCTTCTCGTTGACGGCCACTGTGTTGACCGTTGCCGGGGTCCCCTGCTTGACCGACTCGATGCAGGCCAGGGCTACGGCCAGCGCGCGCCGGGCGTCATTGGCCACCGGGGTGAGGGTGAACGGCTTCGACGGCGGCACTGTTCCGTCGCGCCGGGCGCGCACCGCGTCGGCGAAGTCCACGAGTTCATCGGTGTAGGCCTGCCGGAAGAGTTCGACGTTCAGCCGTGGAGTGTCGGCGGACATCCCCTCGGCGGTGAACCGGCGGGCGGCGGTTTCGGTGGACCGTCCGGCCTGGACCATGCCGCGGGAACCGAAGACCTCGCCGCGGATGTCGTAGCCGTAGAGAGCGCTGAAGTTTGCCTCGGCGACGGCGATCGCGCCGTTGCTGTAGCGGATGGTCACGACGGCGGTGTCCAGGAAGCCCTGGTCCCGCAGTCCCGGCTCCACGAGCGCGTCGGCGACTGCGTAGACCTCCACGGGCTCGGCGCCTTCGTTGAACCAGTTGAGGGTGTCGAAGTCGTGGATGAGGGTCTCGAGGAAGACCGTCCACGCCGGGATCCTGGCGGCGTGGCCGATGCTTCCCGTGCCCGGGTCCCGGGTCAGTGAACGCATCAGCTGGGGCGTCCCGGCAATTCCGGCGGCGAGGTCCTTCTTGGCTGCCTGGAAGTCGTCGGCGTACCGGCGGTTGAAGCCGATCTGGAAGTGCACGCCGGCGGCGTCGACGGCGGCAAGGGCGGCGTCGAGTTCCTGGAGCCCCAGCCCGGCGGGCTTTTCGCAGAAGACGTGCTTTCCGGCGGCCGCGGCCTGCCCGATCAGGGTGGAGTGGAAGCGGGCGGGGCTGGCGATGACGACGGCGTCGATCTCCGGGTCGGCCAGGAGGTCGGCGGCGTCGGCGGTCACCTTCGCGGTGCCCAGGGTGCCGGCCAGTGCCTCGGCGGATTCCAGGTTGGGATCCGCGATGGCGGCCAGGACGGCGCCCGGGACCCGGCGGGCAATGCTTTCGGCGTGGAAAGCGCCCATCCAGCCGGAGCCGATCAGCCCGATCCGTACGGGCTGGGCGGCGTCGGACGGGGTGCGGTTGAGGTAAGCCAAAGGCCTGTCCTTTCTAAGATTTGGGACGGTACTTACGCGTACGTGTTACCGGTCGTCTGGGCCACGTCGGCGACTTCGCCCTGGACTTCTTTGACGATGTCGCCGTGGCCGCCGAGTTGTTCGAGTTCGTGGGCGAGTTCGGCGAGTTCGGCGCCGCCGGCCATTTGGGCGGTGAGTTCGTCCAGGGTGATGTCCTTCTTGTCGTAGTAGCCGATCGACTTGCCGCGTTTGAGCAGCAGGAACCGGTCCCCGACGGGGAAGGCGTGGTGCGGGTTGTGGGTGATGAAGATGACGCCCAGGCCGCGGTCGCGGGCCTGGAGGATGTAGCGCAGGACCACGCCGGACTGCTTCACGCCCAGGGCCGCGGTGGGTTCGTCCAGGATCAGGACCTTCGCGCCGAAGTACACGGCGCGGGCGATCGCGACGCACTGGCGTTCACCGCCGGAGAGCTGGCCGATGGGCTGCTCGACATCGCGCAGGTCGATGCCCATCGCGGCGAGTTCCTTGAGCGTGATTTCCTTCATCTTGTCGACGTCCATGCTCTTGAACGGGCCGAACCCGGACGTGAGTTCGGAGCCGAGGAAGAAGTTCCGCCAGATCGGCATCAGCGGCACCACCGCGAGGTCCTGGTAGACGGTGGCGATGCCCACGTCCAGGGCGTCGCGGGGGGAGGTGAATTTCCGGTCCTCGCCCATGACTTTCAGGGTCCCGGCGTCGTGCTGGTGCAGGCCTGCGATGATCTTGATCAGGGTGGACTTGCCCGCGCCGTTATCGCCCAGGACGCAGGTGACGCGGCCGTTGTCCACGGCCATGGTGACATCGGAGAGGGCGATGATGTTCCCGTAGTGCTTGGCCACCCCGTCCAGGGAGAGCAGGTGCACCGGGGTGTGGGTGAGGGGGTCTTTTTCGTTCTGCAGCAGGGTCTGCTGGTCGATCTCTTTGGCATTCATTTCCGGGCCCCTTTTACTTCAGTTCCGCGCGGCGCTTGACGATGAGGTTGACGATGGTGGCCAGCAGCAGCATCAGGCCCAGGAAGAACTTGAACCAGTCCGGGTTCCACTGGGCGTAGACGATGCCCTTGTTGGCCATGCCGAAGATGAACGCGCCGATCGCGCCGCCGATCGCCGAGCCGTATCCGCCGGTCAGGAGGCAGCCGCCGATCACCGCGGCGATGATGTAGAGGAACTCGTTGCCCACGCCCTCACCGGACTGCACGGCGTCGAAGGCGAAGAGGTTGTGCATGCCCAGGATCCAGGCGCAGAACCCCACGGCCATGAACAGGCCGATCTTGGTGGCCTTGACCGGCACGCCCACGGCGCGGGCCGCGTTCGCGTCCCCGCCGACGGCGAAGATCCAGTTCCCCACCCGGGTCCGCATCAGCACCCAGGTCGCCACCGCGACGAGCGCGAACCAGATGAACACGGTGATTTTGACCTCGACCCCGCCGATGCTGATCGAGGAGGCGAAGACCGCATGGGCGGAGGCGAAGCCGTCCATGGACGAGATTGACGGTGAGGACACCGAGCCGCCGATCAGCCGGGTCAGGCCCAGGTTCAGGCCGGTCAGCATCAGGAACGTGGCCAGGGTCACGATGAAGGAGGGCAGCTTGGTCTTGATCAGGATCCAGCCGTTGATGAACCCGATCGAGAGGGACACCACCAGGGCAAGGCCCACGCCGACCCAGACGTTGGTGCTGAAGTTCCAGCTGAACAGCGACGCGGTCAGCGCCGAGGTGATCACCGCGACGCCGGTGGAGAGGTCGAACTCCCCGCCGATCATCAGCAAGGACACCCCGACGGCCATGATCCCGATCGTGGAGGAGCCGTACAGGATGGTCGCGAAGGCGTTGGGCTGGGTGAACGTCGGGGACACCAACGCGAAGAAGATGAAAAGGACGATCGCGCCCACCAGGGCACCGACCTCGGGACGTCCCAGCAGTTTCTGGAACGGACTGCGCTTGGCGACGCGCTCATCGGGCGCCGGCGACTTTGTCTTTGTCTGGGTGATGGTCATGATGATTCTCCTTGCTGCCGGGCCGGCACAGGGCCGGCCCGGCCAGCGGACTGTTAGCGGATACCCTGCTGGGCGAACTTCAGGACATCAGCCGCATTGCTCTTGTCTACGATGCTCGGGCCGGTGAGGACCGACTGTCCGCCGCCCAGCTTGAATCCGCCGCGCTTGTTCTGCCACAGCGCATCAACTGCGCTGTAACCCTGCAGCCACGGCTGCTGGTCCACGGTGAAAAGGACAGCTCCGTCAACGATCTTCTGGGCGAGATCCGCGTTCAGGTCGAAGCTTGCTACCTTGGCGGAGCTGCCGGCATCAGTGACCGACTTGAGGAGCGTGAGGGTGATGGGGGCGCCGAGGCCGATGATGACGTCGGCGTCCTTGGAAGCCTGGAGCTTGGCGGTCGCCGTGGACTGAACAGCGGTCATGTCCTTGCCGTCGACGTACAGAATTTCCGTTCCGGGCACCTTGGCCTTGACGCCGGCGCAGCGTGCTTCAAGGCCAACGTGGCCCTGCTGCTGAATCACGCAGACCGGGTGTTTGTAGCCCTCCGCCGCGAGCCTGGTGCCGACCGCCTCGCCGGCGAGCTGCTCGTTGGAACCGAAGTGGGTGAAGGCACCGAGTGCCTGGGAGACGCCTTCACCGGCGTTGAGGCTTACGACGGGAATGCCGGCGTCGGTGGCCTTCTTCAGGACGTCCTTCAGGGCGTCCGGCGTGGCGAGGGTGACCGCGATGCCGTCAACCTTCTGGTCGATGGCCTGCTGGACGAGCTGGGCCTGCCGGCCGGCTTCGGGATCGGACGTGTACAGGAGTTCAACGTTGTCTTTCGCCGATGCCTCCTCGGCGCCCTTGCGGACGATGTCCCAGAAGGTATCGCCGCCCGAGGCGTGGGTGATGAGGGCGACCTTGAGCCGGGGCGTCGAGACGGCCTGGCCGCCACCGCCGGCTGCGTTGCCCGTGTCTGCGGGCTTGCCGCCAGTGCTGGAACAGGCGCTAAGGGCCATCATCGGAACGACGGCGGCCACCAGCGCCGCCTTCCGCCAGGAAAACTTCTTCACGATAAATCTCCTTTGATTCGGGCTACCCCGCACGCTTCATCACGCCGGTCCGTGAGCCTTCTCCACTGATCATGGTGACTCCGATCACAGTTGTCAATAGTTTGTCCTGACATTAGGATGTTTTGACGTAACGCAGCGCGATTCAGTCGACATTTTGGCGGGGTCGATCATTCAGGAAGGGCCCACCAACCCCTTACTCCCCCGGCGTCGAACGCCAACCCTTGGCCGCCCACGGCAGCCCTGCTACTATCAGAAAAAGGCAGTATGTCCTATCAAGCGAACATAGCCTGACATACGCGGACAGGCTGGCACGTCGGCCGCCGCGGAGCACAAGGGAGCGCGCCCAGTGGCGAATCAACTAAATCTGCGGATCGACCGTTCTTCCCCCGTACCGCTGTACCACCAAGTGGTGCAGGGCATCGAGGCCGCGATCCACACGGGGCTGCTGGAGCCCGGCAGCCGGCTGGAAAATGAGATCGACCTGGCCGCCCAGCTCAATCTTTCCCGCCCCACCATGCGCAAGGCCATGGACGAACTGGTCCGTTCCGGGCTCCTGGTCCGCAAGCGCGGCGTGGGCACGCAGGTGGTGTCCAGCCAGGTCCGCCGACCGCTGGAGCTCTCCAGTCTCTACGACGACCTCAGCAACAACGGCAGCAAGCCCACCACCGATGTGCTGAGCTTCTCGCATGAGGAGGCGGACGCGGCGATCCGGACGGCGCTGCAGCTTCCAGCCGGCGCCAAGGTGTACCACTTCGCCAGGCTCCGGAAAGTCGGCGGCAAGCCGCTGGCCCTGATGGAGAACTGGGTGCGCGATGACATCACCTCCATCGACGAGGCAAGCCTGGCCGGACAGGGCCTCTACGCGATCCTGCGCAACGGCGGCGTGAACTTCCGCCTGGCCTCGCAGCGGATCGGCGCCATGATCGCCAACGACTACCAGGCGCCCCTGCTTGAGACCACGCCCGGCTCCGCCCTGGTCACCATGGAGCGCACCGCCGTGGACGACACCGGACGCATGGTGGAAACCGGCCACCACGTCTACCGGGCGGATTCCTACAGCTTTGAAATGACACTGGTTCAGAGATAAGAGTTCAGAGATAAGAGCCCAAAGACAGGGGCTCACAAGTAGGCGTCCAACCATAGGCGCGTGAGAGCGCCAACTACGGGCGCCACCGTCTCCAACCCCGCACACACGCGCCTTCCTCCGGCGCGACAACGAAAGGACAGCTTCCATGGCCAACTGGGTCTATCCGCTCGGCACTGCCGCCGAAGGCAAGTGGGACATTTCGATCGGGACGTCCGATTCCGCATTGGCGGTGGACGGCTGGGCACACACAGGACTGAAGGTCGCCACCTTGGCGGCCGGCGGCGCCGTCGGACTGGAAGCCGCTGCGGAGGAACGCATCGTGATCCCGCTCAACGGCTCCTTCGTGGCGACCGTGGACGGCCAGGACTATCCGCTGGCCGGCCGGGACAGCGTCTTCGGCGGCCCCAGTGATGTGCTCTACACGGGAACCGGCAAGGCGGTGACCATCGCCTCGGCCGACGGCGGCCGGGTGGCGGTAGCCACGGCCCCGGCCAAGGCCTCCTACCCGGTCCGCCTCGTCTCGGCCGCTGAGACGCCGGTGGAACTGCGTGGAGCGGGCAACTGCTCGCGCCAGGTCCACAATTTCGGTACCCCGGCGGCGCTGGAGGCGGACCGCTTCATTGTCTGCGAGGTCCTCACCCCGGCCGGCAACTGGTCCTCCTATCCCCCGCACAAGCACGATGAGGAAAAGGACGGCGAGACCAGCCTCGAGGAGATCTACTACTTCGAAACCCGGGTGACGCCCGGAGCGCCGCGGCGCCCGGGCCCCGAGGACGCCATCGGCTACCAGCGGGTCTACGCCTCCGATGAGCGGCCCATCGACGTTTCGGCCGAGGTCCGGACAGGCGACGTCGTCCTGGTGCCCTACGGCTGGCACGGGCCCGCCATGGCCGCCCCCGGCTACGACATGTACTACCTCAACGTCATGGCAGGACCGGGCCAGGTCCGCGAGTGGCTCATCAGCGACGACCCGCACCACGGCTGGATCCGCCAGACCTGGGAGGGCCAGGACCTGGACCCGCGGCTGCCGTTCGGCCGCTAGGCCCGCTGCTGTTAGGCCGTTAGGCCGTTAGGCCGTTAGGCCGCCTGCAGCTCGGTCTCGGCCTCGGCGTCGGAGCTGTCGACGTCGGCCGGCCGGCCGGCGTCGTGCTTCTTGGCAGCGGCGGCCGCGAACGCCATGACCACCAGGCCCAGCAGGGTGATCCCGGCACCGGCCCAGATCGGCGAGGTGTAGCCGAGGCCGGCGGTGATGGTGACGCCGCCCAGCCAAGCCCCCAGGGCATTGCCGACGTTGAAGGCGGCAATGTTGGCGCCGGAGGCCAGGGTGGGAGCGCTGCTGGCGTACTTCATCACGCGCATCTGCAGCCCGGGAACCGTGGCGAAACCGAAGCCGCCCAGCAGGACCATGGTGGCGATGGTCATCGGCTGGTTGCCGGCGGTCAGGGCGAAGGCCACGAGCACCGCCACCAGGACCGCGAGCACCACCAGCAGGGTGCGGTCCACATTCTTGTCGGCCGCCTTGCCGCCGAGGGTGTTGCCGATGAAGAGCCCGACGCCGAAAAGGATCAGCAGCCACGGGACGGTGGTGGCGGAGAAGCCGGTGACCTCGGTGAGGGTGAAGGCAATGTAGGTGAAGGCGCCGAACATGCCGCCGTAGCCGAGGACGGTGACCAGGATGGAGAGCCAGACCTGCCCGGACCGGAAGGCCCGGAGCTCGCCGCGCAATCCGCCCGTGGCAGAACCAGTGCCGGTCTCCCCGGAGCCGGTTTTCGGGACGAGGGCGAGGATGCCTGCCAGGGCAAGGACGCCGATGACGGTGATCGCCCAGAACGTGGCCCGCCAGCCCGCGGCCTGGCCCAGCATGGTGCCGAAGGGGACACCCAGGACATTGGCCGCCGTGAGGCCGGTGAACATGATCGCGATCGCGCCGGCCTTCTTGTTGGGCGCCACCATGCTGGCGGCCACCACGGCACCGATGCCGAAGAATGCCCCGTGCGCCAGCGCGGCAATAATACGGCCGGCCATCATCAGCCCATAGTCGGGGGCGAGCGCCGAGACGAGGTTGCCGGCGATGAAGAGCACCATCAGCACGGCCAGTACCGGCTTGCGCTCGAACCGCGTCACGGCCGCGGTGAGGCCAAGCGCTCCCACCACGACGGCGAGCGCGTAGCCGGAGATGAGCCAGCCCGCGGTGGCCTCGGTGACGTGGAAGTCTGCGGCCACTTGCGGCAGCAGGCCCATGATGACGAACTCGGTGAGTCCGATGCCGAACCCGCCGAGGGCGAGGGCTATCAGGCCAACAGGCATGGAGGTGCTCCTTACAAAGCTGTACGGAAAGGGGTATGGCGCGTAAGCTAGTAATTGCAGACGCGTTATTTATTGATGTACAACAAATTGTTGCACAAGCAGATACAGCGCGCAAGCAACTATTATTTGATGTGTCCGGCACCACCCCGCCGGGCACGCGAGCTGAAGGGAATCAGCAGATGGGCATCAAGGACGACGCCGTCGAGGTCCGGGCGCAAGGCTGGCGGACCCTGGCGGCCCTGCACGGCCTGATCGAGGCCGAGCTGGAGCGTTCCCTGCAGGCCGAGGCGCAGCTCTCGGTGGTGGAATACACCGTGCTGGACGCGCTCAGCCGGCAGGACGGCTGGCATATGCGGATGCAGCAACTGGCCCGTGCCACGGCGCTGAGCGCGAGCGCCACCACGCGGCTGGTCAACAGGCTCGAGGACCGCGGGCTGCTGACCCGGATCCTGTGCGCGGACGACCGCCGCGGGATCTACACCGAGCTCACGCCCAGCGGCATCACGCTGCTCGAGCAGAGCAGGCCGGTCCACGACGCCACGCTGGAGCGGGCGTTGGCCGAGGCCCAGGAAGTGCCGGAACTGGCACCCCTGGTGGACGCCCTCCCCCGGCTGCACGTAGGCGTCTAGCGCTGCCACGCCTCGCCCGAAACGCAGTAAGAACGCAGAAGAGCCCCGCCCCACGAACATCCGAGGGGCGGGGCTTTCGGTTTGTACGGCTGGACGCTTTATGTGGCTAGACGGTAACCGGTTGCTTGGCGGCGGCCTGTTTGAAGAAGTGTTCCAGGTCCTCCAGGCTCTTGCCGCGAGTCTCCGGGACCACGCGCTTCACCCAGACGATGGCGGCCAGCTGGAGCGCGACGAAAATGAAGAAGGTCGCCGAGACGCCAATCCAGGACACCATCTGCGGGAAGAAGAACCCGATCAGGAAGTTGATCATCCACAGCACGAACACGCAGATGCCCATGGCGATGCCGCGGACGTGCAGCGGGAAGATTTCGGCCATGGTCAGCCATGTCACGGTGCCGATGCAGGCCTGCATCGAGGCGAGGAACGTGACCATGAACAGCAGGACCAGGTAGCCGCGGAGGATGCCTTCCGGGATGAGCAGGGAGATGACGCCGATAGCCAGCAGGGACGTTGCCGTGCCGGCCAGGCCGGCGATCAGCATCGACTTCCGCGGCAGGCGCGACATCAGGGACATCCCGACGACGACGGCGACCACCGAGGTGACGCCGTTGACGACGTTGGCAATCAGGGCGCCCTGGTCGCCGAAGCCGGAGCTGGAGAGGATGGAGGTGCCGTAGTACATGATGGCGTTGACGCCGCTGATCTGGTTGATCACGGCCATGCCCAATCCGACCACGAAGATCCGCCGGATCCACGGCACCGTGAGGTCACGGAAGGTGCCGAGCTTGGATTGGTAGTCCTCCCGGGCGGCCTGCCGGACCTCGTCGAACTCGGTGGATACGTCCTCCGCGGCACGGGTCCGGCGCAGCACCTCGAGGACTTCGCCGAAGCGGCCGGCGGAGGCCAGCCAGCGCGGGCTTTCCGGCAGCAGCAGCATGCCAAGCCACAGTACGACGGCCGGCAGCGTGGCGATGACCAGCATCCACCGCCACACGTGGGAGGCCTCAGGAAAGGCGTTGCCCAGCACGGCGTTGAACGTGAAGGCCAGGAACTGACCGGTGACAATCATGAGCTCGTTTTGCGTCACGATCCGCCCGCGCTGGGCTGACGGGGACATTTCGGCCAGGTACACCGGAACGATCACCGACGCGCCGCCGACGGCGAGGCCGAGCAGGGTGCGGGAGGCGACGAGCATTTCGGTGCTGGGCGACAGGGAGCAGGCGATGGCGGCCACCGCGAAGATGATCGCGAGCCCCATGATGGTCCTGCGCCGGCCGAAGCGGTCCGAGAGCCTGCCTGCCGAGATGGCGCCGAACGCCGCACCGAACAGCAGGGTGGAGGTTACCAGCCCTTCGGTCAGCGGGGTGAGGCCGAGGTCCCGCTGCATGAACGGCAGGGCGCCGTTGATCACACCGGTGTCATAGCCGAAGAGGAGACCGCCGAACGTGGAGAAGAGCGCCACCCGCCGCATGAAGCCTCTGGGATTGGACGCTCCGCCCGGAGCCGGGTGCGTCAGGGCTTGGTCGAAATCCCTTGAGGCGGGCTCTGTTGTGTCCGATTGTGTTGTGGCGGATGCCGTTGCGTCCCCCGCCCTCATAGGCTCGCCTTCGCGACGCGCTGCTGCATCGTCTCCAGCTGGTAGCGGGAGACCTCCGCGGCGTTGTCGTCCTCCGCGAAGACACTGGAGACCATAACGGTGTCCTCGCGGTCCAGGAAGCCGATTTCCTTCAGGCCACCGAAGAACTCGTCCCAGTTGACGTCGCCGTCGCCGATCTTCAAGTGCTGGTGCACCCGCACCGGGTTGCCGGGCGGGTTGGTGATGTAGCGCAGCCCGTGCGAGGCGTGGTGGTTCATGGTGTCGGCGACGTGGACCAGGCGAAGCTTGTCCCCCGCGGCCCGCATGATCTCCAGCGGCTCGTTCTTCATGTGGAAGCTGTGCGAGGCCACGTAGACCAGGCCAACGTTCTTCGAGTTCAGCCCGCGGATCACCCGGATCGCGGCGAGGCCCTCCTCGACGAAGTCATCCGGATGCGGATCGATTAACAGGTCGATCCCCTCCCGCTCGATGATGGGGAGCAGTTCCTCCATGGAGCGGTAAAAGGCGCGCTCGGATTCCTCGGCCTTCTCCGGCCGGCCGCTGAACTCGGTGTTCATGGTGCCCACGCCGAGGTCCACGGTGATCTGGATGGCGCGCTTCCAGTAGCGGACGGCGGCCTCGCGGGCGTCCTCGTCCGGCCCGGACCATCGCAGCACGGGCAGCACCGAGGCGATTTCGATTCCCGCGTCCTTGCAGGCCGCCTTCAGCTGGCCCACCAGCTCGTCGTCGGCCTTCGGGTGGTTGAAGAACGGGATGAAATCGGCGTGCGGGGTCATCTGCATGTACTTGTAGCCGAGGTCGGCCACCACGCGAGGGAACTCAAGGAGTCCGTGGCTGTGGTGGAACGGCGTGGGGTCAAGGGCGATTTTCACGGTGGACACTCCATTGTGGATCTGGTGGGCGTGCGGCCGGCCGGCTGCCCTCTGTGCAATACAGGGCGGCCGGCCGGCAGAGGTTCTAGCGGTAGAGGGCGGGCTTGGCGTTGAGCTTCACGGCGACCTTTTCGCCGTTCTTCTGCGCCTCGACGCCGGCCTCGCAGCAGGCGGCGGTGGCGTAACCGTCCCAGGCGGTGGGGCCGCCGATCTCATCACGGAGGGCGGCGTCCACCCAAGACTGGATTTCGACGTCGTACGCTGCACCGAACCGCTCCTCGAAGCCGGGGGTGACGTTGCCGCCCCAGCGGCCGTTGCTGCGGGTGTACGGGCCCTGGTCGCCGCCGATGCTGACGATGCCGTCCTCGAAGGAGGCCTGGGTGGCCACCTCGTAGCCGAACTTCGCGTTGACGTAGATCTCGACGTCGGCCAGGACGCCGGACTCTGTCTCGATCAACACGTGCTGCGGGTCGTGCTGCCCGGCCGGGGCGTTCCGTGTGGCCTTGCCCAGGCGGACCTGGACCGAGATGATTTCCTCGCCGGTGAAGTAACGGATGGCGTCGAATTCGTGCACCACGGAGTCGTTGATGAGCATCTCGTTGGTGAAGCCCGCCGGGGTGGTGGGGTTGCGGTGCTGGTGGTGCAGCATGAGCAGTTCGCCGAGTTCGGAGTCGCGGATGATCTTGCCAAGCGCGGCGTATTCGGCGTCGAAGCGGCGCATGAAGCCGACCTGGATGCGCTTGTGGCCCAGCTGCTGCTCGGCCTCGACAATCTTCCAGGACGACTCGGCATCCGGGGTGAGCGGCTTCTCGCAGAGGATGGGGATGTCCTTGGCGATCGCCTTGAGCAGGATATCCTCGTGCAGGAACCCGGGGGTGGCGATCAGCACGGCGTTGACGTCGCCGTTGTTGAGGGCTTCTTCGGCGTCGGCGAGGGCGACGGCACCGGGAATGCCTTCGATCGCGGCTTGGGCGCGGGCGAGGTCGACGTCGACGACGGCGGCGACTTCAGCGCCGTGGATGCGGGTGTTGAGCCGCTGGATGTGGTCTGCGCCCATACGGCCGGCGCCGATGACAGCTACGCGGAGGGTCTTGGTCATGATCTTGTCCTCAGTTCTAGTTGACGGCCGTGCGGGAGCCGCAGGAGAGCAGGTAGTTCCGGGTGCGCTTGGCGATCGGCATGGGCACGTCGAAGGCCACGGGGTACATGTCCTGTTCCACAATGCCAAAGATCGGCCGGTTCAGCGCCTCGACAGCTTCGATGACGGCGCGCAGGTCCGGCAGGCCGTTCGGCGGCTCGGTCATGACACCGGCCAGGTTGGCGGCAGCCCAGGTCATGTTTTCCGCGTTGACCTTTTTCAGGATGTCCGGGTTGATCTGCTTGAGGTGCAGGTAGCCGATCCGGTCCGGGTAGTTCTTGATCAGCTCAAGGCTGGAGGCCCCGCAGTATTCGGCGTGACCGGTGTCCAGGCACAGGTTGAGGTACTTGGCGTCCGTCGCTGCGAGCAGGGTCTCGATGTCCTCCTGCGCACCGACATGGGAGTCGGCGTGCGAGTGGAACTGCTGCTTCAGGCCAAAGTCCTCCAGCAGCGTCTTGCCCAGGCGGTTGTGGCCGGCGAACAAGTCGCCCCACGCCTTCTCGGTGAGGGTGCCGCTTTCGACGGCCTCGCCTGTGACGTCGTCGCGCCACATGGCGGGAATGACCACGATGTGTTCGCCTCCCATGGCCGCTGTGAGTTCGGCGACCTTGCGGGCCGGCTCCCACGCCGTTTCCCACTGGTCCAGCCCGCGGTGGAACGCTGTGAAGACCGTTCCGGCGGTGACCTTCAGGTCGCGGGCCTTGAGCTCCTCGGCCAGCCGGGTGGGATCGTTCGGCAGGTAACCGTACGGTCCGAGTTCGATCCACTTGTAGCCGGATTCGGCGACCTCGTCGAGGAAGCGTTCCCAGGGGGTCTGCTTGGGGTCATCCGGGAACCAGACGCCCCAGGAGTCCGGCGCGGTGCCGATGATCAGCTTGTTCTCAGCCATTTCCATTCCTTCTCATCGATTGCTCCGCAGGTGCCCTTTTGGACGTTCAAAACGGCAGTTACGGAGCAATCGATCATGGTTGTTGGGTGTGGGCCCACGCCGCCAGGGTTCCCTGGCCGAGCTTGCGAGGCCAGGGTGGCGGTGGGGATCAGTTGGAGGGGAAGTTGTAGGAGGCGCCGGAGGCGTGGGTGGGTTCGGGCCACCGGGAGGTGACGACCTTGCCGCGGGTGTAGAAGGACACGCCTTCGGGGCCGTAGATATGCTTGTCGCCGAACAGCGAGGCCTTCCAGCCGCCGAAGGAGTGGTAGGCCACCGGCACGGGCAGGGGCACGTTGATGCCGATCATGCCCACGGTGACGGAGCGCTGGAACTTCCGGGCCGCGGCGCCGGAGGAGGTGAAGATCGCGGTGCCGTTGCCGTAGGGGTTGGAGTTGATCAGGGCGATGCCGGCGTCGAGGTCCTCGACGCGGACGACGACGAGGACGGGGCCGAAGATTTCCTCGGTGTAGGCCGTCATTTCGGTCTTGACGTGGTCCAGGACGGTGGGGCCGACCCAGAATCCGTCCTCGTGGCCGGGGACCACGAGGTCACGGCCGTCCACCACCATGGCCGCGCCCGCGGTTTCGGCCTCGGTGACGATCTTCACGATCCGTTCCTTGGACGCCGGGGTGATCACGGGTCCCATGTCGGCGCCGGGGGCGGTGCCGTTGTTGACCTTGACGGCGAGGGCGCGTTCTTCGACCTTCTTGACCAGCAGGTCCGCGGCATCACCGACGGCGACGGCGACGGAGATCGCCATGCACCGTTCGCCGGCGGAGCCGAAGGCGGCGGCGGCGAGGTGGTCGGCGGCGTTGTCGAGGTCGGCGTCGGGCAGGATGATCGCGTGGTTCTTCGCGCCTCCCAGGGCCTGGACGCGCTTGCCGTGGGCGGTGGCGGTCTCGTGCACGTACTTCGCGATCGGGGTGGAGCCGACGAAGGAGATGCCGTCCACATCCGGGTGCGTCAGCAGGCCGTCGACGGTTTCCTTGTCGCCGTGCAGGACCTGGAACACGCCGTCGGGCAGGCCGGCCTGCTTCCAGAGCTTGGCCAGGAGCATGGAGGCGGAGGGGTCGCGCTCGGAGGGCTTGAGGATGAAGGCGTTGCCGGTGGCGATCGCCATCGGGGCCATCCACAGCGGCACCATGACCGGGAAGTTGAACGGGGTGATGCCGGCGACGACGCCGAGCGGCTCGCGGAAGGAGAAGACGTCGATGCCGGTGGAGACCTGGTCCGAGTAGTCGCCCTTGAGCAGCTGCGGAATGCCGCACGCGAACTCGATGACCTCCAGGCCGCGGCCGATCTCGCCCTTGGCGTCGGAGAGGACCTTGCCGTGCTCGGCGGTGATCAGCTCGGCGAGCTCATCCACGTGCGCCGCGACCAGTTCGCGGAACTTGAAGAGCACCGCGGTGCGCTTGGCCAGGGAGATGTCGCCCCAGGAATCGGCGGCGGCGCGGGCGGCAGCGACCGTGGCGTCGAGGTCTTCCCGGTTGGCCAGCCGCAGCTCGCCCGAGACGGCGCCCGTGGCGGGGTTGTAGACGGGCTGGGTGCGGGTGCCGGTGCCTGCGGTTTCGGCGCCGTTGATGAAGTGCTGGATGGTTTTGGTGCTCTGGGTCTGGGTGCTCTGGTCAGTGGTGGCAGTCATGGGACTCTTCCTTGAGTTTGTTGAAGTTCGAGGGGGTTAGCCGAGCAGCTTGCGCTGGCGGCCCTTGTGGTCGACGTAGGTCTGGAACGCCTGCTTGGTGGACTCGAGCTCGGAGACCTGGGAGACCGGAACGTCCCACCACGACTCGGAGCTGGGGGCGTCCAGCAGCGGGTCGGATTCGACGTGGATGACGATCGGTCCGCCGTTTTCGGGGGCGGCCTTGGCATCGCGGATGGCCTGCTCGAGCTCGGCGATGACCTTCTCCCCTGGTTCGATCCGGATGACCTTCACGCCCAGGCTTTCGGCGTTCAGGGCCAGGTCCACAGGCAGCCGGTCGCCGTCGTCGAAGCTGTGCTGTTCCTGATCCAGCGCCCGGTACTGGGTGCCGAAGCGCTGGGAGCCGAGGGATTCCGAGAGCGAGCCGATCGAGGCGTAGCCGTGGTTCTGGATCAGGACGACGATCAGCTTGATCCGCTCGGCGACGGCGGTGACGAGTTCGGTGTGCATCATCAGGTAGGAGCCGTCCCCCACCATCACGACGACGTCGCGCTGCGTCCCGCCTTTCGCGGCTTCGGCCAGGGCTGCGCGCTTGACGCCGAGTCCGCCCGGGATTTCGTAGCCCATGCAGGAGTAGGCGTATTCGACGTGGTAGCCGAACGGGTCCCGGACCCGCCACATCTTGTGCAGGTCGCCCGGGAGGGAACCGGCGGCGCAGATGACGACGTCCTGGGCGTCCATGGCGCGGTTCGTGGCGCCGATGATCTCGTTCTGTGCCGGCAGCGGTGTGAAGCGGGTGTCGAAGGCTTCGTCCACGGTGGCGTTCCAGCGGGCCTTCTCATTCGCGATCTGCTGTTCGAGGTCCGCGCCGATCCGGTAGCCGCCGAGGGCCCGGTTCAGCTTCACCAGGGCCTTGCGGGCGTCCGCCACGATCGGCAGGGAGGTGCCGTGTTTGTAGGCGTCGATCGGGGCGACGTTGATGTTGATGAACTTCACGCCCGGGTTCTGGAACGCCGTCCGGGACGCGGTGGTGAAGTCCTCGTAGCGGGTGCCGATGCCGACAATCAGGTCCGCTTCGGCCGCGATGGCGTTTGCCGCCGTCGTGCCGGTGGAGCCGATCGCGCCGAGGGAGAACTTGTGGTCCCATGGCAGGACGCCGACGCCGGCCTGGGTGTTGCCGACCGGGATTCCGGTGAGCTCGGCGAACTTGGCCAGTTCCTCGTTGGCGTAGGCGTAGAGCACGCCGCCGCCGGCGATGATCAGCGGGCGTTTGGCGGCGCGGATGGCGTCGGCGGCACGGCGGATGTCCTCGTCGTCGGCGTCCGGGCGGCGAATCCGCCATTCGCGCTCGGCGAGGAATTCCTCGGGCACGTCAAACGCCTCGGCCTGGACGTCCTGCGGCAGCGAGATGGTGACGGCGCCCGTCTCGGCCGGGTCGGTGAGGACGCGGAGGCCGTGGTGGAACGCGGAGAACAGCTGCTCAGGCCGCGAGACGCGGTCGAAGAACTTGGACAGCGGCCGGAAGGCGTCATTGACGGTGATGTCGTAGGCGTAGGGCTGCTCGAGTTGCTGCAGTACGGGGTCGGCGGCGCGGGTGGCGAACGTGTCGGACGGCAGCAGCAGGACCGGCAGCCGGTTGGTGGTGGCCAGCGCCGCACCGGTGAGCAGGTTCGAGGAACCCGGGCCGATCGAGGTGCTGATCGCGAAGGTCTGGCGGCGCCGGGTGTGCCGGGCGAAGCCGACGGCCTGGTGCGACTGGGCCTGCTCGTTGCGGCCCTGGTAGTACGGCATGATTCTCGGGTCGAGCTGCTGGTACTGCTTGAGCGCCTGGCCGACGCCGGCGACGTTGCCGTGGCCAAAGATGCCGAACGTGCCCGGAATCAGGCGTTCCCTGAAGTCCTGGCCGCCGACCGAATCGACGGTGTACTGCTTGGACAGGTATTCCACGACAGCCTGGGCGACTGTCATTCTGCGTGTTCCTGAGGCAGTTCTCATTCCCATGGGAAGTTACTCCGATGCTTCTTCGGTACGGGTGGGTTCGGTGTGGCCTGAGGCGGTGTGGCCTGAGGCGGTGTGGCCGGTGCCTGTGTGGCCTGAGTCGGTGTGGTGCAGCAGGGAGGCGGCAGTTGCCACGGCTCCGGCCACGTCGCCGTCCTGCGGATAGAGCAGGGTCCGGCCGACGGTGAGGCCCTGGACGCCGGGCAAGGAGAGGGCCGCCTGCCAGCTGGCGAACACATCGTCCTGGCTGCCCTCCGGGTCTCCGCCGAGGAGCACGGTGGGCATGGTGGTGGACGCCATGACGCGTTCCATGTCGGCCACCACCGGGAGCTTCATCCAGGTGTAGGCGCTGGTCGCGCCGAGGCCTTCGGCAATGGCGACCGACTTGATGACGGCGTTGGTGGAGAGGTCGTTGCGGACCTTGCCGTTCTCGCGGACGGAGAGGAACGGTTCCACCATGGCGATCAGCCTACGCTCGGCGAGGGAGTCGATCGCCCGCGCGGTCGCTTCAAGCGTGGCCACCGTGTCCGGGTCACCGAGGCAGATGCGCGTGAGCATCTTGCCGCCGTCGGCGCCCAAGGCCTCGAGTGCGGCCGCCGTGTGGCCGGTGAACCGGTCATCGAATTCGTTCACCAGCCCTGAAAGCCCGCCGCGGTTCATCGAGCCGAAGAGCAACTTGCCCTCGAGCGCGCCCAGCAGGAGGAGGTCGTCCATGATGTCCGGCGAGGCCAGCACACCGTCCACGTCCGGGTTGGCCAGGGCAATCTGGAGCCGGTCCAGGAGCTGGCGTCGGTCAGCCATGGCCACGGGATCGTTGCCCACCGCGAGTGCCCCGCGGGCCGGGTGGTCGGCCGCGACAATGAAGTTCTGCCGGTGGGCCCGGACACCGGGGTGGCGGCGCCGGGCCTTGGCGGCACGGGCGATCGCTTCGGGGTCTTCGAGCCGGATAATGCTCAGGCGCTCGTAGCGGCGGGGATCATCGTCCACCGCGAGGGCGGCGGAGGCTGTATGGACACTCACAGTGTTGCTCCTTCGGTGGCGTAGGTACCCGGCACCAGGCGGCCGCGTTCTGCAAGCAGGCCCGTGACTTCGTCCGGCGTCGGCATGGCGTCGGCGCAGGACAGACGGGAGGCGACCAGGGCGCCGGCGGCGTTGGCGAAGTCCAGGACCTGGGCCAGCGGCCAGCCGGAGAGCAGCCCGTGGCAGAACGCCCCGCCGAAAGAGTCGCCGGCGCCGAGCCCGTTGACAGTTTCCACCGGCACGGGGGCGGAGACCACGCGCTCGGTGCGGGTCTTGGCCATGACCCCTTCGGGGCCAAGCTTCACGACGGCGATTTCGACGCCGGCCGCGAGCAGCCGGTCGGCCTGTTCGTCCGGAGTTCCCTCGCCGACGGCGACGGCACATTCCTTGTCGTTGCCGATCGCCACGGTGACGTGGGGCAGGATCTTGGCGACCTGTTCCCGGGCCTCTTCCTCGGAGGACCAGAACATCGGCCGGTAATCGAGGTCCAGGATGGTGAACTGGCCCGGCTTCAGCCCGGTCCGGGGCCGCGCCTCGTGGGCCGCCAGCTGGGCGCCGCGGCTGGGTTCCTGGCAGAGGCCGGTGACGGTGGACCAGAAGATCCCGGCGTCCCGGATGGCGTCCAGGTCCAGCTCCTCGGCCTTGATCTGCAGGTCAGGGGCGGTGGGGAACCGGCCGTAGAAGTAGAGCGGGAACTCGTCCGTGGCCGGCTTGATGGCGCAGAACGTGACCGCGGTGGGCCATTCCTTGACAGCGGTGACGAAGGAATCGTCCACGTTGAACTTGTGAAGTTCGCGGTGCAGGTATTTGCCAAAGGCGTCGTCGCCGGTCCGGGTGATGACGGCGGTGCGTCGGCCGTGGCGGGCCGCGGCGACTGCCACGTTGGACGGTGATCCGCCAAGGTACTTTCCGAAGGACGTGACATCCTCCAGATCCACCCCGATGTCGTTCGGGTAGATATCAACGCTGATGCGCCCGATCGTGAGCAGTTCGTGGGTCACGGTGATCGCGGACCTTTCTGGTGTGAACTCGGTACCTTTGCGCAGCCTGAGCTTCGGCGCTGGGCGGTCGGCGTGAGCCGGACCACATCCACTACTTTGCCTTAGAATCTATGTACTGTCAAAGGTTTGTACTGACATATTTACAACATGACACGGAGGGCCTGGAAGGCTCCGCTGCAGGGGCGCCGCAGCGTCCACAGAAACGCCCTTTTCGGCTATTTGTCGGGGACTCCGAGTTCTCCGGTGACGTACTGAGCCTGGCCAAAGCCGAACGACCAGTCCCCCGCAGTGTTTTCGACATATCCGATAAAGACGTCCTCGCCGGCGACCCCCGCGGCCGCCAGCCGGTCGGCGATGGCGGCGAACAGAGATTGCTTGGCGGGCTGGCTCCGGCCGGCCTGGGTGAAGATCTGGATCATCACCACATCCGGCGTCCGCTCGAAGCCGAGCCCTGCGTCCTGGGCGACAATCTGTCCCGCGGGATGTTCCGTCAGCACATGGAAGTAGTCGCGCTCCGGAATGCCGAACTCGGCCACGATTGCAGCATGGATTCCCCGACTGAGCCCACGGAGCTGCTCCGGGGCGCGGCCTTGGTTGACGTCAATTCGCACGAGGGGCACTCGCATCTCCTTCGATAGTTTGTCCTGACATACTAACAAAGTAATCACTAAGCGCCCTTCCCGGGGCGCGGAAGGGCGCTTCGTGACCCCGCGTTGGGGTATTGCACAGGCCGGCCGCCAGGGGTATCGTAAACAACCTAGAGGTTGATCAATGAATGCATTGAATACCTCGGATGTTGAATACCTTGGCAACAACAAGGAGGCACCCACCCATGGATTCCAGCGACGACGGCGAGCTCGACGCGGCCTTCCTGGCCCTCGCCGATCCTGTCCGCCGCCGCATCATTGCCCGGCTCAGCCGGGGTCCGGCCACCGTCAACGAGCTGGCGGAGCCCTTCGCGATCACCAAGCAGGCGGTCTCGAAACACATCCAGGTCCTCGAGCAGGCACAGCTTGTCACGCGCACACGTGACGCCCAGCGCCGGCCCGTGCACCTGAACCCCGCACGGCTGGAAGCGCTCACCGCATGGATCGACCAGTACCGGCTGGTCCGCGAGGGGCAATTCCGCAACCTTGACGCCGTGCTTGAAACCCGCGCCGCCCGGGGCGGCACACAGGCAAAGGATGCATCATGAGCAATGCACTGAAACTGACAGTCCCCGAGGGTCTGCCCTTCATCGATTTCGAGCGGGAGTTCGATTTTCCCGTAGCCGAGGTATTCCGGGCCCACAAGGATCCCGAGCTCGTCGCCCAATGGCTTGGGCCGCGGCAAATGACCATGAGCATTAGCCACTACGACTTCAGGACCGGCGGCGGCTACCGCTATACCCACACCGGGCCGGACGGCAGCGCGTATGTGTTCAGCGGCGTCTTCCACACCGTCCGCGAGAACGAGTTCGCCATCCAGACCTTTGAATTCGACGGCTACCCCGATGTGGTGAGCATCGAGTTCATGACCTTCGAGGACCTCGGCGGCGGCCGTTCCCGGCTCAGCGGCCGTGCGGTCTACCCCAGCATGGAAGCCCGCGACGGCATGGCCCAGTCCGGGATGGAGGGCGGCATGTCCGAAGGCTACGAACGGCTCGAAGAAGTCCTCGCCGGGGCAAAAGTCTAGGAAAGCAAAGAACGACGGCGGCGGGCCACCTTCACCGGGAAGGTGGCCTGCCGCCGTCGTCGTCCTTAAACACAGCAACGCGGGGTCACTTCACCCTCATCCCAACCAGTGGAATGGGCGGTCAGTGGCCCCGCGTTGCTGTGGCGCTGTCTTGCTGTGGTGCTTGGTGCCGCGGACCTAGAGGGTCGCGAAGACCTCGCGCAGGAGCTTGGCGGTCTCGGACGGCGTCTTGCCGACCTTCACGCCGGCAGCCTCAAGGGCTTCCTTCTTGGCCTGGGCGGTGCCGGCGGAACCGGAGACGATGGCGCCTGCGTGGCCCATGGTCTTGCCTTCCGGGGCGGTGAAGCCGGCCACGTAGCCAACAACCGGCTTCGTGACGTGTGCCTTGATGTAGTCGGCCGCACGCTCTTCGGCGTCGCCACCGATTTCGCCGATCATGACGATCGCCTTGGTCTCCGGGTCAGCTTCGAACGCCTCGAGGGCATCGATGTGGGTGGTGCCGATGACCGGGTCGCCGCCGATGCCGATGGCGGTGGAGAAGCCGAGGTCGCGCAGTTCGTACATCATCTGGTAAGTCAGGGTGCCTGACTTGGAGACGAGGCCGATGGGGCCCTTGCCCGTGATGTTGGCCGGGGTGATGCCGACCAGGGCCTCGCCCGGGGTGATGATGCCGGGGCAGTTCGGTCCGATGATGCGGGTGACCTGCTTGCCGTTGGCGTCGACCTTGGACTGGGCCAGTGCCCAGAACTCGGCCGAATCCTGGACCGGCACGCCTTCGGTGATGACCACGACGAGGCCGATGCCGGCTTCGATGGCTTCGACGACGGCGTCCTTGGTGAAGGCCGGCGGCACGAAGACGATGGAAACGTCAGCGCCGGTCTCGGCCATGGCTTCCTTGACGGTGCCGAAGACGGTGATTTCGGTGTCACCGTGCAGGACCGTGGTGCCGGCCTTGCGGGCGTTGACGCCGCCAACGACGTTGGTACCGGCCTTGAGCATCAGGGCGGTGTGCTTGGTGCCTTCGCCGCCGGTGATGCCCTGGACGATGACCTTGGAGTCTTTGTTCAGATAAATAGACATAGTCCGGTCCCTCTACTTCGCTGCGTTGGCGAGCTCGGCAGCCTTGTCGGCGCCCTCGTCCATGGTGGCGGCCAGGGTAACCAGCGGGTGGTTGGCCTCGGCCAGGATGCGGCGGCCTTCCTCGACGTTGTTGCCGTCGAGGCGGACTACCAGCGGCTTGTTCGCGGAGTGGCCCAGCTCGGCCAGTGCACCGACGATGCCCTTGGCGACGGCGTCACAGGCGGTGATGCCGCCGAAGACGTTGACGAACACGGACTTGACCTGCGGGTCGCCCAGGATGACGTCGAGGCCTGCTGCCATGACCTCGGCGGAAGCTCCACCGCCGATGTCCAGGAAGTTGGCGGGCTTGACGTTGCCGTGGTTCTCGCCGGCGTAAGCAACGACGTCGAGGGTGGACATGACCAGCCCGGCACCGTTACCGATGATGCCGACTTCGCCGTCCAGCTTGACGTAGTTGAGGTCCTGCGCCTTGGCCTTGGCCTCGAGCGGGTCAGCAGCGTCCTTGTCTTCAAGGTGGGCGTGCTTGGGGTGGCGGAAGTCGGCGTTCTCATCGAGGGAGACCTTGCCGTCGAGGGCAACGATGTCACCGGCGCCGGTCAGGACCAGCGGGTTGACCTCCACGAGGGTGGCGTCTTCCTTCTTGAAAACGTCCCAGAGCTTCAGGATTACGCTGGCGACCTTGCCGCGCAGTTCCTCAGCGAAGCCGGCAGCGGCGACGATTTCGTCGGCCTTGGCTTGGTCGATGCCCACGGCCGGGTCGATCGAGATCTTGGCCAGGGCTTCGGGACGCTCAACGGCGAGCTGCTCGATTTCCATGCCGCCTTCAACCGAGCACATGGCCAGGTAGTTGCGGTTGGCCCGATCCAGAAGGACGGAGAAGTAGTATTCCTCGGCGATGTCCGCACCCTGGGCGATCATGACCCGGTGGACGGTGTGGCCCTTGATGTCCATACCGAGGATGTTGGTGGAGTGTTCAAGCGCCTCATCGGCGCTCTTGGCGACCTTGACGCCGCCGGCCTTGCCGCGGCCTCCGGCCTTGACCTGCGCCTTTACGACAGTAACGCCGCCGATCTTCTCGGCAGCTGCCTTTGCTTCTTCAGGGGTGTGCGCCACGATGCCAGCAAGCACGGGTACACCGTGCGCCTCGAACATATCGCGCGCCTGATATTCAAACAGGTCCACGGTTTAGTGTCCTTCTACGTCGAAGTAGTTTCTGTACAGCCGGACCCCACGTACTCGCGGTTACCGGGCTGCGGAATAAACGCACCCTGCGACAAGCTTGGAAACGAGCCACACGGCGCAATGCTCCTCTGGGAACTCTAGTCCTTTGATCGGACCAGCCCGTCCCAGAGTACCTGTTATGTGAGTAAGGACACTATTCTATGGAGCGTAGAAAAACCCCTAGATTCCGCGGTTTTTAGGGTGTCCGACGGCGTGCAGAAGGGCCGCACGCCGGTCTCGGCGGCGGGCTTAAGACCTGTCCGACGGCGTTTGGCCAACGCGCGCGCGACGACGGGTGGGGCGACGCATGCCGGCCTTGCGGGGACTGCGACTATGCGGACAGCTTGGTGAGCGGCGCGTAGCGCAGCAGCAGCCGCTTCTCGCCGACGTCGAACTTCACCTTGGCGACCGTCTTGTCCCCGGCGCCCTCCACCGCCAGGACGGTGCCGTTGCCGAAGCTGGTGTGGTTGACCTTGTCGCCCACGCTGACGGCGACGATTTCCTTCTGCGGCTGGACCCTGTTCTTGGCCACTGACGCGGGGACGTCGGCGTTGAAGCCTGCGGACGGGCTGGCACCGGCGCCGCGGGCGGTCCCGGCGCCCCAGAAGGATCCGCCGTAGCGGCTCGAACCGATCGCGGTGCCGCTCCCCCAGCCGCCGCCCTGGCGGCTGGCGCCTTCCCGCTTCCACTCGACGAGCTCGGCCGGGATCTCCTCGATGAACTGGCTCGCCGGGTTGTACTGGCTCTGGCCCCACATGCTGCGGACCTCCGAGCGGGTCAGGTACAGCCGTTTCCGGGCCCGGGTCAGGCCCACGTAGGCCAGCCGGCGTTCCTCGGCCAGTTCCTTGGGATCGGTGGCGGAGCGCTGGTGCGGGAACAGCCCGTGCTCCATGCCGGTGAGGAACACCACCGGGAATTCCAGGCCCTTGGCGGTGTGCAGGGTCATCAGGGTGACGACGCCGAGCCGCTTGGCTTCGGCGACGGCGGCCGCCAGGTCATCGGCGGTGCCCGCCGGGGCGTCCGGGATCTGGTCGGCGTCGGCCACGAGGGAGACCTGCTCCAGGAAGGCCCCGAGCGAGCCTTCGGGGTTGTCGCGTTCGTATTCCCGGACGACGGCGACAAGTTCGGCGAGGTTCTCCACCCGGGATTCGTCCTGGGGGTCGGTGCTGGAGCGCAGGGCCGCGAGGTAACCGGTCTGTTCGAGCACGGCTTCCAGGGCGGCGGCCGCACCGGAGCCGGAGGCCACCTCGGCGAGGTCGTCGAGGAGTTTCACGAAGCCCAGCACCGCGTTGACGGAGCGGGTCGCCATGCCCGGCGCTTCGTCGGCGCGCCTGGCGGCGGCCATGAAGGACGTCCGGTCACGCTCGGCAAGGGAGGCGACGGCGCCTTCTGCACGGTCGCCGATCCCGCGCTTGGGTTCGTTGAGGATGCGGCGGAGGTTGACGTCGTCGTCGGGGTTGACCAGAACCCGCAGGTAGGCGAGGGCGTCCTTGATTTCCTTGCGCTCGTAGAAGCGGGTGCCGCCGACCACCTTGTAGGGCAGGCCCACGCGCACCAGGACGTCTTCGATCGAGCGGGACTGGGCGTTGGTGCGGTAGAAAATGGCGACGTCGCCGGGGCGCAGGTTGCCCTCGTCTTGCAGCCGGTCGATTTCCTTTGCGATGAACTGGGCTTCGTCGTGCTCGTTCTCGCCGACGTAGCCGACGATCTTTTCGCCGTCGCCCTCGGCCGTCCAGAGCCGTTTCTCCGGCCGGTTGGGGTTGCGGGAGATTACCGAGTTGGCGGCGCTGAGGATGGTCTGGGTGGAGCGGTAGTTCTGCTCGAGCTTGATGGTTCGGGCGTCCGGGTAGTCCTTTTCGAACTCCACGATGTTGCGGATGTCCGCGCCGCGGAAGGCGTAGATGGACTGGTCTGAGTCGCCGACGACGGTCAGTTCGGCGGCGTCCGGGCCCTCGCCGACGATCTCGCGCACCAGGGCGTACTGGGCGTGGTTGGTGTCCTGGTATTCATCGACCAGGACGTGCCGGAAGCGGCGCCGGTACGAGTCGGCGAGCGCCGGGAACGCCCGGAACATGTAGACGGTCTCGGCGATCAGGTCATCGAAGTCCATCGCGTTGGCCTGCCGCAGCCGCTGGGTGTAGCCCTTGAAGACCTCGGCGACCGCCTGCTCGAAGGGGTCGTTGTGATTGGCGCTCGAGGAGTAGCTGTCCGCGTCGATCAGTTCATTCTTGAGCGCGGAAATCTTGTGCTGGATGGCTTTGGGGGCGAAGCGCTTCGGATCGAGGTCCAGGTTCTTGGCGACCAGGGTGATCAGGCGCAGCGAGTCCGCGGAGTCGTAGATCGAGAAGTTGGAGTTGAGCCCGACATTCTTGGCCTCACGGCGCAGGATCCGGACGCAGGAGGAGTGGAAGGTGGAGATCCACATGGTCTTGGCCCGGCCGCCGACCAGCGCCTCGATCCGTTCCCGCATTTCGGCCGCGGCCTTGTTGGTAAAGGTAATGGCCAGGATCTCCCCGTGATGCGCCCGCCTTGTGGCGATCAGGTAGGCGATCCGGTTACTGAGCACACGGGTCTTGCCCGATCCCGCACCGGCAACAATCAGCAGGGCGCTGCCGGCGTGTTTAACCGCTTCTTCCTGCTCGGGGTTCAGCCCCTCGAGCAGTTCGCTGGCGTTCGGGTGCCGCGGGCCATGCCGGTCCCCGTCATGGCCGCCCTCGGGGCCTTCGGGGCTGTTCGGGCCCCAGCCGGGGGTGGATCCCACCGCTGCCGGGCCTGTTCCGAGAGACGATTTTGTGGCTGTCGCCGTCCTGGGGGCAGCTTGGAAGGGTCCGTCGGCGTAAGGGTCAAACAACATATCCATGGTGTTAACAAGTCTAGGCGGTGCCACTGACAGCGGCGTCCGCGCCCCGGGACATGCCCTTCCCTGCCCGCGGCCAGTGGACATAATCCCCTTATGCCCAGCCCTGACAGCGAAGGATGAGCATGTCCCGCGGACAGGGCATGGGGCTCGGAATGCACATGTCCTCCGCCGCCCCAGCTGGGTGGACACGCTGCCCTTATGCCCAGTCTTGATCGCGAAGGATGAGCATGTCCCGCGGACAGGGCATGGGGCTCGGAATGCACATGTCCTCCGCCGCCCCGGCTGAGTGGACACAAGGCCCTTATGCCCAGTCCTGATCACGAAGAATGAGCATGTTCTCGGGGATCCGTCCTTCGGAGTGAACATGCCCCGCGGACGGGCCGGAGCAAAGGGCATGTCCCACTGAGGAGCCCGAGCAATGGGCATGTTCCACGGAGGAGGCCCGGAGGAAAGAGCATGCCCTCCTGCTACTGCCGCAGAGCGGACATATTGTCCTTAAGCCCAGTCATGGCCGCGAAGAATGGGCATGTCCCCCGGCCGGGTCCTGCGGCGAGGGAGCCTAGCCGACCTGGCCAGAGGTGAGAGCTGCGCGCAGCTGGCGCACCGCCGTCGTGCCTCCCGCTATGAACCAGTCGAGACCGTTGACCCGCACGACGTCGGTTGCGCCGCCGGCCGCCTCGACGATGGCCTTGCCGGGCAGCCAGTCCCACTCGGGGCAGCTGTGCTGGAACCAGCAGTCGAGCTGCCCGTCTGCCACACGGCCGAGGTCGCAGGAGCCGGACCCGAACATGCGCAGCGAGGCCGCCGACGTCGCTGCCGCGTGCCACGGCATGGCGCACATGGGATCGGCAAGCCACGTCGGGTGGATGTACGTTGCCGCGCCGAGTTCAGAAACGGGGGCGTCAGACCGCCCCTTGCCGGACGCGTCGGGGAGGAACGAGACCAGTTTTTCGCCGTTGAGCGTCGCCGCCCGGGAGGTTCCGCCGAGCCAGAGTTTGTCCTCCTCGGGCTGGAAGATGGCTCCGAGGCCTGCGCCGGATGAATCCTTCAGGGCAATGGCCGAGCACCAGTAGGTGGATCCGTGCAGGAAGTTGTAGGTCCCGTCCACGGGGTCTATGACCCAGGTCCGTCCGCTGCTGCCCGCCACGGAGGCGCCTTCTTCGCCCAGGACGGCGTCGTCGGGCCGGCAGCGCCGAAGCTGTTCCAGTACGTAGGACTCGGCGGCGTGGTCGGCGGCCGTGACCACGTCCGAGACCGACGTCTTCTGCTTGCCCTCCAGCCCGGCCTGCCGCATCAGCAGCGCCAGGGTTCCGGCCTCGCGGACCAGGGCCTCGGCGAGTTGATAGTCATCCAGCGACGGGTCGAGATCTGCGGTGCTGTGCCGGCCAAGCCGGTGTTTTCCTAGTTCGGTCACGCGTCCCAGACTATCGGCGCCCGTTGGCAGTGAACAGCCGGCGCGGGCAGGCGGCGAGGGCAGCTGCCCGGGACGGGCGATAATGGAGCCATGGCCAAGACACCCGCGCAGCGGATCAAGAAGCACGGCGCTAACGCGGCGGTCCCCCAGCACCATCTCCCCCCGGTGATCAATCCGACCACCGCCCGGACCCCGCAGAAGGCACAGGGCAACAGCAATCTGATTGTGATCGCCGGCGTCGTGGCCAGCCTGTTCCTGTTCTGGTACCTGCACCTCCTCACCCTCGACCAGCTCACCCAATTGTCGGGCGGCCAGGCCATGCCCGATTCGTTGGTCGGCGGCTTCGACCAAGGGTTCGTGGAGCGCTTGCGCGCGGCCATGGACTCCGACGCCCGGGGCCAGTTGAGTTACGTCCACAAGACGGCCGGCATGCTCTTCCCGCTGATTTTTGGCTTCACGTGGCTGCTGCTGATCGGCACCAACGTGGACCGCAAATCACTTCGCTGGGCACTATGGGCCCTCCCGCTGCTCTTTGCTGTCGTCCGGCTGTGGGGCAACACGGTGATCGATGGAATGATGTCCGCGAACACCCTGGACGGCGGGCAGGTCGCCCTGGCGTCCACGCTCACTGTGGCGGGCTGGGTGCTCCTGGCGTTGAGCCTGGTGGCCGGCGCCGCGGCCGTCTTCCTGGGCCGCAAGGGCGCTGATGATTCCTCCGCCGCCGGACATGTCCAGTCCTAGCCGCGAACACTGGGCGCAGAGGAACTATGTCCACTCCTCCCCACGGGCGGAGGGCATGTCCCCCGGGGAGCTACAGCAGCCGGAGGGCATGTCCAAGCGCGGCTCCGGCTCAGTGCACGGTCAGTGCGCGTCTGTCAGGAATTCCAGGGCCTGCTCTGCACGCTGCGGGGCTCCCGCCTTCTCAAAGTGGTCCGCGGCTTCCAGCAGGTGCCTCCGGGCTTCGGCCCCATTTCCTAAAGCGGCATGAGACCGGCCCAGCAACAGATATGCCTCGCCCAGAATCTGCGGCGACGTTTTCTCGGGGACCGGGAAGATGCTCCCAAGAGTGTCGACAGCCGCTTTTTGGTCCCCAGCCAGAAAATTCCAGTGGCCACGGTTTAGTTTGAGCAGTATGTGATCTTCTTCGGTGCCGCCGATGACGTCGGTGGCCAACTCAGCGCGTTCGATGCAGCGCAGCGTGTCCGCGTCCGCAACATCGGCGGCTAGCCGCATGGCGGCCGACGCCTTGTTGAATTTGGCCCAAATATCAAGATTTCGCGCCGGAGAAAACGTTTCCGCCGCGAGTTCGTGATACTCAAGCCCCTCCTTCACTTTGTTGCAGAGGAACGCAACATTGCCGATAACCCAGTAGGCCTTTCCGACCAACTGGTCATCGACCTCGTTGGAAATATCGTCAGCCAGCAGGAGGCTCTCTTTCCAGGCTTCCTCCAAGCTGCCGCTTTCTGCGAGCGCCGCGATGAGCGCCTGCCGGGCTTTGACGTTATTCTCCACGTCACCCGCACCCCAGGACAGACTCGCTGCCATTCGCGCTGCGTCGGCCGCCTGCCCCAGCATGCCTGCGCCTTGCCTGGCTTTTGCGAGCAGAATATTTGCTTTGCCGCGGGCATCTTCAGCCGGGGCGCCGGGGGCGCTGACCACCAACTCGGCGGCAAGTACCGCACAGGCCTCAAAGTCGCCGGCGTCGAGCAGATTCTCCGCCTGAAAGAGCCTCATACCCCAGGCAGCCGTCAGATCGCCGTCGTTCCTCGCGATTTCCGAGGCCATCTGCGCACTGCTGGCCGCACGACCGAAGTCGTGGCTGGTTCGATATTCCCGGGCCTGCAGCTCTGCGGCGGCGTAGGAAGGCGAAACTGAGTTTCGTTGCATGCCTCAATTATCCGTTGCCGCGGGAGCGGAAACGAACCAGCCACGCAAGAAGGACCTCCGCAGGGTTCACGCAAGATTCACCTCATAAGTGCAGATATCACACTTGATCACAATTCATCATGAATTGTTACCTTGTGGCGTGTCCTTTTCCCCTATACTAAGCCTGTATCACATGAGTCACATCAGCCTCTTACGTATCAGGAGTTCAAATGAAGAAAATCCTTGCAACGCTCCTCGTCGCCGGTGCGCTGGCCGGCGCCGGCCTGTCCGCTTCGGCAGCTGTCTCTGCCTCCAGCGGTTCGAGCCAGGGCTCTGTTGTAGCAGTTGGCTGGTGGCCGAACTCCACTCCGAAGAACTAACGGATACGGAGCGGCTGCGGCGGGCACCGGGCATTATGTCCGGAGCCCGCCGCATTTCTATTTGGGAAGACGGTTTAGCCCGCATCACAGCCACACGTAATGCGACGCCCAGGGCAAAAGAGGCCAGGACGAAAGATCCAACCGCCGCCGTCCCTGCCAGCGCGTTTATTCAGACTTATTGCGGTTTATCAATTGCACAATGTCGGCCGCCGGGGCCGGCCGGCCGAAGTAGTAGCCCTGGCCGCTGCCGCACCCCATCTCACGGAGCACCTGGGCCTGCTCCGGTGTCTCGATCCCCTCGGCCAGCGCCTTGAGGCCGCAGGCGTGGATGAGGTGCAGCACGGCGGCCACGAAGTCCCGCTGCTGCTCGTCGTCGCCCAGGCCGCTGATGAGGCTCCGGTCGATCTTGACCACGTTCACGGGCAGCTTGCGCAGGTAGCTGATGGACGAATAGCCGGTCCCGAAGTCATCGATCTCCAGCTGCACGCCGAGACGCCGCAGGCCGTTGAGCGAATACTGGTCGACATCCCCTCCATTAACTGCCATGGACTCCGTCAGCTCCACGATCAGGTTTGATGCATCCACGCCGGTTTCCCTGAGGATGTCTCGCACATGTTCGATCAGCTCGAGATTTTGCAGCTCGGTGGTGGAAATGTTGACGCGGACGTTGAACGTGCTGTCCACCTGCAATTCCTGCTGCCATGCCCGCAACTGACGCACGGAATTGCGCAGCACCCAGTGTCCCAGGTCCACAATCATGCCGGTTTCCTCGGCGAGGGGAATGAACTGGTCCGGCATGAGGAGGCCGCGCTCGGGGTGGTTCCACCGGACCAGCGCCTCGACGCCTTCGATTCGACCCGAGACCAGGTCCACCACCGGCTGGTAATGCAAGGTCAGCTGGTCCTGCCGGATGGCTTCGCGCATTTCGGTAATCATGACGCTCTGCAGCCGGCGCGCGTACAACAGCGCCGGCTCGAAGACTTTGATGCTGCTGTGAGGCTGCGCCTTTGCGGCGTACATGGCGGTGTCGGCCTCCATGACCAGGTCATCGACGCTCTGGCCGGGTTCTGCAATCCGAAGACCGATGCTCGTCCCGCACGTGATTTTCAGGTCCCCGACGTCGAGGCTCTCGTTGAGCGCGGCGAGGATCCTGTTCGCCACCCGGCGGGCCCGGACCAGGTTGGACTTCGGCAGCATAATGGCGAATTCGTCGCCGCCGAGGCGGGCCACCGTGTCTGTCTCGCGGACGGCGTCCTGGAGCCGGCGGGCGATGACCCGCAGGACGTCGTCGCCGGCGCTGTGCCCCAGGGTGTCGTTGATGCCCTTGAAGGAATCGAGGTCGAGAATCAGGAGCGCCGGCGGCATCTCGCCGCGGGAGGACTCCGCCAGGGCATGGCTCAGAACCGAATTCAGGGCCGTGCGGTTGGCGAGCTGGGTCAGGGGGTCGGTCAAGGCCATGCGTTCGAGTTCCACCTGCGCCTCGCGCAGCATGGCAGTGCGGCTTTCGACCCGTTCCTCCAGCTCCTGGTAGATGGTCTGCAGGTCATCGGCCATCAGGTTGATGCCCGCGATGACGGCGGCAACGTCGTCGCGGGCCCCGGAATGGGGAATCCTGGTGCTCAGATCGCCGCCAGCGATCCGCACAATGCCCTCCACGAGGGCGTGCAGCCTGGGGTCCGGCGCGTCATTCATCACGGGCATACTGCCTTAGCCATTCGACGGCGGCGGGTTCAGAGGTGAAGAACTGCGCCGGGATCGTCTCGCTCTTGGAGCGCAGGAGGTAGTGGGCAATGACCCGGTCCACGGGGCTCTCGCCCACCAGGGCGAAGGCCGTCGCCGCGATGGAACCGCTGTAGACCTGCCGCGCCTCAATGCTGACACCGACGACGCCGGTAATCACCAGGAGCACCGGCATCCGCCGGCCCGCGGCGAGCGCACGGACGGCCTCACCGGCGACGCGGGCCTCCGGCCCCTCGATTTCTTCGTTCGGAGGCAGCAGGACCTCGATGATTCCGCCGTCGATCATCCGCACGCCGATGGCGCGGGCGGCAATGCCGTTCGAGAAGGCCCCGTCGACCGCCGTGACCCCATCGACCACCGTTGCCGCGGCCTCAGCCGCCGCCGCCGGCAGGACAGCGCCGGTCGCCATCTCCGGCAACCGGTCCGCGGGCGGCCGCTCGTCCGGCCCGGCCAGGGCCTCAAGCGTCATCGGACCGCAATTCGACGGCGGCGGTCCGTGGATCCCCAGAGGGCACGGTTTAGCCGGCGGTCACCGTGACAGAGAATAGTTTTCCAGTCGATTTCCTCGGCTGCCTTGGCTATCACAGGGCTCTCCTTGGCTTTCTTGGGCCGGGGACTGACATCGAGCCAGTTAGCCATCCTTAGGAATGCATGCACGGCAGTATTGACAGAGCCGCTGACGTGGATTTGGAAACGGTAAAGGACTCCTGGCGGGGCAACGAGAAGCACTAGGGAAAACGTCAGGAATGTTACGACGACAAGATCAGAGAGTTCCTCAAAGTGAAACCTGAATCCTGAATTCGGATCGTCCGCAAGCTCTTTCAGCATGGCTGCAATACCGTAGCCAATCCCAGCAGCAAGCGTCGTGAGAATTCCTAGCTCAACACCGGTTATCTTGCACCCGGATGGCCTCGCATCAACAATGGACAGCGGCTCGGGGAGCCCCGGGGCTCCCCATTGACGGGTCCAGACCGCACCGTTTAGTGCAGAAGTCACACTTTCCACGTCCAAGCGCGGCAAGACAAGCTGATCTGGCATTCGTCCCCATAAGACTGCAAAGTCGGCATAATGGCGCGCGCCGACGGCAAACCCGCACGCCCGCACCGGAATGTTCCGGCGAGTGACCCCATGATAATGCAAGATCAGGCGCTTACAAGCCATAAAACGTCCCGAAAATCGCTTAGCGAGCCTCCTTCATCGGCACTCTCTCAGCCCACCTGGGCGCGGGCCCGCTTGCGCAGCGTGCGTTCGTGCTGGACCCGCTGGGCGAGGACCAAGCCGGCGGCGGCGACGCCAAGCGTAATGGGGTAGCCCATGAGCCGCTCCAGGGTGCCTGGTTCCGGCACGAGCATGCCTGTCAGGCCGCCTGCGATGAGTGCCACCGAGGACACGATGCCGCAGGCCAGGATGAACCACCCGAGCGGCGTCTGCCTGAGCCACAGCCAGCCGAGGACCAGCAGCGCCAGGGCCCCGGCTGCGAAGTACATCAGGGCGCCGGCGACATGCCAGCCCGATCCCGTATCTTCGGGCACCAGCCCCACGATGATCGTTCCCGCCCCGGCGGTGCCGGTCAGCAGGCGGGCGGCGCCCGCGGCGACCACCCCCGTTCCCCAGCGCCCCCTGCCCGGCATCCGGCCGTGCACGCCGCCCTCTACGCCGCCATGCATGCTGCCCTGCCTGACGGGTACGCCGGCCCGCGCGGCACAGCACATGAGCGCCGAGCCAAGCAGGAGCGCACCGACGATCATGCCCAGTCCCTGGATCACAAACGACGCGTTCATGAGCAGGTGCGCCGGCGAGCAGACGTCCCGGCCGGAGAAGTCCCCGCAGGACACGGCGCCGAGGTCGCTGATGTACCCCGTGCGACGGCTGTAGGGTTCTGCGCCCGCCCAGGCGCCGATCACCGCCGATTCGGCCACGAAATACTGCAGCACGCTCAGCTTCGCCAGGGCCCCGACGTAAAACCGGGTCGCGGCCACATCGGGGTAGTAGAGGGCGCCGGCGGAAAGCTCGGTGGTTCCTGCGGTCATGCCAAGAGCGTAGTACGCGCGCTCACCTTGTATGCTTATATCCGTGTCCGACCGGACCGGCCTTGGGCCGGGCCGCGGACGCCCGCCCTCGTAGCTCAGTGGATAGAGCACGGCTCTCCTAAAGCCGGTGTCGTTGGTTCGATTCCAATCGAGGGCACTTGAACATTCCTGCCCCGGACGAAACCCCGGACACGGGTCCGGACTTTGACCTCCGCGCCTACCTGCGTGGCTCCTGGTCCGTCGACCGCACCCTGCTGGACCGCAGCACCGGGATCAGCGGAACCTTCACCGGCGTCGTGCGCTTCACGGACCTCGACGACGGCGGCCTGGTGTGGCGTGAAGAGGGCACCGTGCACTGGACCTCTTTCAGCGGCGCGCCGTTCACCGGGCCGGCCAGCCGGGAATACCTGTTGCGGTCCGCGGACACGCCGGAGGTCCTGGACGTGTACTTCCCTGACGGCCGCCCCTTCCACCGCATGGGCTTCTCCGGGCAGGCCAACCACGACGTGCACTGGTGTGACCCCGACACGTACCGCGTGAGCTACCAGGTCCTCGGACCGGACGACTGCGGCTACCGCTGGGACGTCACCGGGCCCGCCAAGGACCAGCTGCTTGAGTCCGTCCTGCATCGGCTGAAAGCAGGACCAGAAGCAGGACCAGACGCGACGACAGACGTCTGTTCGGAAGAAAGGAGTGCCGAATGAACCCACGCATTGTCGTCTCCGCCGTCTGCGTTTTCGACCGCTCCGGACGCCTCCTGACCGTCCGCAAACGGGGCACGGACAAGTTCATGCATCCCGGCGGCAAACCGGAGGCCGGCGAAACGGCGGCCCAGGCGGCGGCGCGTGAGCTCCGGGAGGAAGTGGGGATTGTGCTGGCCCCGGACCGGCTGGACCTGCTGGGCTGCTGGCTGGCGGACGCCGCCAACGAGGCTGCCACCCAGATCGAGGCCACGGTCTTCACGGCGCCGGGGGTGTGGAGTGCCCGGCCGTCGGCGGAAATCGCCGAGATCCGCTGGCTGGACCTGGCCGCCGAGCTGCCCGGGGACCTGGCCCCGCTCCTGACGGACCATGTGCTGCCGGCGCTGTCCGCCAAACCGTCAGCCCACCAGGACGGGTAGCGGGGGCCCGGTCGCGCGGCTGGGTACCGCGACCCAGTAGACCGACCCAGTACACCGACCCGGTACCGCGGCTCAGTACCCGGGCACGGCTTCCTGGGCAACCGCGGTGGCCTCGGAGAACTGCGTGCGGTACAGCTCCGCGTAGCGGCCCTCGGCGGCGAGGAGCTCCTTGTGTGTCCCGCGCTCCACGATCGAGCCGTCCTCCACCACCAGGATCGCGTCGGCTGCCCGGATTGTGGAGAGCCGGTGGGCGATCACGACGGCGGTGCGGCCTTCCAGCGCGGCGCCCAGCGCCTCCTGGACGGCGGCCTCGTTGGTGGAGTCCAGCGCGGCGGTGGCCTCGTCGAGGATGACCACCCGGGGCTGCGCGATGAGCAGGCGGGCGATCGTCAGGCGCTGCCGCTCGCCGCCGGAGAGCCGGTAGCCGCGCTCCCCCACCACGGTGTCCAGGCCCTCGGGCAGGGACCGGATCATGTCTTCGAGCCGGGCGCGCCGCAGCGCATCCCACATCTGCTCGTCGGTGGCCTCGGGGCGGGCCAGGCGCAGGTTGGAGGCGATGCTCTCATGGAACAGGTGGCCGTCCTGCGTCACCATGCCGAGGGTCGCGCGCATCGAGTCGAACGTGAGGTCGCGGACGTCCACGTCCGTGCCGGGCGTGGTGCCGCCGAAGCGGACCGCGCCGGAGTCGACGTCGTACAGGCGCGAGAGGAGCTGGGCGATGGTGGACTTGCCCGCGCCGGAAGAGCCGACCAGGGCCACCGTCTGCCCGGGCTCCACCCGGAAGCTGATGCCGTGCAGCACTTCCTCGCCGCCGCGGGTGTCCAGGGTCAGTACGTCCTCCAGGGAGGCCAGCGAGACCTTGTCCGCCGAGGGGTAGGCGAAGCGGACGTCGTCGAACTCCACCGAGAGCGGACCGGGCGGGGAGGCTACGGCGTCCGGCTTCTGCTGGATGAGCGGCTTGAGGTCCAGGATCTCAAAGACACGCTCGAAGCTGACCAGGGCGCTCATCACCTCCACCCTCGCGCTCGAAAGTGCCGTGAGCGGCGCGTAGAGGCGGGTGAGCAGCAGTGCCAGCACGACGACGTCGCCCGCGTTCAGCTGCCCGGCCAGCGCGAGCCAGCCGCCCAGGCCGTAGACCAGCGCCAGGGCCAGGGCCGAGACCAGAGTCAGCGCCGTGACAAAGGTGAACTGCAGCATGGCGGTGCGGACACCGATGTCCCGGACCCGGCCGGCCCGCAAGGCGAACTCGCGGGATTCCTCGTCGGGGCGGCCGAAGAGCTTGACCAGGGTGGCGCCGGGCGCGGAGAAGCGCTCGGTCATCTGGGTTCCCATGGTGGCGTTGTGTTCGGCGGCTTCGCGCCGCAGGTCGGCCAGCTTGGAGCCCATTCGGCGGGCCGGGATCAGGAAGATCGGCAGCAGGATCATGGCGAGCACAGTCACGAGCCAGGACTTGTTGAGCATCACCGCAAGGGTCAGTGCCAGGGCCACGACATTGCTGACCACGCCCGAGAGCGTGCCGGCGAAGGCCGACTGCGCCCCAATGACGTCATTGTTCAGCCGGCTGACCAGGGCCCCGGTCCGGGTCCTGGTGAAGAATGCGATCGGCATTTTCTGGACGTGGTCGAAGACCTTGGTGCGCAGGTCCACGATCACGCCTTCACCGATGGTGGAGGACAGCCAGCGGGTCACGAGGCCCAGCCCCGCCTCGGCCACCGCGACAATGGCGATCAGGACAGCAAGCCAGATCACTGTTGAGGCCTCGGCATGGGCGATGATCTCGTCGACCACCTGCCCGGCGAGGACCGGGGTGGCAACAGCCAGGAAGGCCATCACAATGGACAGCAGCACGAAGGCGATCAGCTTGCCGCGGTGCGGGCGGGCGAAGCTGAAGACCCGCTTCAGCGTCTCCTTGGAGAACGGCTTGGACCCGCTGGAGGCGCGGGTGATGTTGTAGAGGGAGCTCCAGGCGACCCGGTCCATGCTCATGTGGTGCTGCCTTTCGGGGCATCGGCGTGCAGTTCGGTGACGACGCCGCTTTCGAGGTTCCAGCGCGCGTCCAGGCGGACGTTTTCGAGCAGCCTGCGGTCGTGGGTGACCAGCAGCAGCGCGCCGTCGTAGCTGTCGAGGGCTTCCTCGAGCTGCTCAATGGCGGGCAGGTCGAGGTGGTTGGTGGGTTCGTCCAGCACCAGCAGGTTCACGCCGCGGGCCTGCAGCAGCGCCAGGGCGGCCCGGGTCCGCTCCCCCGGAGACAGGGAGTCGACGGGCCGGTTGGTGTGATCGGCCTTGAGGCCGAACTTGGCCAGGAGGGTGCGCACTTCCGCCGGGGTCTGCTCCGTCAGGACGGCCTCGACGGCGTCCCCCAGCAGCAGATCGCCGGCCAGCAGGCCGCGTGCCTGGTCGATCTCCCCAATGGCGACGGACGCACCCATGGAGGCATCGCCGGCGTCGGGCTGCTGGACGCCGAGCAGGAGCCGGAGCAGGGTGGATTTGCCGGCACCGTTGGGGCCGGTGATCCCGATCCGTTCGCCCGCGTTCAGCTGCAGGTTCACCGGGCCCAGGGTGAACCCGCCCTGCTGCGCGACGGCGCCGCGCAGGGTGGCCACCACCGAGCTGGACCGGGGGGCCGCCCCGATGCTGAACTGCAGCTGCCATTCCTTGCGCGGTTCCTCGACTTCTTCGAGCCGGGCGATGCGGGACTCCATCTGCCGGACCTTCTGGCCCTGCTTTTCGGAGGACTCGGTACTGGCCGCCCGCCGGATCTTGTCATTGTCCGGGTTCTTCTTCATGGCGTTCCGGACGCCCTGGGAGCTCCATTCGCGCTGGGTCCGGGTCCGGGAAACGAGGTCGGCCTTGGTGTTGGCGTACTCCTCGTAGCGTTCCCGGGCGTGCCGGCGGGCGACGGCGCGTTCCTCCAGGTAGGCCTCGTAGCCGCCGTCGTAGACCGCCACCGAGTTCTGCGCCAGGTCCAGCTCCACGATCGTGGTGACGCAGCGGGAGAGGAACTCGCGGTCGTGGGAGACCAGGACGACGCCGCCGCGCAGTCCCTGCACGAACGCCTCGAGCTTGGCCAGGCCGTTGAGGTCCAGGTCGTTGGTGGGCTCGTCCAGCAGTACGACGTCGAAGCGGCTCAACAGCAGCGCGGCGAGCGCCACGCGGGCCGCCTGGCCGCCGGACAGGCCGGTCATTCCGGCGTCGGGCCCCACGTCCAGGCCAAGGTCCGCCAGGACCGGCGGGATGCGGTCTTCCAGGTCGGCTGCGCCGGAGGCCATCCAGCGGTCGAAAGCAAGCGAGTAGGCGTCGTCGGAGCCGGGAGCGCCGGAGCCTAATGCTTCTGCGGTGGACTCCATTTCCAGGGTGGCCTGCGCGCAGCCCGTGCGCCGGGCGATGTAGCCGGCGACCGTTTCGCCGGCAATCCGCTCGTGTTCCTGCGGCAGCCAGCCCACGAAGGCGTCGGCCGGGGCCAGGCTTACTGTGCCTTCCTGAGGTTCGTCGACGCCGGCGAGCAGGCGCAGCAGTGTGGACTTGCCGGCACCGTTGGCGCCGACGACGCCCACTACGTCACCGGGAGCTACGGTCAGGGACAGCTTTGAGAAGAGTGTGCGGTGATCGTGACCACCGGAAAGGTCCTTGGCAACAAGGGTTGCAGTCATTAGTTCATCCTCTCACTGCGGCCCAAACTGACCGCCCCGACGGGCAGAACCCGCCCGTCCCGGCAGGCCGAAAAGCAGCCGGGCATAGAAGAACCCGCCGGTCCGGACTTGGGGGGTGTACGGACCAGCGGGTTCGACCATTTAGCATAGTTGAATTAGGACCTCACGTAAAATCCCAGCCCGCTGCGCCACACCGCCGCCATCTCCCGCCTCGACCGCCGCTGCCCCACCGAGTGCCAGTACCCACACTGCCCATCGACTCCGCAGGAAGCCATAGATGCCATTACCCGCAAAGGCGTTCCAACTCTGGCTTCATCGCGTTGCTCCGACGGCGAGCACGGCCGATATCTGCAGGATTTCCGGTATCAAGCGCACCACATTTGCCCAGCAGCTGGTGCGCGGGAAGGTGGCCGAAGCCACCCTGGTCAGCATCAGCCGGGCCCTGGATCTAAGTCCGCTGGCGGAACTGGCGTCCTTCGACCACTATGCCGAGCTGGCCGCCGCGCCGCAGCCGCCAACCCCGGCCGAACTCGTCAGCCAGGTTGCCACCATGGACCTGCTGCGCGCCGTCATTTCGCGCTCCTCCCCCGCGTACGGCGGCTATGGTGACCACGGCAGCTCCATGACCCCCGCATTGTCCCCCGCCCCGCATGCCACATCCGTCCGAAACTGGGTGGACGCGATCGACGACGGTGAGTTGCGTCACCGGGTTTCTGCCGCCACCGGCGTGGCACCGCAAAATTACTCGGCCCAGCTCACCGCCAACAGACTGTCCCCCGAGCTGGCGGTCGCGACAGCCCGCGCGGCGGGCGTAGGATTCACGGGCGGGTTCGTCGCCACGGGCCTGATAACCGAGGAAGAGGCCGGCTGGACGCAGGAGGCGAAGCAGGCCGCCTTGGATGCCCTCTCCGACGGAGACCTTAGCGCTCTGGCCGGAGAGCGGCTCCAGTCGCTCGGTAAGTCCCTGCGGCGCCAGGAGCAGGAGCAGGCACAAACAGAAAAAATTTGGGAGAACCTCGGATGATCGCGATCCTGCAGTGGACCACGCTGGCAGTGTGCTGCACGGTCACGCTGGCCCGCTTGCCGTACGCCCTCCGTGGGCAGAACCGGTCCCTGTTCTCCATCTTCGCGCTCATGACCCTCGCCATCCTGCTCAGCATCGAGGCGCCCTATGTAGCCGTGGACCAAGCCCTCGGAGGCTTGAACGTCGCCAATCTCGTGCTCCGCTTCGTCATTTTCGCCGCCATCTTTTTCCTGGGGTTCCGGGTGGCCCGGGGATTCAGCGCGGACGACGCCCTGCGGCTGATCACCGGCCCTGTCGGCATTGCGGTCGCCGCAGCCGCCTCGGCTGTGGTTGTAGCGGTCTTCCTCATGATGGACACCGCTGGATCCTCGGCAGGGCTGGTCGCGGTGTTCGCCAAGGATGAGCGCAATGCCGCTTTGGTGGAGTATTACGGGGCCGCCGGGCGGCTCTATCCGGCGTACATCACCCTGGCCCTGTTTCCGGCGATGGTGCGGACCCTCCGCAGCGGCCTCCCGGCCCTGGTGCGGTTCAGCGCGGGGTTGCTGGCGCTGGGTACCGTGGCTATTTCCTTGAGCCTACTGTCCCCGGTCATTCCCCCGTCACTTGGATTCATGCGGTTCGTCCTGAACTACTCGGCCGTTCTGTGCCTGGTCCTTGGGCTTTCCTTGATCTGGCTGGCGAAGGCGCTTGCTATGCGGACGACTAAGAAGCAAGCTGGCCTGACCTGAGAGTCGTTCGGCTGGGCAGGCGAGCCATGTGGGAGTACCCGGAATGATTGCAACCCTCCAGTGGGGCACGCTGATCATATGTTCCGTGGTGCTCCTTCTCCGCGTCCCGGATGCGATCCAAGGGCGAAACAGGACCGTTTTCTGGATCCTGTTCCTCGCGACCCTGTGCAGCCTGCTCTCGGTCCCCGGCCCTTATGAGGCAATCGACGCGGCGCTGGGGGGATGGAACCTTGCCCACCTGGTCCTGCGTTTTCTCGTGTTCGCGGCGGTCCTGCTGGTCGGTCTGCGCGTCGCGAAAGGACTGGCAGATGATCGCGGCTACCGCCTCATTGCGGGCCCGGCCGGGGGCTGGGCCCTGGCCCTCAGCGCTGCCGCAGTGGCGGTAATCTTCTTCCTCATGGACACCCGCGGGTCCTCGGTCGGAATGCTGGGCATCACCGACAAGGGTGGACACAACGCCGCCCTGGCGCCGTTCTACGCCGCGGCCGGCCGCACGTATCCCGCATTCGTCTCCCTGGCCCTGCTCCCGGCATTGCTGGCCACCGCCAGAAGCCCCCTGCCCCGGCTGGTGCGTGCCGGGGCAGTAATGACCTGCCTGGGTGCCATCGCCACGGCCTTGAGCTTCCCGGCTTCCTTTGCCCCGGAGGACTGGATCCTCGCGCAGCAAACCATCAACTATTCGGCCGTCCTGGGGTATGTCCTGGGCCTGGGACTGTTCTGGGCTTCCGGGCTCGCCGCCAAGAAAACTGGTAACGCTCGCGCAACATTGCGCAAGAACAATGGGTAGGCCATTCACAAAATCATTAGACCGTGTAAGAATCATGAATGTGTGAAAGCGGCAATCGCTTCGTGTACGGAAGTCAGCCGTGCGAAGCAGAGGCAGTCGTCCAAGCGCCATTGGGGGGATGAGTGGTAGCGGTCCGCAAGGACCGCTCCCACTCAGCCTGCTTAACGGCGTTTTCCCTGCACTTCAGCGCTGGAACCTCAGCGTGACCAGCTGGAACGGCCGCAGCGTAAGCTCGGCAGAGTCGGGACCGGCAGCCACTCCCGGCGCATCGACGGGCCGTTCCAACAGATCCACTGCGCGTATCCCGCGGACCGGGAAGTTGGCCTTCACAAGGCCGGTGGAGCGTTCCCCGAGCGATTCGTACAGCCGGACAATCACGTCTCCGGAGCCGTCTTCAGCGAGCTTGACCGCTTCAACGACGATGGCCTGATTGACCATGGTGACCAGCGGCTCCACCGCGTGGGCACCTTGTGCAACCCGCGGGGGGAGGTTGGTGCGGTAGCCCTCTTCGACGGCGTCCGCGATCGTGGCACCGGGCCGGATCGTGACGTGCAGCTCGTGCCTGCCCTGGTCGGCGCCGGGATCCGGGAACTTCGGCGCCCGCAGGAGCGAGACCCGCACGGTGGTGGTGGTACCGCCGTCGTCCTCCCGGACGTTGCGGGTCACGTCGTGGCCGTAGCTGGACGCGTTGGAGACCGCCACCCCGTAGCCGGGCTCGGCGACGTGGATCCAGCGGTGGGCGCAGATCTCGAATTTCGCGGCCTCCCAGGAGGTGTTGACGTGGGTGGGGCGGAACACGTGGCCGAACTGCGTCTCCGCCGCGGACCGGTCGGCCCGGACGTCCAGGGCGAAGCCGAGCTTGAGCAGTTTTTGCCGCTCCTGCCAGTCCACCAGGGTGGTGATCGCGAGCGAGTCTGCGCCCGCGGCCAGCGTAATCCGCTGGGTCACGGCCGAGGATCCGGCCATCCGCTCCACCACCACGACGGCGTCCGGGCTTTGCTCCAGGGGGTCGCGCTCCAGCGTCACGGAACGCGCCTCAACCAGGCGGACGACGTTCCGGCGGTAGAAGGCGTCGATGTCCCACGCGTCCCATTCATTCGGCGTGTCCCGGTGCAGTTCCAGGAGGTTGCCGGACTCCCCGGGAGCGATCGCCTCCCGCCCGCTGGTGTAATCGATGAGCGAGGCCAGCAGCCCGTCGGCATCGACCACCGCCCGGATGATGCCGTTGTCCAGGATGTAGCCGCCGTCCGCCTCGTTGACCGACACCGGCTGCCCGGGCCGGACGGGTTCGGCAGCACCCAACGCCGGCACGCCCTGGTGCTCCTGCGGGGCGGCGTTGAGGAGGAATTCCCGGTTGCCGGGGCCCAGGGCCGCGGCCGCGGCGTTCGTGATGATGGTTTCCAGCCCCCGTTCGACGGCGGCGTAGTTCCGTTCGGCATCCTGGTGGACCCACGCGATGGAACTGCCCGGCAGGATGTCATGGAACTGCTGGAGAAGGACCAGCCGCCAGAGTCGCTTGAGCTCCGCGGCAGGGTAATTGTGCCCGGCGCGCACGGCCGCCGTGGCACTCCAGAGTTCGGCTTCCCTCAGCAGGTGCTCGCTGCGCCGGTTGCCCAGCTTGGTCTTGGCCTGGCTGGTGTAGGTGCCCCGGTGCAGTTCCAGGTACATCTCCCCCACCCAGACTGGCAGGGGCTCATACTCGGCCTGGGCCTGCTCGAAGAAGCTGGCTGCCGAGCCGATCCGAACCTTCGGGGAGCCTTCCAGGTCCGCCGTGCGCTGCGCCGCGGCCAGCATCTCGCGGGTAGGGCCGCCGCCGCCGTCGCCGTACCCGAAGGGCACCAGGGAGGTGGCCCCGCGGCCGTGGTCCCGGTAGTTCCGTTCGGCGTGCGCCAGGTCCCGGGCACTGAGGTCGGAGTTGTAGCTGTCCACCGGCGGGAAATGGGTGAATACCCGGGTGCCGTCGATGCCCTCCCAGTTGAAGGTGTGGTGCGGCATCCTGTTGACCTGGTTCCACGAGATCTTCTGGGTGAGGAACCAGCGGCTGCCTGCAGCCTTGATGATCTGCGGGAGCGCTGCGGAATACCCGAACGTGTCCGGGAGCCACGCTTCCTGGCATTCGACCCCGAATTCGTCCAGGAAGAAGCTCTTGCCCTCGAGGAACTGCCGCGCCATGGCCTCGCCGCCGGGCATGTTGGAGTCCGATTCGACCCACATCCCGCCGACGGGAACAAACTGGCCGGCGCGGACTTTGTCCCGGATGCGCCCGAACAGCTCCGGGTAGTACTCCTTCATCCACGCAAGCTGTTGGGCCGAGGAACACGAAAAGATGAACTCGGGATGTTCGTCCATCAGCGCCACCACGTTGGAGAACGTCCGGGCGCACTTGCGGATGGTTTCCCGGACGGGCCACAGCCAGGCCGAATCGATGTGGGCGTGGCCCGTGGCCACGAGCCGGTGCGCCGAGGCGTAGGCCGGCCGGGACAGGACGTCGGCCAGGGCGGCCCGCCCGGCGTCCGCGGTTCCGGCGACGTCGTCGGGGTCCATGACGTCCAGCATGCATTCGAGCGCCCGCAGGATTTGGTGCCGGCGGGGCAGGTCCATGGGCAGTTCGTGCATGAGCCCGCTGAGCGCAAAGATGTCCTGCTGGAGTTCCCAGGCCGCCTGGTTGCGTTCGGCGATCGCGATCCTGCCCAGGCGGTACTTGGGCTCGCTGCCCGAGGTGGCCTTGTCGCCGTATGGCGTGGCGGCGAAGGTCCAGTTCTGGGACAAGTCCGGGTTGGCCGCGGCTTCGACATAGAAGTCAACGGCCATGCCGCTGCCCAGGAGCTTGAGCGGGATGTACTGGTTTCGCGGTGAAACCGCCTTGATGATGGTCCCGTCGGACCGCCAGGCGATGCCTTCGCACTGGAAGCCCGGGGCGTCGGCGCTGAAACCCAGATCCACCAGGACTTCCACCGAGGTGCCGGCCGCGGCTCCCCAGCCGTCCGGCACTTCGCCCCGGAGCCGGAGCCACTTGGTGCTCCATGGCCGGCCCCAGGCCGCTCCGTGTTCCTGGGGCGTGAACTCGTGCCGGAGGGCTTCCAGCACGAGCACGGGTTCGTCCGGCGCGTCCCAGCTGCTCAGCGTCAGCGGGACGCTGCGCGGGTAAACGGCGGGGGCAATGCGGTCACGCAGAAAGCGGTCCAGCCGGACTTCCGTAAGACGGCGGTCGTCGTGCAATGTGTTCCTCTTCAGCGTTGGGGGTCCGATTGGCTCCAATCGATGGATAAAACTTACGCCGCGGGGAACCCGTTGGCCAAGTGTTGCTGCTAGCTGGCCGCGGGGGCCGGGACTGCGACGCGCTGCTGGCCTGCGTAGACGTTCAGGCTGGTCCGGCGGCTGAACCCTGCCAGGGTCATCCCGCTGGCTTCGGCCAGTTCGACGGCCAGGCTGGAGGGTGCGCTGACTGCGGCGAGGACCGGGATTCCGGCGAGGGCTGCCTTCTGGACGAGCTCGAACGATGCCCTGCCGGAGACCTGCAGCACGGTGCCCCGGAGCGGGAGCAGGCCTTCGCGGAGGGCCCAGCCCACTACCTTGTCCACGGCGTTGTGCCGTCCGACATCTTCCCGGAGGCACAACAACTCCGCCGAGCCGTCGTCGGCGATTCTGAAGAGCCCGGCGGCGTGCACCCCGCCGGTGAGGTCGAAGACCTCCTGGGCGGACCGAAGGGCATCCGGGAGGGCCGCGAGCGTTTCGACGGGAACGGTCAACGGATCGTGTGCCGGGCTGTAGTGCGAGGATTTTCGCACGGCATCGATAGAGTCCGTCCCGCAAATGCCGCACGAACTGGACGTGAAGACGTTTCGGCCGGTCTCCGGCAGGACGACGTCGGGCCGCAGTTGGGCCTCCACGACGTTGAAGGTCTGGATCCCGTCGGCGTCTTCACCGGCGCAGAACCTGAGCGAGACCAGCTGCTCGGGTGTCCAGATGATTCCTTCGGAGACCAGGAACCCCGCGACGAGGTCGAAGTCGCTGCCCGGCGTTCGCATGGTGACGGAGAAGGACATGTTTCCGAGCCGGATTTCCAGCGGTTCCTCGACGGCGAGGACGTCCTCCCGGTGCCGGACCGGGAATTCGAGGGCGTGCGCGGACCCGTCCAGGACAATTTTGTGCACTTTGCGACGCTGCGTCACGCGGCCCATCGGGTACTCCTTGGCAACATATTCATTTGAGTTTGGCTGATTCCATCATTGCAAGTGCCTGATCCTGAAGCCAGCGCAGCCGGCGGTCGGCATCCCGCGTCGGAGGGCGTTCAGCCCAGGAGGGCGCTCCAGTCGACCGGCCCGTCGCTGGCCGCGGTCTTCCTGGCGGTCCGCTTCGCCGCAGGCTTCGCCACGGGAGCTGCCGAGGCGTCAGGGATCGGCGCACCCCACGGGAGCGCGAACGCGGGGACCAGCTCGCCCAGCTGCACACCATGGGGCGGGACCACCAGGACGCCGTCGGCGGCGGCCAGGCCCCGCATCATTCCCGGGCCGGTGTGCTGCGCCGGGGATGCCATGCCGTAGAGCAGCCGGAAGGGCATGAGCCGGGTCCGGCCGGGATCGGCCTCAATCGTCGAACCGCAGGGCACCTCACTGAGCGGCGGCAGGGAACCGTGCCCCAGGGCCGCGAGGAGCGGGGCTCCGATCGTGGACAGCGCCATCATGGCCGCGAGCGGGTTTCCCGGCAGGCCGAGGATATATCGGCCGTCCGGCAGTTCGGCCAGCACGGCCGGGTGCCCCGGCCGCATCGCGATCCCGTCGATCAGCAGGCGTCCGCCCAGCTCGGCGACCGAACGCCTGAGGTGGTCCGTTCCGGAGCGTCCCGTGCCGCCGGTGGTGATGACGACGTCGGCTGGCAGGCTTTCACCGGCAGGATTGCTGTCCTCGAGGGCGGCGAGCCATTCTGCGTAGGAATCGCCGACCTTCACTTCTTCGGTGCAGATCCCGCCGAGCATTCCTACCACGGCTGCCAGCTGGGGTCCGAACGTGTCGCGGACTTCCCCCGGCGCCGGCCTCCCGGATTGCACCACCTCGGAACCGGTGAAGACCAGTCGCACCACGGCCTTGCCAAGCACCGGAAGCGCGTCGTGTCCGGCCAGGGCGGCGAGGGCCAGGTGGGCGGGATTCAGGACCGCGCCGCTCTTGACCAGGACGTCACCGGCGGCGGCTTCTTCTCCGGCTTTCCTGATGTGGTCGCCGTTGCGCGGGTCCCCCGGCTTCGCGGTGCCGCCGAGTTTCAGCACGGGCAGGCCGTCCTCATCGGCGTCGATGATGCCGCTTTCGCTGCGCAGCACGGCCTTGGCACCGCCAGGGATGAGGCCGCCGGTGGCGATCGGGCTTGCCTGGTGCGGGGCCAGCCGCTGGTCGGGTTCGGCCAGGATCCAGGGACCACCGCCGTTGACGGCCCAGCCGTCCATGGCGGAGGAGGCATAGTGCGGCATGTCCTGCAGGGCCAGCACGTCAGCGGCCAGGGTGCGGCCCAGCGCCTCCCGGAGCGGGACGGGGGCGGCCGGGATGGGCGTGGCACAGTCGAAGGCGAGCTGCCGGGCCTCCTGCCACGTGTGGGCCAGATGCCGGTGCGGCGCGTCCGCAGCGTCCTGGTTCGCGTCCGGCCCTACTGCGTCCTCGTCTACCGTGTCCTCGTCTACTGCGTCGCGGTTCGCGTCCGGCCCTGCTGGGGTCTCCGTGAGGGCGTCCGAGTCCGTGAGGGGGTCCGTGCGGCCGCCTTCGGGGACGTTCCCGCCATGGACGGCCGGTCCGGCGTCGTCCGCAGCCGCAGCCGTCATGCCCCGGGTGCTTCGGCGGCCGCGTAGTCCTTGGCGAGCCGGCGCGCTACGGCCATGGCGTCCTGCATGGACATGGAGTCCGTCGCCTGTCCGGAGCCGGAGGCCAGGCCCGCGGCGTAGCCGGCAATGAATGTGGTCAGCGGCGCGGCCGGGCGCACTATCGAGTGGGCGGCCACCCCTGCCAGGGAGAGGACCTCGTTCACGTCAATCTCAACGTCTTCCAGCTCCAAGGCCTGGAGCAGGGCACGGCACCAGTCTTCCAGCGTTTCATCCTGGCTTTTCACCGTTTGCCTCCATGGTCGAGTTCAGCTGGGGAGTTCCGTGCCGCGGCCCGGACCGAGGCCTGGAATCGTGTCCGATACCCCCAATGCGGACGCATCATCCCAGGTATCAACATCGTCCGTGGACCCCGGGGGAACGCGGACTTCCCGTACGTCCAGCCTAGCAAGAAGGGAGAAGGCCGACGCGTTTTCCAGGCCGCCCCGCTGCCGGGCCTCCGTAACACTTCGTTGTAGCGCGGCCGTGCCATAAAAACCCGCGAGCGGCTGCTTCCGGCCGTCCTGGGAGACGGCCATGACCCCGTCACCGCGGCCCGGTTCCGGCGCGGCCGCCAGGGAGGCCTCCAGCGATTCGGCCAGGACCCGGACGGCAGCGGAGGACCTTGGCATGTCACAGGCAAGGACCAGGGTAAACGGCGCCGGAGCAGCGTCCCCACGCCCGACGGAATGGCCCGAGGCCAGCGCGTCCAGGCCCGCGGCGATGGCAGCGGCCGGCCCGGCGAAGGGCGGCTCCTCCCGGCAGGTCAGGACGCCGTCGGGCAGGTTCCCCGGGTCCGGCCCGACGACGACGGCGCGCCCCGCCCCGCCCGCGGCGCCCAGTGACCGCTCGAGGAGGGTGGCGCCGTCGTACACCAGCCGGGATTTGGGCACGCCGCCCAGGCGGGAGGACCTCCCCCCGGCGAGAATGATGGCATCGAACTCCACCGGCTCAGCCTAGCGCGGCGCCGGCTACGGGCAGATCAGGCACGGCCCGCGCCAGCCCAGAGGTCAGGCGGCCGATTCCGGCAGCAGGAAGGGATCCCAGGCGGGCGTCGGCTTCTCGAGTTCCTTGATCTGCCAGATCGCGCCCTTCGGGGGGCCCGGAACAAACCCGATCTTCCAGCCCATCTCCGCCGGAGTGTGGTCGCTCTTGGCGTTGTTGCAGCGCAGGCAGGCCGCCACCAGGTTCTCCCAGGAATCGGCGCCACCCCGGGACTTGGGCTGGACGTGGTCGATCGTGTGCGCCGCCTTGCCGCAGTAGGCGCAGCGGTGGGCATCCCGGCGGAGCACCCCGCGGCGGCTCACCGCCGTCATGGTGTTGTACCTCGGACGGATGTAGCGGTTCAGCAGGATCACGGACGGGCGGCCCAGGATGTCCTGGGGGCCGACGACGGGGTCGTCCCCTTCCGCCACAACGCTGGCCTTTCCGGTCAGGACAAGGACGAGCGCCCGGCGGAAGGTGATTACCGCCAGTGGTTCATATCCAGCATTCAGAACGAGAGTGCGCATCCGCATACCTCTTCACGGCCGCACCCGCCAGCGGCACGAGGGCCGGCTGCCCTCTGCATGGTCGGGCTATGGATCGACAACACAAGAGTAAACACTCAGGTGCCGGATCACCGAATATTTTTTCACCGGCGCGGCCGTGCGCGCGCAAAGTTCATGGCGCGGTCACGCAAAAGACCCCCGCCAAAGGGCGGGGGTCTTTCGAAATGCTGGAGTGCTGTGGCTTAGCCGCCGACGCGGATGAAGACCGGGCCGGAGCCGACGTTCACGCTGTACAGCGCGGTGGTGCCGCCGTTCCAGCCGCCGTGGACTGCCATGCCGTTGCCGACGTAAACCGCGATGTGGGCCATGCCCACGCCGCCGTTCTGGTAGTAGGCGAGGTCGCCCGGGCGTGCCTCGGCGGCGCTCACGGTGCGGCCCAGGGACAGGTAACCTGCCGGCCAGCCGTGGTAGTGGATGCCGGCCGCGGCCAGGGCGTTGGTGGCGAGGGCGGTGCAGTCCTGCGAAACGCCGATCTGTGCGTAGGCAGCAGCGGCGATGGTCGCGCCAGCTCCGCTGCCGATGCCGGCCGGAGCCTGGGCAGCGACGCCGCCGCTGACGCCAAGCTCGGTGCCGCCGGCGCGGGAGGCCGTGGAGTCCTGGACCTGCACAACGGGCTTCGGGGCCTCAACGACGGGAGCCGGCGTGGTGGTCACGGCGGGCTTCTCGTAGGAGATCGCGATGCTGGAGGCAGCCGAAATGGTGGCCGGAGCGGCGGACTGGACTTCCAGGGCCGAAGCGGAGGTGGATTCGCGCTGAACGTTGGTCTCAGCAGCGTTGGCTGCGATTCCGCTGGTCAGAACCAGGCCGGAAGCTGCGGCGATGACCGCGGCCTGACGGCCCATGCCACCGGCGTTGTCGCCGACAGCCTTAGCAATAACAGCCAGCGAGTTGGTCTTGGTGACCTCGACTCGGTGCCGTGCAACGGTTGCACGAGTAGTCATTAAGTTCTCTCTTTCGTGATCCTTGGACCGCGCGCTTTCGGGCGCGGACTGAGGACGCTCCGGCATCTTGGGGGTACGCCGGATCGCCCCGAAATTGGGTTACTTAGCGAAGGGTGTACTGCGAAGACGCGCCAAAAGCGGAAACTGCATGCTGTCCGGACTCGGTAGAGATTGAGCCTGCGGAACGTGATCCCATCCGGGCGCCTGAAAGGGCGGCACGTGATGTGGATTCCAGCGAGCTCGAAGGAGCCTCGCCGGTGCGCATGCGCGCAGAATTGTGGCGTGAAGACACGAAAGTAGCCTCTCCCAATGCCTACGAGGTGAGCTGTCGGATTCGGATGGGAGTCACCCGGCCGCGCTGCTTCCTTGGAAGCTTTGCGACTTAACCCCTAGGCCTTCTTTCGAAGGCCAAAATTGGTTCCCCCGCCCCTGCCAGACGATGTAATGCGAACGGACCTTGAGCGGTGGCAGAGCTAGGCAATCCACTCAAGAGCGCCAACTTCGGAAAAGTTGGCGTGCTTCAAACCCTACAGCAGTCTTGACCCAATGTCACATTCAGATCACGGCGTGTCACAAGGATTCGATAGCGGTCCATCATCTTTTTAGAGCCATCCGAGCGGGTCAACGACGTCGCCGTTGACCATCACTTCAAAGTGGAGGTGGCAGCCCGTGGAGGCGCCCGTGGTCCCGCTCATGGCGATGACATCTCCGCGCGATACCTTCTGGCCGACCCTGACCGAGGCCGAGGACAGGTGGTTGTACGTGGTCTCCAGGCCGTTGCCGTGGTCAATGACGACCCGGTTTCCGCCGCCATAGGGATGCCATCCGCTGAACGTCACTGTGCCGCTGGCGGCCGCGTGGACGGCCGTACCGCACTGGGCGGCAAAGTCCTGGCCGCGGTGGAACTCGCCCGCACCGCCGGTAATGGGGCTGACACGGTAGCCGAACGGCGAGGCGGTGATCATCTGGTCCAGCGGCGCGCCGAGGGTGCCGGCCGATGCCGCGCGTGTGATGCTGCCCACAGACTGGGCGCTGAGCAGCTGCTTGAGCTTCCCGTCCGGATCACCCTTCGTGGTGACGGCCGTTCGGCTGAAATCGACTTTTGCGGCGGCGGCAGCCGTGACATCCGGCTGTACTGCAGCAGAGAGGGCGCCTGTTCCATCAGCATTGGAGGCCAGCACGGGACTCGTGGCGGGGACCGTCACAGTGAGGACCAGGCCCGTTGCGGCCAGTGCGATGCCGGCCTTCTGCCCGACCCCACTGGCCGCGGCAAATTCCGTTACCTGACGGAACGGGCTGCGCCGCCGCCGGCGTTCATCGCGGTGCGCGTCGCGGGGGCGTTCGGCCATATGCTCTACGGCGGGACGCGGCTCCGGAGCGGGACCGGTCGCGCGGCGACGGCCCCTGGCGGTCTGGGTGGTCAAGAACGGTTCCTCTCTGGATAGCCTGCGAAGTTAGCTGTCGGATTCGGGTCAGAGAGTTCAAAGACCCGGTCCGCCGTTGCAAGCAGCCAGACAGAGAGGCATCCCTGGGGATCCCTCGATGGACGTTGCTTGCCGCTGACGGACTTCACCCCAAGGCTGCTGAAGCAGCAGCCGAAAGTGGTTCCCCCGCCCCTGCCAGGAGGTGGTTCTGCGACTGATCCGCTGGCAGGGCTCGGCTTCGGATCAGGTAACGCTTTGGTATCGGCACTGGCCACTAACTATAGGGGATTAAGCCGTCCGGTAATAAATCCGTAACCCCAGATGTGCAGAACTCATGGGTCGTCCCATGACCGGCGCGTTGTGGCTGGTCAGGCGACTGTTACAAAGACGTGCGCCGCAACCTCGGGCGGCAACTCCAGGGCACCCTCGATATCGGGAACGCGGACCGAGATGTACTCCCCCACCCGCTCCAGCGACACCAGCGCACCAGGCCGAATTCCACCCTCGTCGAGCTGGGCCAGAAGCTCCGGCTCCACCTGGATCGGCTCCGCGAGCCGGTTGACCGTGACCCGCGAACCCGCACCGTAGCCGGCCATGGCCTCCAGCAGGTTCACGGCCCCATCGGCCGGGGCGCCGTTGGACACGCCGCCAAGATCGGCAAGACCGGGAATGGGGTTTCCGTAGGGCGAAACGGTGGGGTGGTCCAGCATCTCAAAAATTCGCCGCTCAACCCGCTCACTCATGACATGCTCCCAGCGGCACGCCTCCTCGTGGACATAGGCCCAGTCGAGTCCGATCACGTCGGCGAGCAGGCGTTCGGCGAGGCGGTGCTTGCGCATGACGCCGATGGCGCGTTTCCGTCCGGTTTCGGTCAGTTCAAGGTGCCGGTCGCCCGAAACAACCACCAGTCCGTCGCGTTCCATCCGGCCGATGGTCTGCGAGACAGTGGGGCCGGAGTGGCGGAGCCGTTCGGCAATGCGGGCGCGCAGAGCAACGATGTTTTCTTCTTCAAGTTCCAGAATGGTCCGAAGATACATCTCCGTAGTATCGATCAGATCAGTCATTCAGCTCAGCTCCTCGAGCGCAGTCCGTGCGTCATTCCCACCGTACCGCGTGCGGGCTGCATGCAGGATGCGCCTGGCAAGAACCGCCGTACGTTCGCATGCCAGCCTAGCCTATTTTGAATTACTCCGGATAATTTTCGTCCGGGCTGGCGCTGCCCCCGAGCGCCCGCGCGCCGGCAGTTCCCGGGCGTCTCAATGACCGGACTGTGACAGGGCCTTTTCCGCGTGGCCGGTACCCGTCAGGCAGAATGAAACAGGCAGAATAAACAGGGGGGCCGTTGTAGCCATCCCCTACCGGGCCACCTTCCAGCCACGCTACGAACCAGCCGAAAATTGGAGCCACTGTGAGCGACACCAGCATCGCGATCCCCGCCAACCTCCTGCCCAAGGACGGCCGGTTCGGCGCCGGTCCGTCCAAGGTCAGGCCGGAACAGATGGAGGCCCTCGCCGCGTCGGCGAAGCTGCTGGGGACCTCGCACCGCCAGGCACCCGTGAAGAACCTGGTCGGCTCGGTGCGCAGCGGCCTGAGCGAATTCTTCCGTGCGCCCGAGGGCTACGAAGTGATCCTGGGCGTGGGCGGATCCACTGCATTCTGGGACATCGCCAGCTTTGGGCTCGTGGAGGACAAGGCGCAGCACCTCTCCTTCGGCGAGTTCGGCTCGAAGTTTGCCTCGGCGACCAACAAGGCACCGTTCCTTGCCGAGTCCTCCATCATCAAGGCCGAACCCGGCACACGCCCCATAGCCCGGGCGGAGGCCGGCGTCGACGTTTACGCGTGGCCGCAGAACGAGACCTCAACCGGCGTGGCGGCCCCCGTCCGCCGCGTGGCAGGCGCCGATGAGGGGTCGCTGGTGCTGGTGGACGCGACCTCCGCCGCGGGCGGGCTGGACGTGGACGTGGCGGAGTCCGACGTGTACTACTTCGCGCCGCAAAAGAACTTCGCGTCCGACGGCGGCCTGTGGCTGGGCCTGTTCTCCCCGGCGGCGCTGGAGCGGGCGGCACGGATCAAGGCCGGCAACCGCTGGATTCCCGATTTCCTGGACCTCCAGACGGCGATCGATAACTCCCGGCTGAACCAGACCTACAACACGCCCGCCCTGGCCACCCTGGTGACCCTGGATGCCCAGGTGCAGTGGCTCAACGCCAACGGCGGCCTGGACTTCGCGGCCGGACGGACGGCCGATTCGGCCGGCCGCATCTACCGCTGGGCCGAGGCGTCCAGCTACGCCACGCCGTTCGTGGCCAAGGCCGAGGACCGTTCCAACGTGATCGCCACGATCGACTTCGACGAATCGATCGATGCCTCGGCGATCGCCAAGGTGCTCCGCGCCAACGGCGTCGTCGACACAGAGCCGTACCGCAAGCTGGGCCGCAACCAGCTGCGCATCGCCACTTTCGTGGCGATCGAGCCGGACGATGTCTCGGCACTGCTCGAGTGCATCGACTTCGTGGTGGCAGAACTCAAGAAGTAGCTTCAGCGTCCGACGGCGTCGCCGCGGCACCAGAACCTGGTGTCGTGTCGGCGCCGTTTCCGCTTTCGACGCGGAAGTACCGCAGCCCGCGCGCCCGGCGGTTGAAGTGGAGCCGCAAGTGCTGGGCCCGGATGATCCACACCAGCCCGATCAGGGCCGCGAGCAAGCCGGCGCCGGCGGCAACCCCCATGGACCAGCGGGGGCCGGCGGTGTTGGCCACCCAGCCGACCAGCGGCGCCCCGATGGGGGTTCCGCCCATGAAGATTGCCATGTAGAGGGCCATCACCCGGCCCCGCATGACGGGGTCCGTGGTGGTCTGGACGTACCCGTTGGCGCTGGTCATCATGGTGATTGCGAACAGCCCCACCGGCACCAGCGCCGCGCCGTACCAGAAATAGCTGGGGGCCAGCGCCGCGATACCAGAGGTCACGCCGAAGGCAGCGGCCGCCCCGAAGATGACCCGCAGCCGTGGCTTCCCCCGGCCGGCGGACATCAGCGCCCCCGCCACGGAGCCGATGGCCATGATCGAATTCATCAGGCCGAAGGCCCCGGCGTCGAGGCCGAATTCCGTGCCCACCATGGCCGCGATGTAGAGGGCGAAATTCAGCCCCAGGGTTCCCACGATGAAGATGGCCACGAGCACCACGATCAGGTCCGGACGGTGCCTGACATAGCGCAGCCCCTCCCGGATCCTGCCCTTGCCCGCCGGGGCGCGCGGCAGCCGGCGCAGCGAGGCCGCCGGGATGTTCGCCAGGCTCAGCAACAGGGCGACGAACGTGAGCGTGTTAATCAGGAAGACCCAGCCGGGCCCGACGACGGCGGTGAGCAGGCCCGCGACGGCGGGGCCGATCATCCGGGCGACGTTGAAGGACGCACTGTTGAGGGCCACGGCGTTGGAGAGGTAGTCGTCCTGGACCAATTCCGAGACGAAGGTCTGCCGCACGGGGGCGTCCAGCGCGGAGACCACCCCGAGCATCAGGGCGAAGGCGTACACATGCCAGAGCTGCGCCGCGCCGGTCACCACCAGGATGCCCAGCCCCGCACTCAGCAGCGCCATCGCGGACTGGGTCAGCACCAGGAGCCGCTTGCGGTCGAAGCGGTCTGCAAGCAGCCCGGCCACGGGTGCCAGGAAGAGCTGCGGGCCCAGTTGCAGGGCCATGGTGATCCCCACCGCCCCGGCATCCTGCGCCGTCAGGTGGGCGAACACCAGCCAGTCCTGGGCGGTGCGCTGCATCCAGGTACCGATGTTGGAGACGAGTGCGCCGATGAACCAGATCCGGTAGTTCAGGATGTGCAGGGACTTGAACATGGACATCAGGTCCAGCCCTCCCTAAACACGCTCCCGGACGCTTCCAACCGTTAGTCGGCCTCCGCGAAGCGTTCCCGCTCATCGTCGGCGTCGTGCTGATCGGCATCCTGCCGGTCAGCGGTCGGCTCGTCAGCGGTCTGCTCGGCGTCGTCGTCAGCGGCGTCCTGCTCGCCGTCGGCGTCAGCGGCGTCCTGCTCGCCGTCGGCGTCAGCGGCGTCCTGCTCGGCGTCGGCGTCGGGCGCTTGCGACGGCGTTTCGGTGCCGGCCGCCTCGTCGGCGGCCTCGTCAGCCTGCGCGTCTTCCGGGCGGACCCGCTCGGCCCACGGAACCCAGGCCGGCGCGAGGATGGCGTCCTCCGAGGGCAGCAGGCCCAGTTCGTCCACCGTGACCACCTTGGAGCGCGAGTTGCGGGTCAGCACCGCGTACCACTGCCAGCCCAGATAGCCGGGAAGCTTGGATTCGAAGAGGTGGGTCACCAGGCGGTCGCCCTCGCTGCGGGCACCGATGTGCTCGCCGATCTGCTCGGCGGGGGCGATGCCTTCCACAGCGGTGCGGGCGACGTCGACGGCGGCGGCCAGGAAGGCGTCAGGCTTGCCGGTGCGCCAGACGGGAACGCCGGCGCGCGGGCGGGTTCCGTGTTTGGAGCCGGTTCCCTTGGATCCGGCAGGCACCGAGGAGCCGGCGGCCGGCAACTGGTCAGGTTCCTGAGTCATCAAGAGCCCTATACGTCCAGCTCGTCGGCAACCTTACGGAGGGCCGCTGCGATCGCCTTGCCCTTGTTGCCTTCCGGGTACTTGCCCGCGGACAGGGTCCCGGACAGGTTGTCCAGCACGGTGACGAGGTCCTGCACCAGCGGGGCAAGGTCCCTGGCGCTGGGCCGCTTCGCCTTGGCGATGGACGGAGTCTTGTCCAGCACGCGCAGGCCCAGGGCCTGGGCACCCTTACGCCCGTCGGCTACACCAAATTCGACGCGCGTTCCGGCCTTGAGCTCACTGACACCCTCGGGCAGGGCGGACTTGGGCAGGAAGACTTCCTGGCCGTCCTCGCCAGCGAGGAATCCGAAGCCTTTTTCCTTGTCATACCACTTGACCTTGCCGGTAGGCACGTAATCAACCTTCTTCGTTCTGCGGGGACACGGCCGGCGGTCACCGCATCCGCATGGTTACGCGGGTTCAGGGTGTGACTGCCCGGACCGTGTTGGTCTGTACCTCCAAGGTTATCCTGCCAAGTTCAATTTAGTGGCTTGAGGCGCGGGGGATGCCGGACTGTTAGCGTTGCCCACATGACACTGATGCGTTACCGGCGGCCCTTCATGATCGCTGCGGCCACCCTTGCTGTGCTGTCCCTCCTTGCCGTCGGCGCCGTCATGGTCATGGCCTTCAACAATGTCGTGGCGCCGGCCTGGATTACCTCCACGGCCCTTTACGGGCTCCCGGTGGCATTCCTGCTCATGCTCGCACTGGTTATGGATGCGGTGGTGGCCCGGCGCCACCCGCGCAGGCCCGGCGAAAGGTAACGTTGGAGCGATGTCCCTCATCCGCGCGCTCAGCAAGGAACTTCAGGCACGAAGCGACGAATCGTTGCGGGCCTTGTTCTCCGCGCGGCCGGACCTGATTTCTCCCGGCGTCCCGGACTTCGCCGCCCTCGCCGCCCGGGCCAGCGGCCGCGTCAGCGTGCAGCGGGCCCTCGAGCGGCTCAACCGCCCGCAAATGCAGGTCTTGGAAACCCTGCACCTGTGCACCAACGCCGATACCGGACACAGCGCGTCGGCGCCGATGCTGAAGAAACTGATCAATGGCGCGTCGGTGGCCGCCATAGACCGCCTGCTCCATTCCCTGCAGGAACTGGCCCTCGTCCACCGTGCCGATCCGCCGCACGGGGTGACTCCCGCCGGAGCCAAGCAGCGGCACTACCTTCCGGTCGGCAGCCTCAAGGATGTGATCGGGATCTATCCCGCAGGGCTGGGCCGCAGCTACACCGAGCTCGTGCGGCTCCAGCCGGCCTTTGCGCAGCGCGTCGTGCAGCTGGTCGGCGAGCTGCACCGTGGCGGGGAGTCCGTTTCCCCCGCCACCACACCGATGGAAGCGGCCTTGTCGCTGCAGCATTGGACGGCTACACCGGAATCGCTCCACCAGATCCTGACCACCGCGCCGGAGCGGACCGCCGCCCTCCTGGCCCGGTTCGGAAACTGGGCCATGGGCGCCGTTCCCCAGGCGCAACGCCGCGCTTCCGTGCTCCACGAAAGCGCCGACGTCGGCCCGGTGGACTGGCTCCTGGCGCGGGGGCTGCTGGTGCCCCTGGACGCCGCCCACGTCGAACTGCCGCACAGCGTGGGAGTGTCCCTGCGTGGCGGCTTTGTCATCGAAGATTTTTCCCTGGTGCCACCGGTCCCCCAGCTTGGCCAGACAAGCGCAGGGCTGCGCCGGAACGCCGCGTTGGGCGCCATCGCCGAGACGCTGCGGCTCGTGGGCGAGGTGCTCTACACGGTGCGTGAACAGCCCCTGGCGACGCTGCGCAGCGGCGGCGTCGGGGTCCGGGAGATGAAGCGGCTGGCGGATTCCCTGCGGATCGAGGTGCACCCGGCCGGCGTACTCGCGGAGCTTTGCGCCATGGCCGGCCTGCTGCGGCTGGACGTCGACAGCTCCGCGTGGGTGCAGCCGCCCCAGCTGGAGTGGCTGGCGCTGCCCCGGCAGGAACAGTGGCTCTGGCTGGTCAATGCCTGGCTGGCCAGCGAGCGGGCGCCCTCCCTCGTGGGCCAGCCCGTGAATGCCGCCGCCCCGGGCGCCGGACACCGGGGCGCGGCCGGGACCACCATCAATGCGCTCTCCGCCGAGGCGCAGCGGCCCGACGCCCCGGTGGTCCGCAAACGTGTCCTGGAGATCCTGAACGAACTCACCCTGGAGGCAGCGGCGCCCGATGGGCAGGCTCCAGTCCTCAATGCCGCCGCCGTGCTGGAACGTGCCGAGTGGGCGCAGCCCCGGATGGCCCGGCGTTTCAGCTCGCTGATCCGCGGCATCCTCACGGAGGCCGAGATGCTCGGCCTGATCGGCTCCGGGGCGCTCAGCCAGCTGGGTTCCGCAATCGCCGCCGAACGGCCGGATGATGCCTTGGGAATCCTGGGCGAACACCTGCCGGCGGCGCTGCAGCACGTGCTGCTGCAGGCGGACCTGACAGCGGTGGCGCCGGGCTACCTCGACCCCGAACTGAGCGAACAGCTCCTCACCATGGCCGCGGCCGAGGGACAGGGACCGGCCACTATCTACCGATTCTCCGTCGCCTCGGTCCGCCGGGCCCTCGACGCCGGTCAGGACGCCGCGGCGATGCTGGACTTCCTGCGCCAGCATTCGGCCACGGCCATCCCGCAGCCTCTCCAATACTTGATCGAGGACACTGCCGCACGCCACTCCCGGCTCCGGGTGGGGGCTGCCGCCAGTTTCATCCAAAGCGAGGACGAGGCTCCCCTTCTGGAGTTGCTCAACGCCCCGGCGGCCGCCGGACTCGGGTTGGTGCGCATCGCGCCCACCGTGGTCATCTCACACGCCGCGCCCCGGGAAGCCGCCCAGGTTCTCAAGGGCCTGGGCCTCGCCCCCGTCCTGGAGGAAGCAGGATCCGGCGTCATCCGGCTGCGCCGCAGCACCTCGGTTCCCGGCGGCGGCCGGCCGGTCTACACGGCCCCGCGGACCGCACCGCCGGAGGCCGACATCGACGCCCAGCTGGCCGTGCTGCGCGGTGACGGGTCCCGGGCACCCGGCTCCGCCGGCGCCCAACCGACGCCGGCTGCCCCGGGCAGCGAGGAAGCGACACAGCTGGGGCTCGAGACCCTGCTGAAAGCGATCCGCCTCAGGCAGCGGGTGATCATGAACGTCGTGGACGGCATGGGGAATGCCAGCCGCGAGACTGTTGTTCCGGTAGCTGTGAATGGCGGGCGTGTGCGGGTGTTCGATCCGGACAAGGAGATCGAGCGGGTCCTGTCCATCCACCGGATTATCGACGTAGAAGCCACAGAGGAAATGCTCCAGTGAATGACGGGCCCCTGATCGTCCAAAGTGACAAAACCATCCTGCTGGAGGTCGACCACGAACTCGCAACGGAGGCACGGCACGCCATCGCGGCGTTCGCCGAGCTGGAACGGGCCCCGGAGCATGTGCACAGCTACCGGTTGACGCCGCTGGGCCTGTGGAACGCCCGGGCAGCCGGGCTGGATGCGGAGAAGGTGCTGGACACCCTGCTCAAGTACTCCCGTTTTCCCGTGCCGCACTCGCTGCTGATCGACGTCGAAGAGACCATGTCCCGGTACGGCCGGCTCCGGCTGGAGAAGGATCCGCAGCACGGCCTGGTCATGCGCACGTCCGACTACCCGGTGCTGGAGGAAGTCAGCCGTGCCAAGAAGATCGCCCCGCTTCTCGGGCCGCGGATCGACGGCGAGACCGTGGTGGTGCATTCCTCCCAGCGCGGCCAGCTCAAACAGCTGCTGCTCAAGATCGGCTGGCCGGCCGAGGACCTGGCCGGGTACTTGGACGGTACGCCGCACCCCATCATGCTCAACGAGACCGGCTGGAAGCTCCGCCCCTACCAGCAACTGGCCGCGGAGAACTTCTGGGCCGGCGGCAGCGGCGTCGTCGTCCTTCCCTGTGGCGCCGGCAAGACGCTGGTGGGCGCGGCCGCCATGGCCACCAGCTCCACGACCACGCTGATCCTGGTGACCAACACCGTCGCCGCGCGGCAGTGGAAGGACGAGCTGCTCAAGCGCACGTCGCTGACCGAGGAGGAGATCGGCGAGTACTCGGGCTCCGTCAAGGAAGTCCGTCCGGTCACGATCGCCACCTACCAGGTGCTGACCACCAAGCGCGGCGGCCTGTACCCGCACCTGGAGCTCGTGGACGGCAACGACTGGGGGCTGATCATCTACGACGAGGTCCACCTGCTGCCGGCGCCGATCTTCCGGATGACGGCTGACCTGCAGGCCCGGCGCCGGCTGGGGCTCACGGCCACGTTGGTGCGGGAGGACGGCCGGGAGGGCGAGGTCTTCAGCCTGATCGGTCCGAAACGCTACGACGCGCCGTGGAAGGACATTGAGAGCCAGGGCTACATTGCGCCCGCCGATTGCGTGGAGGTCCGGGTGGATCTGCCGCGCGACGAACGCGTGGCCTACGCCATGGCCGAGGACGCGGACAAGTACCGCCTGTGCGCCACGTCCGAGACAAAGACCCGGGTGGTGGAGGAACTCGTCGCCGAACACGCCGGAGAGCAGCTGCTGGTGATCGGTCAGTACATCGACCAGCTCGACGAGATCGGCGAGCGCCTCAACGCGCCCGTGATCAAGGGTGACACCTCGGTCAAGGAACGCCAGCGGCTCTTCGACGCCTTCCGCGCCGGCGAGGTGCACACCCTGGTGGTGTCCAAGGTGGCCAACTTCTCGATCGACCTGCCCGAGGCCTCGGTCGCGATCCAGGTCTCCGGTTCGTTCGGTTCCCGCCAGGAGGAGGCCCAGCGCCTGGGCCGGCTGCTGCGCCCCAAGAAGGATGGCCGCGCCGCCCGGTTCTACTCGCTGGTGGCCCGGGACACCCTGGACCAGGACTTCGCCGCGAAGCGGCAGCGTTTCCTCGCCGAGCAGGGCTACGCCTACCGGATCATGGATGCCAAGGACGTCGGCACCGTCGGCTAGGCCCTATTCGGGCGGGTACGGCCCATTCAACACACATATTTCATTCAGAAAACTCCCAGAGTCTGGGAGCATCATGGGAACATGAAGAAGAACGGTCCCGAAGCCAAGCTGCTCGTCGTCGATGATGAACCCAACATCCGCGAACTGCTTTCAACGTCCCTGCGCTTCGCCGGTTTCGAGGTCGTCTCGGCCGGCAGCGGACGCGAGGCGCTGGCTGCTGCCGAGGAGCACTCCCCCGATTTGGCCGTGCTGGACGTCATGCTGCCGGACATGGACGGCTTCACGGTCACCCGCCGCCTGCGCGCCGCCGGCAAACACTTCCCTGTCCTGTTCCTCACGGCCAAGGACGACACCGAGGACAAAGTCACCGGCCTGACGGTGGGCGGGGACGACTACGTCACCAAACCCTTCAGCCTCGACGAGGTGGTGGCCCGCATCCGCGCGGTACTTCGGCGCACGCAGCCCCAGGTCGACGACGACGCCGTGATCCGGGTCGATGACCTCCAGCTCGACGACGACGCCCACGAGGTCCGCCGCGGCGGAACCGTGATCGAGCTGTCCCCCACTGAGTTCAAGCTCCTGCGCTACCTGATGCTGAACCCGAACCGGGTCCTGTCCAAGGCCCAGATCCTTGACCACGTGTGGGAATACGACTTCAACGGCGACGCCTCGATTGTGGAGTCCTACATCTCCTACCTGCGCCGCAAGGTGGACATCGACCCGGATGCTCCTGCACTGATCCAGACCAAGCGCGGCGTCGGCTACGTTCTGCGGACTGCCGAGAAGCGCTGACCTTGCTGCACCGCTGGAAATCGGCTTCGCTGCGCTCGCAGCTCGTGGCCATCATGATGGCGCTGATGCTGGTGGCGCTCACGGCCACGGGCGCGGGCACGCTGACGCTGCTGCACAGCTTCCTGCAGGGCCAGGTGGATGACAAGCTCCGGGCCGCCGTCGAATCCGTGCGCCAGCAGCAGTCCTTCAGCCAGTTGCAGGAGACCAGCTCCACCGTTCCCACCGACTACTCACTGATGCTCTTCAACCCGGGCCTGCCGCCCATTCCGTTCGGTGGCGACAAGGACTCCCATCCCGCCATTAACACCTTTTCCGCGGTGGAGGCCCGGGAACGCCAGCAGATACCTTTCCAGGTCCGCGGGACCGAAGGCGGCAACTGGAGGGTTGTGGCCCTAAGCGTCGTGGACAACAACCAGCGCAGTGCGGTCGTCATCATCGGGCTGCCGCTGGGCCCCGTCGATTCCGTCATGGAACATGCCGCCCTGGTGGTCGTCGGGGTGGGCCTGCTGACCCTCGTGCTGGCATTCTTCATCGCCACGTGGACCGTCTCGCGGTCCTTCCGGCCGCTGGCCCGGGTGGAGAAGACGGCCGCCGCGATCGCCGCCGGAGACCTCTCCAGACGCGTGGAAATCGAAAACCCCAACACCGAAGTGGGGAGGCTGGGAAGCTCGCTCAATGCCATGCTGGCGCACATTGAGGCAGCGTTCGCCGCCCGGATGGCGTCCGAGGAACGCATGCGCCGCTTCGCCGCGGACGCCTCGCACGAACTGCGTACCCCGCTGGTGACCATCCGGGGATTCTCCGAGCTGTACCGGCATGGAGCGCTGTCCACCCCGGAGGACGTGGCCACGGCCATGGGGCGGATCGAGAGCGAAGCCAAGCGCATGGGAGCCATGGTGGAAGACCTGCTGCTGCTGGCCAGGATCGATGAGCAGCGCCCGCTGCAGCAGAAACCGGCGGATCTGCTGCTGCTGGCCAACGACGCTGTGGTGGACACGCAGGCCACCGACCGAAAGCGCGCCATCACCCTCACCGGTCTTGACGGGGCGGGCCCGGCAGCCGCCCCTGTGCTCGGCGATGAAGCCAAGCTGCGCCAGGTGGTCAGCAACCTCGTGGGCAATGCCCTGCGCTACACGCCCGAGGGAACCCCGATCGAAATAGGCGTCGGGGTCCGGACGGCCCCGGACGGAGCCCGGCAGTCCGTGATCGAGGTCCGGGACCACGGTCCGGGCGTCCCGGAGGAAGAGGCGGCCCGGATCTTCGAGCGCTTCTACCGGGCGGACACCTCGCGTACCCGTGAAACCGGCGGCAGCGGACTTGGCCTGGCGATCGTGGCGGCCATTGTCGGCTCGCATGCCGGGTCCGTACGGGTCGGGCAGACTGACGGGGGCGGGGCCACCTTGGTGGTCAGTATCCCGTTCCTTGACGAGGACGCCAACGAACTGTCCCCGGCAGACTTGTCCACATAGGACCCGACGGCGGTGTCCGGGCCGGGCGCTGTCCGCCTACGCTCGGGGTGTCCGGAAAATCCGGATGAGGCCGTCGCTCCCTCCGGGTTCCTGCCGCCGACTCTCGTCGCTGGCATTCACCGTGCTCCGCCGGGCCGTGGCCGCCTCCCCGAACGTTCGAGAGGGCATTGCCATGAGCATCATCTCCGTCGACACGGAACTCCTCCAGCTGAAATCCGCGAACGTGCAGGCCACGGTGGAACGGATCAGCGCGGACGTCCACGCCATGAAGCGTGGGCTGGACGAGCTTCAGGGCAGCTGGCGCGGCTCCGCGGCGACGAACTTCCAGAACCTGGTGGCCGAGTGGACACTGACCCAGGCCAGGGTGGAGGCCTCCCTGGCGTCGATCAACCTCGCGCTGAATTCCGCGGCGGCCACCTACGCCCAGGCGGAACTGGGCAACGCGCACCGCTTCACATAAGTCTCAGAGGCCCCATGAGGGTCCCACGGGCTTCGAGCGGGCCACGGCCTGGTTCTCCTCCCTGGGTCTCCTCCCCTGGGTGTCAGGCCTCGGCTCTCAGGCCTCGGGTGTGCCCTGATGGAAGCGGAGCCGCCATTGCGCGCCTTCAAGGACCCACAGGGAGCTGCGCAGGGCCGATCCCTCGCGCGTGTGGCTGCGGTAGGTCAGGAGCACGGTCTTTTCACCCAGCCGGTCCGCGCCCAGGAGTTCCAGTTCCACGGGTCCGCCCGGGTTGTCCTCCAGCGCCATCATCATGGCGTCGCGGGTCCAGAGGCGTCCGGAGCTGCCGATTTCGGTGAAGTCGGGGTGGAGCAGGACTGCCGTGCGTCCCAGGTCTGCCCGGGTTTCCGGCTGGAGCAGTTCCCGCTCGAGCGACTCGACCACGGCTTCGGGGCTGCTCCCCGCCAGGGCCGCGGCCGGTTCGTCCTCGAGTTCGCTGAACAGGTCCGGCTCGTCGAAGGTGCCTGCCGCGCCAAAGAGTTCCTGTTGGCCGGAGGGCGTCGTGGCCCGGGCCGGCCGCACGGCCTGCTGCGGGGCTGCCTGCAAGGTCGCCTGCGGCGCCTGCGCGGCCGTGGAGTCCGCGGTGGTGGCCGGTGGCGTCCCGTCTGCCGCTGTCCCGAATCCGGGGCCCTGCCGGACGGCCACGCCCTGCTGGTATGCGGTGGCTGCCGCCCGGGCACGGTCGTCCGCCGCCTCGTTCAGCTCGTGCCCCGCATGGCCCCGCACCCATTCGAAGGTGTATTTGCGGCCGACGAGCGCCTGGTCGATGTCCTTGAGGAGGTCCACGTTCAGCACCGGCTTGCCGTCGGCCTTGCGCCAGCCCTTGCGCTTCCAGCCCGGCATCCACTTGGTCACGGCGTTGATGACGTACTGGCTGTCGCAGAGGATCAGCAGGTCTTCGCCGGGCACATGGGCCGTTGCCCGGAACAGGTCCAGCACCGCCATCAATTCGCCCTGGTTGTTGGTGCCGTGGGGCCACCCGCCGGCCCGCCAGCAGTCGTCGTTCACGTACCAGGCCCAGCCGGCCGGGCCGGGATTTCCTAAGGCCGAACCGTCGGCCGCTGCTGTAATCGTCACTGATCTATCCTGCCAGACCCCGCCGACGCCCACGGACGGTGTCCGCCGGGAAGGCGCTTAACCGGCGGCGGCGGCCCCACCCGAAGGTGGGACCGCCGCCGTCGAACAGCCTGTGGTGGCTGGAGCGGGGGGTTAGAAACCGCCCATGCCGCCCATGCCGCCCATGTCGTCGCCGCCGCCCATCTGGGCGCCAGCCTTCTCGGGCTTGTCGGCCACAACGGCCTCGGTGGTGAGGAACAGGCCGGCGATGGAAGCCGCGTTCTGCAGGGCAGAGCGGGTTACCTTGACCGGGTCGTTGATGCCGGCGGCCAGCAGGTCGACGTACTCGCCGGTGGCTGCGTTGAGGCCGTGGCCTGCGGGCAGGCCGCGGACCTTGTCCACCACGACGCCGGGCTCGAGGCCGGCGTTGAAGGCGATCTGCTTCAGCGGGGCGTCGATGGCAACGCGGACGATGTTCGCGCCAGTTGCCTCGTCGCCGGAGAGCTGCAGGTTCGCAAACGCCTTGGCGCCGGCCTGGATCAGGGCAACGCCACCGCCGGCGACGATGCCCTCTTCGACAGCAGCCTTTGCGTTGCGGACGGCGTCCTCAATGCGGTGCTTGCGTTCCTTGAGCTCGACCTCGGTTGCCGCGCCGGCCTTGATGACTGCAACGCCGCCGGCCAGCTTGGCCAGGCGCTCCTGCAGCTTCTCGCGGTCGTAGTCGGAATCCGAGTTCTCAATTTCGGCGCGGATCTGGGACACGCGGCCGGCGATCTGGTCGGCGTCGCCTGCACCCTCGACGATGGTGGTCTCGTCCTTGGTGACAACAACCTTGCGGGCCTTGCCGAGGAGTTCGAGTCCGGCGGTCTCAAGCTTGAGGCCGACTTCCTCGGAGATGACCTGGCCACCGGTGAGGATGGCGATGTCGGCCAGCTGGGCCTTGCGGCGGTCGCCGAAGCCCGGAGCCTTGACGGCAACGGACTTGAAGGTGCCGCGGATCTTGTTGACGATCAGGGTGGCCAGGGCCTCGCCCTCGATGTCCTCGGCAATGATCAGCAGCGGCTTGCTGGACTGCATGACCTTTTCCAGGACAGCAACCAGTTCCTTGACGTTGGAGATCTTGGAGTTGACGATCAGGATGTACGGATCCTCAAGGACCGTTTCCTGGCGCTCGGCGTCGGTGACGAAGTAAGCCGAGATGTAGCCCTTGTCGAAGCGCATGCCTTCGGTGAGCTCCAGCTCCAGGCCGAAGGTGTTGGACTCTTCGACGGTGATGACGCCTTCTTTGCCGACCTTGTCGAGGGCTTCGGCGATCAGGGCGCCGATCTCGTTGTCGCCGGCGGAGATGGACGCGGTGGCGGCGATCTCTTCCTTGGTCTCGATTTCCTTGGCGGAGGCCAGGAGCTCGACCGTGACGGCTTCAACAGCCTTCTCGATGCCGCGCTTGAGGGACAGCGGGTCAGCACCGGCCGCGACGTTGCGCAGGCCTTCCTTGACCAGGGCCTGTGCCAGCACGGTTGCCGTGGTGGTGCCGTCGCCTGCGACGTCGTCCGTCTTCTTGGCAACTTCCTTGACCAGCTCGGCGCCGATCTTCTCGTAAGGATCGTCCAGCTCGATCTCCTTGGCGATGGAAACACCATCGTTGGTGATCGTGGGGGCGCCCCACTTCTTTTCGAGGACGACGTTGCGTCCCCGCGGGCCGAGGGTGACCTTGACGGCGTCGGCGAGGATGTTCAGGCCCCGCTCAAGACCGCGGCGTGCCTCTTCATCAAATGCAATGATCTTGGCCATAACGGCAGTAGTCCTTTCGGGACAGTCGTTAAGAATGAACCTTCGCTGTGGTGCCCGCGACGGACGATCCCTGCCCTGCGGCCTCTGTATGCCGCCGGGTCCGGGATCTCACCCCAGCAAGGTGTTCCTTTAGCTCCTGGACCGGCTGCCCCACTCCGCGGCCGGGCGGACCGGGCGTCGTGTTAGCAGTCAGTGCGCTGGAGTGCTAACTCAATAATTAGCACTCCCCCGGGGAGAGTGCAAGCAGTGGCCGGCCCGAACGGCCCGCCACGCGGGCACAATACGCTAGGAGCGATCAGCCGCCGCTGCTGCTGGCGGCTTCCGTTCCAGTCATCGTGGCCAGATTGTCCTCGCCGTAGGTGTAGACCATGTAGTTCGCTTCGGTGATGTCGCCGTGGGAATTAAAGTTGATCCGGCCGGATTGGCCGTCATAGTCCGGGCGCTGGCCTGCCCGGAGGGCATCTACGCAGTCCTTGTAGCTCGTGCACGTCTTGCTCGCGGGCTGGCTGGCTTGCTGGGCGGCTTGCGCTGCCCCGCCGGAGACCGTGACGAGGGACGCCGCGATGGAGGTTCCGGCGTCGTCCTCTGCCGCGGCGGCAGCGACGGCGGCCAGGATGACGGCGTCGTACGTCTCGGCGGCGAACACCATGTCCTTGAGCCCGGGATCAACGGCAACGAGGTCCGCCTGGAAGGCGGCGGAGGGGAACACGCCGGGCAGGATTCCGCGTGCGCCGTCGAGGGCCCGCGCCCCCAGTCCGGTGCCGTAGCGGCTGACCGCCCCGTCGCTGAGCACAAGTTTCTTGCCGGCAAGGCCGGCATTGTTCAGTTCGGCGATGGCACCCTGCGCGCCGTCCCGGGAGACCAGGACCACGGCGTCGGGATTTACGGCCTTCGCGGCGGCGGCAGCCTGCTGCGCCTGGCCGGGCGTGAACTCCGGGTCGGCCAGGACTTCCATTCCGGACTGCTTCGCCGCACCGACAACGGCTGCGGCGACGTCTTTGCCGTAGCCGCCTTCCTCGTGTACGACTGCCAGGGTCCTGGCGCCGCCGTCCTTGGCCAGCTTGGCCAGGACGGACGCCTGGGCGATGTCGGCCGCGGCGGTGCGGAAATAGTAGCCGCCGCTCTTGTAGTTGCTGAGCGCACCGGCGGCGTTGGCCGGCGAGATGACCGCTACCTTGGCGTTGGCCAGCACGTCGATGGCGGCAGGGGCACGGCTGGAGTCGGTGGGACCGATCACGACGTCGGCCTTGGCGGCGACCAGCGCTTTGGCCTGGGCTGCGGTGTCCGTGCTGATGGTTTCCGGCAGGAGCTCCACCGGTTTGCCCTTGTGGCCGCCGGCAGCGTTGATCTCCTTGATGGCGAGCTTGGCCGCCGCGAGCTGCGGGGCGTTCAGGAAGTTCTGCCGGCCGGTGTTGTCCAGGATCAGGCCGATGCGCAAAGTGCCGTCACCGCTCGCGTCGGCGCTGGCCAGGCGGGCGCTGCCGGCAGGTCCCAGGCAGCCCGTCAGGGCCAGTGCCATGGCTGTTCCGACCGCCAGGGCGCGCCCCACAGGAAGTGTTCCTTTCAGGCGTGCTCCCTTCAGGCGTGCTGAGGAGTCCCGCGGGGCGTTTTTGAGCGCGGCCAGTGCCACTAGGCGGGCCGGACGCTTTCGGCCTGCGGGCCTTTTTCGCCCTCGCCGACTTCCAGCTCCACCCGCTGGCCCTCGTCCAGGGCGCGGTAGCCCTCGCCGACGATCGCGGACCAGTGCACGAAGACCTCGTTCTCGGAACCGTCCACGGTGATGAAGCCGTAGCCCTTTTCGGCGTTGAACCACTTGACGGTTCCCAGTGCCATGGTGTCCACACTTTCAGCTAGCTTGCGTGCGGCCCACCTCAATGTGCGCCGCGGACTGCGAAGAGAAATCCGCAGATACTGTACCCACAGCGTCCCCCAGGAACGTTGGCGGCGGGCAGGGCCACGGCCTAATAGTTATTGAGGCGTAACCGGAATGGCTACTGGAAGCCGGGGCCAAGGACCACGACGAGGGGCAGGTTGAACTCCGTGGACTCCACGAGGGTGTCGATGCCCAGGAGCGTTCCGAGCGCCTCCGCGTTGCCCTTCTGTTCGGCATCGCTGTAGAAAATCACCGACGTCTGCTGCGGGACGCCGCCCCAGTTGCCTGTCTGGCCCAAGATCCAGCCGTCGGAGCTGACGGTGCCGCCGACCCTGCCGGCGAGGCCGGCCGTGGCGGTCCCGTTGTAAATCGTCACCGGCTGCGTCTTGTCCACGCCGGCGGCGGGGATACTGGGCGTCGCCGACGGCGCTGCCGCGGGATCTGTGGCGCCCGGATCGGTGGCCGTGGGTTCCGGGCTCGTCGGCGAGGGGCTGGGGCTGGCCGGGCTCGTGGCGGACGGAGCGGCGGTGGCGTTCTCACCGACTGCCGAGGCCTGGCCTGCGGAGAATCCGAGCTTCGGCAGGATCAGGAACGCCACAAGGCCTATGGCCAGCGCTACGCAGCCAGCAGCCAAGATGGGGGCCAGGCTCCGGCGGCGCGATTCTGCGACGGCCCGGTGGACACCCTGGCGGGCAGAGGTCTCCGGGACCCGGTCAAATTCATCCCGAGCGTATTTGGTCATGGTAAAACGACGTCCTTGCTGATTTCAGACGGGTGCCCGAGGCCGGAAGCGGCGCAACAGGACGCTGCGCATCCGGCTGCGCGTGACGCTACTTTACGAATCTGTTCCCAGACGACGCGCAGTGCGGGCACGTTGGCGTGATGTACGTAGTCTACGCAATCTCTTGACCAGCATGGGATCGTGGGCCAGCGCTTCCTCGGTATCGATGAGGGCATTGAGGATCTGGTAGTAGTGCGTGGCGGAAAGATCGAACAGCTCACGGATGGCCTGTTCCTTGGCCCCGGCGTACTTCCACCACTGCCGCTCCAGGGCCAGCATCTGCTGGTCGCGGGCGCTCAGCGGAGAATCCGCGGATACCTCGCCCAGGCCTGCGCTGGCAGCGAAGGTTTCGGCAAAATCCCCCGCGAGCCCGTGCTCTTGCGCTGTTTCGGCCACGACACACTCCCTGGTTGATTCCGAAAACCGGTTGATTCCGAAAAAACTGGTTGGATCCGGCAAAAAGCCATTCCCATGCTACGGCCGAATGACAGGGTTGTCATTCGGCCGGGTGCTGGCGCGGGCGGTGTCTGCGGAAGAATGGGGCTGTGTCCAATCCCGAGTTTCATTCCGAGCCTGATTCCGGTGCGCTGTTCGAACTGGAACCTGAACCCGCCGATCGCCTCAGCTTCGCGGACCTGGCGCGCCTGCCGCTGGGCGAGCTGGTGGCGCCGGACTGGGCGAAGGCGCTGGCGCCTGTGGAAGCGCAGTTGCGGGAGGCCCTGACGTTCCTCGCCGGTGAGGTGGCTGGCGGGCACGCGGTGCTGCCCTCGCCGGCAAACCTGCTTCGGGCTTTCCGGCAGCCGCTGGCCACCGTCAGGGTCCTGGTGGTGGGCCAGGATCCCTATCCGACGCCGGGGCACGCCGTGGGGCTCTCGTTCGCCGTCGACAGGGCCACCCGGCCGATCCCCCGCAGCCTGGCGAACATCTACAAAGAGCTTCAGGACGACCTCGGATTCCCCCCGCGCGTCCATGGGGACCTCAGCCGCTGGGCGGAGCAGGGTGTACTGCTGCTCAACAGGGTGCTCAGTGTCCGGGCCGGCGCTGCCGGCTCGCACCGTAACAAGGGCTGGGAGGCCGTCACGGCGGCCGCCATCCGGGCCGTCGCGGACCGCGCGCCCGCAGCCGATGCCCGTGTGGGTGCTGACGCCGCCGCGGGACGCGCAGCCCTCGTGGTGATCCTGTGGGGGAAGGACGCTGAGTCCGTGAGGCCGCTGCTGGGATCTGCTGCCGTGATCGCCAGCGCCCACCCGAGCCCGCTCTCTGCCTCGCGCGGCTTCTTCGGCTCCCGGCCCTTCAGCCGGGCCAACGCCCTGCTGCAGGAACAAGGCAACGGCACGGTCGACTGGGAGCTGCCGCCGCTGCCGTAACAGGCCTCTGCCGAGTCTCCCGGCCACGGTTCTTTGGTTAGGCTTGCCTCATGACCTCCCTCCCCGCCACAACTTCGGCCACCCGGAACACGCGTCCCCAGACCGACCTGACGGTCCTGCGCAAGGAGCAACTCTCCCCGCACATGGTCCGGATCATCGCCGGCGGGCCTGGCTTCGCCGGGTACGTCAACAACGACTACGTGGACCGGTACGTCAAGATCGTGTTTCCGCAACCGGGTGTCGAATACCCGGAGCCGCTGGACCTGTGGGCCATCCGGGAAACCATGCCGCGCAGTCAGTGGCCGCACACCCGGACCTACACGGTCCGCTGGGTGGACACCGCAGCCCAGGAGCTGGCCATCGATTTCGTGATCCACGGCGACGAGGGCCTCGCCGGGCCTTGGGCGGCCTCGGCCCAGCCAGGCGAGCGGCTGACCTTTACCGGCCCGGGCGGCGGGTACAACCCCGATCCGGCGGCTGACTGGCACCTGTTTGCCGGGGATGAAGCCGCGCTGCCGGCCATCGCTGCCGCCATCGAGTCCCTGCCGGGGGACGCCCGCGGGCTCGCCATCCTCGAGGTGGACAGCGACGCCGACATCCAGCCCATCGCCGGCCCGGCCGGCGTCGAACTGCGCTGGCTTCTGCGCGACGGCTCCCCCGCCGGCGACAGCGAGCTGCTGGTCACGGCCATCCGAGACGCCGAATGGCCCGAGGGCCGGGTGCAGGTCTTTGCCCACGGCGAACGGGGCTATATGAAAGGCCTCCGGGACGTTCTCTACGTCCAGCGCGGGCTGGAGCGGGCCCAGGTGTCCCTCTCGGGTTACTGGGCCAAGGGCCGCGTCGAGGACGACTTCCAGGCGGAGAAGAAGCTGCCGATAGGCAAGATCTAACAGCGCAAGATCTAAAGCGGAAGATCTAAAGCGGAAGATCCAAAGGGCGCAAGATCTAACGCGGCAAGATCCAGGAGCGAGCCGGGGCTGGCGCTGCGGAGTCTCCCCACCTTTGCCACCACGACGCCGGGACGCGAAGGCGTGTCGGCCCGGCACGCCGTCGCGTCCTCGCAAAAGTGGGGAAACCCGGCGCCTCAACCCGATGCCTCAGCCCGGCGCTCAAACCCGGCGCCTCAGGGCAGCCAACACCCAGGCGCCGCGGGGAGCTAGCGGCGGCGGGCCCTGCGCCGCTCGTTGCTCGCCAGGCTCCGGGTCAGGGGCCGCGCCAGGGTGTCACCGAGCACGATCCCGGCAGCGACGCCGAGCACGATTGCGCCGGCGTTGAGCATCCCGCCGGCGCCCATGAGAATCTCCGATTCCTCGATGGTCAATACATACATGGAGCGGAATATGGTGAGTCCGGGGAGCAGGATCAGGGCGGCGGGGACTGCCACCACCAGCTGCGGAGCGCCCATCCGGAGGGCCACCACGCGGGCCAGCAGGCCGATCACCACCGCGGCGAGAGCCGGGGCGAAGCGGGAGCCGATGCCCAGCGCGTCGCCCCCGATCAGGACCAGATAGCCCACGATGCCAACTGCCGCCGTCGGCAGCAGCAGCTTCAAACTGGTCTGTTCGGTGATGCCGATCATCAGCACCGCAATGGCGATCAAGATGATGACCACCCACAAGTCATACTTGGGTGGGAATGTTTTGGTGACGTCGATCGGGTCCATGCCGGTCATGTCTCCCACGACGAAGCCGACGGCGATGCCGGCCACGAGCGCCCCGAAGGTCAGCATGGTGGACAGGAACCGGCCGGCGGCCGTGACCGGGAAGCCGTTGATCGCATCCTGCACCGAGGACACGAGGCGTCCGGTCGGCAGGAGCAGCAGGATCCCGCCAACCACCACGATTTCGGGGGCTATTTGCACCCCCAGCGGGGCGCCAAAGCGCCACAGCAGCAGTGCCACGATGGTCACCAGGAACGAACACGAGGCGGTGATGAAGAAGTCCGGGGTACGCCAGCGGCCCAGCTGGCGGGCCAGGAGGCTGACCAGCAGGTTCGAGAGGAACGCGACCAGCGAAGCGCCCAGCCCGCCGCCCAGGACGCCGACGAAGACGGCGGAGAACACGCCGAAGGCCACGGTGACCATCCACCGCGGGAACGGCTTGGGGCTTCGGGTGATCTCCTCCAGCCGGCGCGAGGCTTCCTCGCGGCCGACGCCGCCGGCCACGATGTCCGTCACCAGCTGGTGCACTTGCGAGAGGCCCGCATAGTTGTTGGTCCAGGACCGGACGACGCGCAGCAGCGAGATGGGCGTCTGGTCCTTCGGGGCATAGTTGATGGCCACCGACTGGTTGGTGATGTCCACCTCGATGTTCTTGAGCCCCAGCGCAGCGGTGATCGCGATGATGCTGGTCTCAACTTCGAGGGCGCCCGCCCCGTACCGGAACATGGATTCGGCCAGCTTCAGGGCAAAGTCGATGGTCTTGCGGGCTGCGGCGTCCACCCCGCCGACCTGGATCATCGGGTTGGCGTACGGGCTGCCGGCGAGCCGGTCCACGATGCTCATGGGCGCCGTCGGAGGGTTTTCGCCCTGGACCAGCCGGCGCAGCATCCGCTTGGCTGCGGCGTTCTGACGCACCTGCATGGCCGACATCGGTTGGGTCCGGGGCAGGCCGTCCGTGGGCGGCCTGCGGTGGCCGTCGTTTCCGTTATTCATTCCGGCCTCCTCACTGTCCTTGGTCGGCTATTTAGTAGAACTGCTGGCCCGTGCGCCGGGTATAGAGCTGGCGTGCCACGCGCTCCCCCGCCGTCATCCACGCTTTGTACTTCAGCGGGCTCAGGACCTGGTCATAGCAGCCGACGAAGTCGGTCACGGTCTTGCTGAAGCTGGTCTTGAACAGGCCCAGCCCATGGAAGGGGTTCGAGGTGTCCTTGAGCTTGTCGCTCGGCGGAGTGCCGCAGAAGTCGTATTCGGTGCAGCCGAGTTCCTTGACCTGGCCGATCGCGGTCCACTGCACGAGGTGAGAGTCGCCGTACTGGCCACGCTTCTGCAGGGAGCCGCCGTCTTTGTACGTTCCCTTGCGGCCGTAGTTGATGACGAACGCGCCAACCGAGGGCACGCCGTTTTCGTACACGAACAGCAGCCTGCCCTGTTTCCGGTCCAGGAAGTTGGTCCAGAACTGGCGGTAGTACTCGTACTCGCGCACCCGGACCTGGGACTTGGCCTCCACCGTGGTGGTCATCAGGCCATACATCGCCCGGAAGTTCTCTTCGGTGGGCTCGGCGTTATGGACCTCCACGCCCTCACGGATGGCGCGGCGCACCGCATTGCGGCCCCGGGAGTGGAGGTTGCGCAGCAGCTGGTTTTCTTCGGGCTCAATATCGAGCAGTGCCGTGGAGTCGTTGGGCTGCAGGTTGTGCGTCTTGACCAGGCCCGCCCCCTCGAGGATCCGTGCGGCGTCCTCGGACAGGACGATATCCGGCTCGATCTTGATCGCGAAGACGCCCAGCTTGGCCCTCTTGACGAAGTCCGCGTTGGCCGCTGTGATCCCCGGGATGTCCTCGACGGACGCCACATCGGGCCCCTTGATCAGGTACCAGAGTTTGCCCAGCAGCGGAAACGACTTCTCCAGGATGAGGTTGTAGCTCGTGTAATCGGCCGTCTCGTAGACCAGGTGCAGGGGCTTCCAGCCAAAGTGCTGCTTGACCTCGGCAAAGGCTTCCGATTGCAGGAGATTGCCGCCGTTGGGGTTCGCGGTGACGTGGTCATCCCAGTTGGCAATCTCCTCGGCAGAGGCAAAGCGGGCAGTGAATTCGCGCAAGGGTGCGGTATCCAATCATTGCGGTACGAGCTTCGGCGGCATGCGGACATGCAGCCCCAAGTCTATCGGTCCGGACCCTGCCGAAGGTCCGGGCCAGGCGGTTACGCTGGTCTCATGCAGGCTCAGCATCAACCGCTCGAAGGCCGTCCGGGGGCGCCCGACGGCCGGGTGCGCGGCGCAGGCGCCGGCTCAGGGGCCGGCCCCGGCGCCCACTCAGGCACTGGCTCGCAAATAGTCGCGCTGCTGTTGTTCCTCGGCGCGTCGGCGCTCGTGGCGGGCCTTGGCGGCCTGGCCACGGCCCGCCACGTCAACGGCTGGTACGCCACTGCGGACACGGCGCCCTGGTCCCCGCCCAACTGGGTCTTCGGGCCGGTCTGGACCGTCCTGTACACCGCCATGGCCGTCGCGGGGTGGCTCATCTGGCGCAGCCATGCCGAGGGGTCCAAGGCGGCCCTGACAGCCTACGGCGTGCAGCTGGTGCTGAACCTGCTCTGGACCCCGGTCTTCTTTGCCCTGTACCCGGTGCTCGGAACGCCGGCGCTGTGGATCGCGTTCGGGATCATCGTGGCGCTGGCTGTGGCGGTGGGTGTGACGGTGGTGCTGTTCGGGCCGATCAGCCGGACGGCAGGGCTGCTGATGCTGCCCTACCTGTCCTGGATCGTGTTCGCGTCCTCGCTGAACCTCTGGGCGGCGCTGCACAACTGACGCTGCCTACCCCGCGCCCGCAGGCGCCGGTCAGTTCCCTAGCACTCCACCACGTTCACGGCGAGGCCGCCCATGGCCGTTTCCTTGTATTTGGAGCTCATGTCGCGGCCGGTTTCCCGCATGGTCACGATGACCTCGTCCAGGGAGACCCTGTGCGAGCCGTCGCCCCAGAGCGCCATCTTGGCGGCGTTGATGGCCTTGGCCGCCGCGATCGCGTTGCGCTCGATGCAGGGGACCTGGACGAGCCCGCCGATCGGATCGCAGGTCAGGCCCAGGTTGTGCTCCATCGCGATTTCCGCGGCGTTTTCCACCTGCGCCGGCGTGCCGCCCATGACTTCGGCCAGGCCGGCGGCCGCCATCGAGGACGCCGAGCCCACCTCGCCCTGGCAGCCGACCTCCGCGCCGGAGATCGAGGCCTGCTCCTTGTACAGCACCCCGATGGCGCCGGCAGTCAGCAGGAACTTGACCACCACGTCGTCGCGGTCGGCCTGGGTTGCCTTGTCCATGCCGGGGGCAAAGTGCAGGGCGTAGTAGAGCACCGCCGGGATGATGCCGGCGGCGCCGTTCGTGGGCGCGGTGACCACGCGGCCGCCGGAGGCGTTCTCCTCATTGACCGCGAGGGCGATCAGGTTCACCCATTCCTGCCAGTACTTCGGGTCCCGGAAGTCGGGGTCCTGGCCGCGGGTTTCCTTCAGCAGCCGCTC
>NZ_JBFRGZ010000011.1:0-143003 GCF_052115605.1 Arthrobacter sp. 2MCAF15 | reverse complement strand
GCCTTCCTTTTTGACGAGGTTCTTGAGCTGGACGAACTCGGGGCCCATCTGGACCTTGGCCTTGATCCATTCCGGCTTGCGTTCCACCGGTGTGGCCGCGTTTCGCTGCTCAATGCGCAGCATCTTCCGGCCTTCTGGTGCCAGTGTCACAGTAGAGCTCCTTCTGGGGTTGCAACTAGGGCTTGTTCATTGTTGCGCAGTTCTTCGGTGATCCGCGAAACGAGGTCCGCCGGCGTGACGTCCCTGCCAAGTTCCTGGGCGATGGTGGTGACTCCGGCGTCGCTGATGCCGCAGGCAATGATCTGGCCGTAGGGGGCCAGATCATTGTTGCAGTTGATCGCGAAGCCGTGCATGGTGACGCCCTCGTGGACGCGGATGCCGATGGCCGCGATCTTGCGGTCCGGGCCCTTCGCGTCCTGCTCGATCCAGACGCCTGCGCGGCCCTTGATCCGTACGGCGTCGATGCCGTAGTCCGCCAGGACAGCAATGATCACGGCTTCCAGGCGCTCCACGTAGTCGCGGATGCCGGCCTTGTTCTTCAGCTTGATGATCGGGTAGCCGATGAGCTGGCCCGGGCCGTGCCACGTGAGCTTGCCGCCACGGTCCACCGCAACAACGGGAGTTCCGTCGAAGGGCCGTTCGTGGTCTTCGGTGCGCTTGCCGGCGGTATAGACCGCGGCGTGTTCGAGCAGCAGTACGGTGCTGGGCGCGGTGCCCGCGAGGACTTTCTCATGCAATTCGCGCTGGATGTCCCATCCGCGCGTGTAATCAATGAAGTCCGGGGCGAGACCCAGCTGTTTGAACTCAAGAGTCATGGCATCAAGCTTAGACCCAGCCGCATCCTCAGCCCGTTTGTGTGCTTAAGCTCTCATGCCTGTGGATAACTTCTGCGCGATTCCGCTGGATCGGCTATTCCTTGGGTATGGAAGAGATCCCCGACCCTGGCGGCGCCGCCCCTGAGGTTCCCGGTTACGACGTCGGGCGCCTGCTGGGGCGCGGGGGCACAGCCGCCGTGTGGCTGGTAACTGAACGGTCGACAGGGCGCGATTACGCCCTCAAGTGCTTCGGCGCCGGGATCAAGGCCGGCGGAACGGCAGGCCGCGGGACTGGCGAAGTGGACGGTGGAAGCGCGTACCAGGAAGCCGAGGAAGGCATGCGACGGGAGGTCCGGATCCTCTCGGCCCTGGATCACGACCACCTGCTCCGTGCCCACGCGGTGCTGCGGCTCCACGATGCGCGGTCCGGGCCGGAGGGAAGGGAAGCCCTGGGTCTGGTGCTGGACTACGCGCCCGGAGGATCCGTCGCGGACCTGGTCGCGGGACGCGGTCGGCTCGGTGCCGGCGAGACGGTGACGGTCCTGACGCCCATGGCCCAGGCCTTGGAGTACCTGCATTCGCATGGCTTCACGCACGGGGACCTCTCGCCGGGCAACGTGTTGTTCACGGCGCATGGGAAACCGCTGCTGGCGGACCTGGGTGTCGCGCGCATGGTGGTGGATACAGGATCAGGCCGGATCGCCGGGACTGAGGGATTTTCCGATCCGGCGCCCGTGGACGCCGTCAGGGCGGGCCTCCAGCCGGAGCGTGACATCTATTCACTGGCGGCGCTTGGCTGGTATTGCCTGACCGGCCGGCCACCGGACGCGGGCGCAGGACGTCCTCCACTGCCGTTCCTGGTGCCCGATGTGCCCCCGGCGCTGGCTGCCGCACTGGAAGCCGGACTCGACGAGGACCGGCGCAGAAGGCCCTCGGCGGCCGAATTCGCCGCGGCGGTCTATCGCAGCACTGCGGCGGAGCCGGTGGACCTTTCCGTCACTGCCCACGCGAGCGTGGCACCGCAATTGCTGACCCGCCGCGTCTTGGCCCGCAGCGCCCGGGAACGGCGTGCCCAGTGGCTCCTCGGGTGGCTGCGCAAGACCCCGGTGAGCCGCGCGCCCCTGCCGGAACGTGCAGCCACGCCGGTACCCGTCGCTGCACCCCAGGTACCCCTCGCGGCGCCGCCGGGGGCACATGCCAGGACATCCACTGTCGCGACTGCGAGGCACGCGGCAGCCGGGGGCGCCGCACGCCACGCCGCCGCCGGTTCCGGCCCGGGCTCCCACCGGGTGCGAGACACCGGGAACGGAGGCGTCACCGGGTCCAACGCCGGGTCTATAGCCGAGCCCAGCGATTGGTCCGACGTCCGGGACGGTACAGCGCAGCGCGCCGGGAAGGGCTTCCGGCAATCGACCCGGAGCGGGACCCAACCCGTCATTCGTCCCGGCACTTTCGAGGCAGGGCGCCGTCGGCGTCGGCGGAATCGGTGGGCCGGCGTCGCATTGGCGGTGGCATTGCTGGCCGGGCTTGGCGCGGCATCGTGGCGTCCGGGGATCGCGGAACTGTTCGCCGCACCGCCTCCCGCGGCGGCAACAGAGACGTCGCCGGCGTCAGTGCCGGGCGTGGCGGGCATCCCGCGGGAACTTCGGGACAGGCTGGAGTCCGCGGACCCCGGTGAAGCGGTCAGGGGACTCGCCGCACTGCGCGCACTGGCCTTCAGCACCGGAAATGTGCGCCTGCTGGAGCAGGTGAACGTCCCGGCGTCGGCGGCGGCGGACGCAGACGCCAGGATCGGGGCCCGGCTGACGGCGGCCGGACACGTCCTGGCCGGCTTCGAGACCACGCTGGCACGCGTGCAGACTCTTGCCGACGGCGGGCCGGACCGCACCGTGGTGGAGATCAGCGTCGTCTCCTCGCCGTACCAGGAACGCGATGCCGCCGGTCAGGTCGTGGCTGAAGCCCCTGCCGGGGAGGAAATCAGGCTGCGGCTTGTCCTGGCGAGCATTGACGGACGGTGGCGGATCGCGCAGGTCCTCGCCGCGGAGCCGGACTTGGGTTAATCGCGTCCGGCCACCCACGCCGCGGCCTCGCCGAGCGACGGGTGCTGCCAGGCGAAGCCGTTGTCGGCCAGGGCTGCCGGCTCCACCCGCTGGCTGGCGAGCAACAATTCCTCGGCGAGCTGTCCCATCACCAGCCGCAGCACCGGTGCCGGCACCCGCAGCACTGCCGGACGGTGGAGCGCACCGGCCAGTTGCGCGATCAGTGAGTTCACGTCCGCGGTTTCGGGGGCACAGACGTTGACCGGCCCGGACAGGGGCGCGGCAAGAAGGAAAGAAAAGGCGTGGACCACATCCGGCAAGGTGATCCACGGCCAGTACTGCCGGCCGTTGCCCAGCGGGCCGCCAACGCCCAGGCGCAGCAGCGGCAGCAACCGGCCCAGCGCCCCGCCGGACCGGCTCAGCACCACACCGGTGCGGGGGGTAACTACGCGGACCCCGGCCGGCGCCCGGTGCGCCGCGGCCTCCCAGTCGACGCAGATCCCGGCCAGGGTGCCGCTGCCGGCCGGCGCGTTTTCACGAAGTACGGCGGCGCCGGCGTTGCCGTAATAGCCGGAGGCGGACTGGCTCAGGAACACCGCAGGCGGCGTGTCCTGCCGGGCCATCGCCGCCGTCAGGGTCCCCGTCGCCCCGAGCCGGGAGCTGCGGAGTTCGTTGACACGGGCCCGGGTCCAGGGCCGGTCGCCAATTCCGGCGCCAGAGAGGTTGACCACGGCGTCCGCGCCCTTCAGCGCTGTCTCGTCGATCCGGCCGGCGGCCGGGTCCCACTGGAACTCGGCCGGCGATGCCGGGGCGCGCCGGACCAGGGCAACGACGTCATGCCCTTCGCTGCGCAGTGCTCTGGAAAGGGCAGTTCCGATCAGCCCGGAGGCCCCGGCAATGAGGATTCGCATGATCCATCTCACCATGCCCGGCACGGCCGCGAAACCTCCCGGGCCGTGCGGGCCGTTGTCGCTATGATCGAACGATGACCCCCTCGAGCTACTTCCGTTTCCCGCATGTCCACGGCGATTTGGTCACCTTCGTGGCCGAGGACGACGTCTGGATTGCACCCGTGGGCGGGGGCCGTGCCTGGCGCGTGTCCTCCCTGCAGCTGCCGGCCCGCAACCCCCGTTTCACCCCAGACGGAAAGCGCCTGGTCTGGACTGTCGTCCAGGGAACGGCCCCGGAGGTCGTCACGGCCGACGTCGATGGCGGCGGCTACCGCCAGCTGAGCTACTTCGGCCACAGCTCCACCCGGGTCAAGGGCTTCACGCCCGACGGCGACGTCCTGGTCACGAGCGCGTTCCGCCAGTCAGACAGCCGTCACACCTACGCCTACAGCCTCCCCGTGACCGGCGGCTGGGCGCAGGAGCTGCCCTTCGGCCCGGTCGAATCGGTTGCCTTCGGTCCCGTCGTCGGCGACGAACGCCCCGTGGTGCTCGCGAGCGTCCTGTCCCGCGAGCCGGCCTGGTGGAAGCGCTACCGGGGCGGCGCCGCCGGCAAGCTGTGGATCGACGCCGACGGAAACGGCGAATTCGAGAGGCTCGCCGCCGGGCTGGGCGGAAACCTGACGGACCCACTGTGGGTCAAGGGACGCATCGCGTTCCTGTCCGATCACGAGGGCTACGGAAACCTCTACTCCGTCCTGCCCAACGGCAGCGACCTGCGGCGCCACACGGACCACGAAGACTTCTACGTCCGTCACGCCGCAACCGACGGGGAACGCATCGTCTTCGAATCGGCCGGCGAGCTCTGGCTGCTGGCCAGCCTTGACGCCGAGGCCGTCAAACTCGACATCGCGCTGGGGTCCGCCTCGCAAGCACGGCGCTCCGCCCCGCTGAAGCCCTCACGGCACCTCGGCGACGTCGTTCCGGACCACAGGGGCACCTCCAGCGCCGTCGAATCGCACGGAACCGTCCACTGGCTGCGGCACAAGGACGGCCCGTCCCGCGTCCTTGAAGCCACACCGGGCGTCCGGGCACGTCTGCCCCGCCCGTTCGGCGAGGGCCGGATCGCCTATGTGGCCGACCACGACGGCGTCGAGGCCCTCTACCTGAAGGCCATTGCGGCGCCGCTGGCCGGCGCTCCTGTGGCAGCCTCGAAGGCGCCACAGCCCGCAGCGCCGTCGAGCCCGCAGTCCACACGGCAGTCCGAAGACGCCGGAGTGGCCTTGCCGAGGCCGGTGTCCGCAGCCGCGTTGACCGGTTCAGGGTCGACGGGGTCAGGATCAACCGCCGCCGCGGCAACCAGACCCGTGTCCAGCCCCGTCACGGCCGCAGTGCCGGCCGGTGGTGGAAGTGACGCGCCCGGCGCCGGCCACCAGGCCCTTGCCGGTGCGGGCACCGCCGTGCAGGCGCCTGCAGCCGGTGAGCTGACGCGGATCGATTTCCCCAAGCCCAGCCGGGCCAGCGCCATCGAAGCCAGCCCCGACGGGCGCTGGCTCGCCGTCGGGACGTCCTTCGGTGACATTTACCTTGCCGACACAAGCACGGGCACGATGTCCCTGCTGAGCAGCATCGGCGAAGGCAGCATCGAAGGATTCAGCTGGTCCCCGGACTCCGCCTGGCTCGGCTGGTCCGAGCCGGTCACGTCCTTCGGCTCCCGCAGCCGTCTGCGGATCACCAGGATCGACGGCGGAACGGGGGCGGCGATCATTGATGTCACCGACGGCCGGTTCCGCGACGAATCACCCTCTTTCACCCCGGACGGCAAATACCTCGCCTTCCTCTCCAACCGCAGTTTCGACCCGGTCTACGACGGCCACTCCTTCGACCTGTCCTTCCCGAGCCCGATCAAGCCCTACCTGGTCGCCCTTGCCGCGGACACGCCGTCACCCTTCGGCCCGAGCGTCGCCCTTGAGGATGGCGAACGGGACGCCGCGGTAACCCCCGCCGCGGGGGAAGGATCCGCATCCGGGGTGCCGTCCGACGCCAAGCCCGTGCCTTCCGTACGGGTCGACGCCGACGGCCTGGCGCACCGCGTCATCGGGGTCCCGGTGCCGCAGGGCAACTACTCGTCCCTTACCGCCGCCGCCGGGGCCCTGCTGTGGCTCGACAGCGAACTCTCCGGCACCACCGGAGAAGGCCGGGCCAGCCTCGAGGACAAGGGCGCCGCGCCGAGCCTGGTCCGGTACGACATGGCCAAGCGCCGCACATCCACGATCGTGGAGGCCCTGGACAGCTACCGGATCTCCGGCGACGGAGAGAAAATCGTGTTCATCCAGGACAAGCAGATCCGGGTCGCGCCCGCCGGCGCCAAGGCCGACGAGGACTCCGGCCAGCTCGTCAAGGTGGACCTTGGCCGCATCCGGGTGCAACTGGACCCGCTGAGTGTGTGGGGCCAGGCCTTCGACGAGGCATGGCGGCTGCAGCGTGACTTCTTCTGGACCGAGGACATGGCCGGCCAGGACTGGGAGTCCGTCCACGCACGCTACCGTCCGGTGGTGGAACGCCTCGGCTCCCACGATGACCTGGTGGACCTGCTGTGGGAGCTGCACGGCGAGCTGGGCACCTCCCACGCCTACGTCCGCCCGATGGCCGTAGCCGAGAACGGCAGCAGCCCCCAGGGGCGCCTTGGCGCCGATCTGGAGTTCACCGGCGAAGGCTGGGAAATCACCCGCATCCTCGCCGGAGAGTCCTCAGACCCGCTGGCCACCTCGCCGCTGACCCGGCCCGGCGCCGACGCCAAGCCCGGCGACGTCCTTCTGGCGATCGACGGCGTCGAACTCACCGAATCCCGGACCCCGGCAGTTGAACTCGTCGGGGCGGCCGGCCGGGCAGTGGAACTGACCCTGCGCAACGGCGCCGGGCACGGCGCTGCCGCCGGAGCCCAGCGCCGGGTGGCGGTGGTCCCGGTCAAGGACGAGGAGCGCCTGCGCTACCAGGAATGGGTCACCGGCAACCGCCGGACCGTCCGGGAAGCCTCCAACGGGACGTTCGGCTACCTGCACATCCCGGACATGATGGCCAACGGCTGGGCCCAGCTGCACCGCGACCTCGATACCGAGACGGCGCTGGACGGACTGATCGTCGACGTCCGGCGCAACCGCGGCGGCCACACCTCCCAGCTCGTGGCCGAGCTCATCGGACGCAAGGTCACTGGCTGGAGCATGCCGCGCGGGGAGAAGCCGCGGACGTACCCGCACCACGCTCCCCGTGGACCGGTCATCATCCTCACCGATGAGTTCGCCGGTTCCGATGGCGACATCATCACGCAGGTCTCCAAGCTGCGGGGGATTGGGCCCGTCATCGGCACGCGTACCTGGGGCGGCGTCGTGGGAATCGACAACCGCTTCGCCCTGGCCGACGGCACCGGCGTCACCCAGCCGCGCTACGCCACCTGGTTCGCCGGCGGCGTTGGCTGGGGCGTGGAGAACTTCGGCGTCACCCCGGACATCGAGGTGACCTTCCCGCCACACGCGTACGCCGCCGGCACCGACCCGCAACTGGAGTACGGAATCGGGGCGTTGAAGGAAATGATCCAGGAACTGCCCACGGACCGTCCGCCGCTGCGCGAGGGTTACCGCAGGGTCCGGCCCGCGCCGCTGCCCAAGCGCCAGCAGGCCCGCCAGGCGTAGGCGGTCCCGCGCGACGGCGCGGGATCCACGGCCCATGACGAAGGCCCCCGTCTTCCTGGATATTCCAGGGAGACGGGGGCCTTTGCCGTACCGCGGACGCTGTCCTGCGGCTCTTGGCCTGCGGTGGGACTTAGGAGGCCAGCGTGGCGTCCAGGGTGATCTCGATGCCGGTCAGGGCGGCGGACACGGGACAGCCGACCTTGGCTTCACCGGCCAGCCGCTGGAAGTCATCCGCGGAGATGCCGGGGACCCGCGCGGCAACGGTGAGGTGGCTGCCGGTGATCCCGGTGCCGGGCTGGAACGTCACGTCGGCCTTGGTGTTAATCTCCTCGGCCGTGAAGCCGGCCTGGGCCAGGCCGTTGCTGAATGCCATGGAGAAGCAGGCCGAGTGCGCTGCCGCGATGAGCTCCTCGGGGCTGGTCTTGCCCTCGGCGGCCTCGGCGCGTGCCTTCCAGGTGACGTCGAAGTTGCCCAGCCCGGAGCTGTCCAGGGTGGTGTTGCCGGCGCCTGTCATCAGGTCGCCATTCCATACAGTGTGTGCGGTGCGTGTTGTTGCCATGTCCACTCCTCGACGTCGATGTGAATCAGCGATCCGGCCAGGTGCCGGATCCTGCCGTGATCAATCCTAGGGATTCTGTGCGGCCCCCGCACGGGGGTTCCGCTGTCAGAGGATTGTGACCCAGTAGTGTGCCGTCCGTACAGTGTCGTCATGGAAACCACTCAAGATGCGCAGGTGCCTGCGTCGCCGTCAGTGCGCATCGCCACGATCATGGTCAACGCCGTCGACGCCGAACGCCTGGCCCGGTTCTGGGCCGCGCTGCTGGGCACAGCGGTGTCCTCCCGTTTCGAACAGTTCCTCTGGCTCCACCCGGCCGGCCCCGGAGCCCCTCAGCTGGCCTTCCAGCAGGTTCAGCAGCCTTCGGAGGGCAGGCGCCGCCTGCACCTGGACATCCACGGGTCCGACCCCTCGGCGTTGCGTGCCCACGCCGAGGCCCTGGGTGCCCGATTCGTGGAGGGAAACGACATTGGCGATTTCCATTGGGACGTCATGCAGGATCCCGAAGGCAATGAGTTCTGCATCGCCGGCGACTGACAGGCCGGCCTAACCACAGTTGCGCTTAAATGACAGTGCCGCTTTAAAGACAGCGGCGCCGCACCCCCGGGTGAGGGGTGCGGCGCCACGATCGGAAGTGTCGTCCGGAATCAGTTCCAGAGCGTGGCGACTGCGATGTTGATCAGTGCCATCCCACCCACCGCGTGTGCCAAACCCTTGGAGACGGCAGCGCCGGAAGCGGCCTTCCGGTACCCGATCACAGCGGCAACGAGAACAACGACGGCGATCAGCAATTTGACGGCGATCTTGACGTAGTTGACCGGTTCGTGGGTGGCACCCAAGATCCCTACTAGCGCCAGGCCGGTGACCAGCTGGGCAATGGCACCATAGAGCTGCACCGGCAGGACAGTGGGCTTCTTGAAGGTGGCGAACCAGCCGCCGACGATTGCGGCAGCGCCCAGGATGTGCAGGAAGACCAGGATGTCGATGGCGATTTTCATGTGCACAGTCTAGCCAGAGAATTCTACACAGCGTAGTAAGACCCGCCGGGTGGGGAGTGCAGGACCGGTAAAACAGCGACGGCGGTGCGGAGACTGGTGGTTGTCCACCGGTCCCGCACCGCCGTCGCCGTCGGTGTGGGTCTAACGTTTTGCCTGGGGCCTAGAGGCCCAGGTCTGCTTCGAACGCGCCCGCTTCGAGGCGTGCCTTCAGCGTCTGCAGGAAGCGTCCCGCGTCGGCGCCGTCCACCAGGCGGTGGTCGTACGTCAGGGAGAGATACATCATGGAGCGGATCGCCAGTGAGTCATCGCCGTTCTCATCGGAGACCACCACGGCGCGCTTGACGATCGCGCCGGTGCCGAGGATGGCGACCTGCGGCTGGTTGATGATCGGGGTGTCGAAGAGCGCGCCCACGGAACCGATGTTGGTGATGCTGAAGGTTCCGCCGGAGAGCTCGTCCGGGCCGATCTTGCCGTTGCGGGTGCGGTCCGCGACGTCGGCGATCTTACCGGCCAGGCCGGCGAGGTTCAGGTTGCCGGCGTCGGCGATGACCGGGACCAGCAGGCCCTTGTCGGTGTCCACGGCGATCGCCAGGTGTTCGGCGTTGTGGTACGTGATCTCCTGCTTGTCCTCGTCGTAGGAGGCGTTGATCTTCGGGTGCTGCTTCAGCGCTTCGGCAACAGCCTTGGCGATGAAGGGCAGGAAGGTCAGCTTGGAGCCGTTCTGGGCCTGGAAGGAGTTCTTGGCCTTGGCGCGCAGCTTGGCCACCTTGGTCATGTCGACCTCATGGACCTGGGTCAGCTGGGTGGAGATGTCCAGGGACTCGCGCATGCGGCGGGCGATGACCTGGCGGATGCGCGGGGCCTTCTGGACGGTGCCGCGCAGTGCCGACGCGGCAGCAGAGACCGGGGCGGCGGCGGGAGCCGAGGCGGTTGCCGGTGCGGCTGCGGCCGGTGCGGCCTGTGCCTCGGCAGCGTCCAGGACATCCTGCTTGCGGATGCGGCCGCCGACGCCGGTGCCGGTCACTGCGGCGATGTCGACGCCCTGCTGGTTGGCCAGCTTGCGGACCAGGGGAGTGACGTAGCCGGATTCTGCCGGTGCGGCTGCTGCCGCCGGAGCGGGGGCGGCCGGGGCGGCCGGGGCTGCTGCCGGTGCGGGGGCCGCGGGAGCCGGGGCGGCGGGAGCTGCTGCCGGTGCGGGTGCAGCCGGAGCTTCCTGCTTCGGGGCTTCCTGAGCCGGTGCGGGTGCTGCTGCCGGTGCCGGGGCAGCCGGGGCCGCGGCGCCGGAACCGATGACGGCCAGGACGGAACCGACCTCGGCGGTCTCGTCCTCGTTCACGCGGATTTCCAGCAGGGTGCCGGCAACCGGGGACGGGATTTCGGTGTCGACCTTGTCGGTGGAGACCTCGAGCAGCGGCTCGTCGACCTCGACGGTGTCGCCGACGCTCTTCAGCCAGCGGGTAACGGTGCCTTCGGTGACGCTCTCACCGAGGGCCGGCAGCGTGACGTCGTGTCCTTCGCCGGCCGGAGCCGCGGCAGGTGCCTCGGCGGCCGGTGCGGCGGGGGCTTCGGCGGCGGGGGGCGGTGCCTCTTCAGCGGCCGGGGCTGCAGCAGGTGCCTCTTCGGCGGGTGCGGCGGCCGGAGCCTCTGCGGCAGCCGACGCGGTGTCGCCTGAGCCGATGCGCACCAGCGGGGCGCCAACTTCAGCGGTCTCATCTTCGGCGACGAGGATTTCCTCAATCACGCCGGCGATCGGAGAGGGGATCTCGGTGTCTACTTTGTCGGTGGAGACTTCGAGCAGCGGCTCGTCCACCTCTACCCGGTCACCGACCTGCTTGAGCCAGCGGGTGACGGTTCCTTCGGTGACGCTCTCACCGAGGGCGGGCAAGTTAACGGATTCAGACATATCGTCCCCGTTCTCCTTATTGATCTTTAGTGCGGATGATTGCTGCCTTGGTCGAGCTTAGTGCACCCGGCATTTCGGGCCGGGTGCACCAAACTCTGAGTTCTTGCGGTGGTGCGGGCGCAGTTGCTTAGCCGTGKAGCGGCTTGCCAGCCAGCGCCAGGTGCGCCTCGCCCAGGGATTCGTTCTGGGTGGGGTGGGCGTGGACCAGCTGGGCCACGTCCTCCGGGTAGGCTTCCCAGTTCACGATCAGCTGGGCTTCACCGATCTGCTCGCCCATGCGGGCGCCGATCATGTGGACGCCGACCACGGGGCCGTCCTTCTGGCGGACCAGCTTGACCAGGCCGCTCGTGCCCAGGATGGAGCTCTTGCCGTTGCCGGCCAGGTTGTATTCCTGGGTCTGGATCTGGTCCTCGCCGAACTTCTCCTTGGCGGCCTTCTCGCTGTATCCGACGGTGGCGATTTCGGGTTCGGAGTAGGTGACCTTGGGGATGTTGACATCTTCGACGATCACGGGCTTCAGGCCGGCGATCTCTTCGGCGACGAAAATGCCCTGCTGGTAGCCGCGGTGCGCCAGCTGGACGCCGGGAACGATGTCGCCGACGGCGAAGATGTTGCCGACGCCGGTGTGAAGGCGCTCGTTGGTGATGACGAAGCCGCGGTCGATCGTGATCCCGGCCTCTTCGTAACCGAGGTTGGCCGTGACGGGGCCGCGGCCGACGGCGACGAGCAGGAGGTCGGCYTCGAACGTCTTGCCGTCGACCAGGGTGACCTTGACGCCGTCGTCGTTCTGCTCGACACCCTGGAAGAAGACACCGGTGGAGAACTTGATGCCGCGCTTCTTGAAGGCGCGCTCGAAGGCCTTGACGATCGTGGCGTCCTCATTCGGAACCAGCGACGGGAGGCCTTCGACGATGGTGACGTCGACGCCGAAAGACTTCCAGACCGAGGCGAACTCGACGCCGATCACGCCGCCGCCCAGGATGATCGCGCTCTTGGGAATGTAATCCATGGTGAGTGCTTCGTCGGAGGTGATGACCTTGCCGCCGATTTCCAGGCCCGGGAGGGTGCGGGAGTAAGAGCCGGTCGCGAGGACAATGTTCTTGCCCTTGTATGCGGTGCCGTTCACGACGACGGTGTCGGTGCCCTGAAGCTTGCCCTCACCCTCAATGACGGTGATGCCCTTCTTGCCCTTGATCAGGCCCTGCAGGCCCTTGAACTTGCCGGCAATGATGCCGTCCTTGTACGCATTGACAGCGTTGATGTCGATGCTGTCGAGGGTCACGTTGACGCCGTACTTGGACGCGTCACGGGCGTGGTCCGCCAGCTCTGCGGAGTGCAGCAGCGCCTTGGTGGGGATACAGCCGTTGTGGAGGCACGTGCCGCCGAGCTTGCCCTTTTCGATGAGGCCGACGGTGAGGCCGAGCTGGACAGCACGCAGCGCGGTGGCGTAGCCGCCGCTGCCGCCGCCGAGTACCAGGATGTCGAATTCTTGCGCAGTTGCCTGATCGGCCACTAAAACGCTCCCTCGCGTGAACGATGACACGAGAGTACGCATCATCTGGTCTTGGAACTTGCCTGCCGTGATTATGCCAGCGGGCCGGTTCCCTTTCATTTGTGACTACTTCATTTGGGTCTACCGCAGTTCACCTTAGCGAACCACTAATACATGCTCCACCTTGCCAAGGCGTTTGTGGAGCGCTTTGTGTCCAGTGTCACGCGGCTTTGTGGCCGGGGCATCACAGCCCCGGTCACAAAGCGCGCGGAAGCCTGGACGGCAGTGCGGCTAGGCGGTCTTGGCGAGGATGTCCTCGACGTAGGCCACCAGGGTGCGGACGGTGCAGCCCGTGCCCTGTTTGTGGTTGTAGCCGTAGGGACTGCCGTTGTTGAACGACGGGCCGGCGATGTCGATGTGGGCCCACGGGATCTGTTCGCCGTCCTTGCCCTTGCCCACGAATTCGCGCAGGAACACAGCAGCGGTCATCATGCCGCCATGGCGTTCGCCGATGTTGGCGATGTCCGCGACCTGGGAGTCCAGGCTTGCGCGCAGTTCTTCCGGCAGCGGCATCGGCCAGACGAGCTCGCCCGCCCGGTCCGCGGCGGCCTTGATGGCACCGGTAAGGGACTCGGAGCCCATGACGCCGGCGGTGCGGTCGCCGAGGGCGATCAACTGGGCGCCGGTGAGCGTCGCGACGTCGATGATGGCGTCGGGGAACTCCTGGCTGGCGGCGACAATGCCGTCAGCCATGACCAGGCGGCCCTCGGCGTCGGTGTTGAGGACCTCGACGGTCTTGCCGCCGAATATCGTCAGGACGTCGGCGGGACGCTGGGCGGCGCCGGAGGGCATGTTTTCGGCGATGCAGAGCCACGCCGTCGCCTTGACGGGCAGGCCGAGGCCCGCCAGGGCCAGGACGGTGTTAAGGACGACGGCGGCGCCCGCCATGTCGCTCTTCATCTCACCCATGCCCAAGGCCGGCTTGATGGAGATGCCGCCGGTGTCGAAGGTAATGCCCTTACCCACGAGGGCGATCTTGGCGGTGGCCTTCGCAGGGGTGTACTCGACCTTTACGAGGCGCGGCTGCCGGGTGGAGCCCTTGCCGACGCCGAGGATGCCGCCGAAGCCTTCCTTCTCGAGGCGCTTCTCGTCCCAGACCGTCACCTTGACGGGCAGGCCCTTTGACAGCTCCTTGGCGGCGTCGGCGAAGGTCTCGGGGTAGAGGTGGCTCGGCGGCTGGTTCACCAGGGTGCGCGTCGCGTTCACGGCCGTGCCGATCAGGGACGCCCGGTTCAGGACCGGCTGCAGCGCCTTGTCCGCGGCGAAGTCGGTGCGGATGACGACATTCTTCACCGGATCCTTGAGCCCGTCCCGGGAGGAACGGAACTCGGTGTAGGAGTAGGCGCCCATCGCGGCGCCCTCGGCGACCGCCGCGACCTCGGCGAGGGTCGTCGTCGGAAATGCCAGGGTCACGGTGCTGACGCCGGCCAGCTGGCGGACAGCCGAGCCGGCGGCGCGGCGCAGGGCTTCCTCGGACAGCGGCTGCGTCGCTGAGACCTTAGCCGCCGGCAGCTTGCCGACGCCGGCGAGGAGCAGGATGGTGGCGCCAACCTCGGGCAGGCCCGGCAGGCGGTGGGCCTGGTCGGCCGCGCCGGTGATGCCAAGAACGCTCAGTGATTCCGCCAGGGCCTCCGCGGCCTTGGCCGTCAGCGGATTGTCGAGCAGGACGGGCCCGTCGGGACCCTGTCCGACGCCGATGACGAGGGCGTCGCTGGGGGACTTCTTCAAATCCCCTGCGACTGCACTAAGTTTGACTTCACTATTCTTGACCACGAGGACAGTCCTCAATTCTCTGTGATGGTTCTCGGTGATATTCGGCAGGAGCTGCATGTTTGGCGCCCTGCCACGGATCCCGGGGGCGCCGTCGGTCTGGGACACAACCCGGTGTCTGTACTACAGGCCCTGGGGCCATGTCCGATCGTAGTCTCTTGGCAGTCCGGAATTTCAATCGAATGAGAGCTGGAGCACACCCCGGGCAGGAATTAGCCCGGGCGCCGAGGCGTTGTTAGAGATAGCGGCGCTGCCATGCGGTGATCCTCCCTGGGACTGGCCGTGCGGCAGGACCTGCCTGACTGTGCGGAATTTGCCCGGTTGTCCAGAACTTGCCTGGCCGTCCGGACAAGGGACCGCACCCCGCTTCTCCCATCGCCGCCATCGTGAAAGGAACACGCCGTGATTGAACGGATTTCCGGCTCTTTGCTGGATCCCCAGTCGCTCTACATCCGTGATGACGCGCTGTTCTCCAGCACCGGACTGCGCGGACTCAACCTCGTCATGGGGTTCACCGGCTTCGCCGACGCCGGCCACGTGGTCCGGCAGATCACCGCCGAACTGCTGGACACGCTCGATGCCGAGATGATTGCCGAGTTCGACGCCGACCAGCTGATCGATTACCGGTCCCGGCGCCCGCAGATCAGCTTTGTCGAAGACCACCTGCAGGATTACCAGGCACCTACCCTGGCCCTCTACCGGCTCGTCGACGGGCTGGGCAGCCCGTTCCTGCTCCTTGCCGGGTTCGAGCCGGACCTGCAATGGGAGCGCTTCGCGCGCGCCGTCGTCGGGATCGTCGAGGAGCTGGAGGTCAACCTCGTCACCTGGATCCATTCGATCCCGATGCCCGTGCCCCACACCCGGCCGGTCGGGGTAACCGTGCACGGCAACCGGCCCGAGCTGATCGAGGGCATCTCCGTCTGGAAACCGACCGTGGAGGTTCCGGCTGCGGTGGGCCACATCCTGGAGCTGCGGCTGACGGAAGCGGGCCGGAACGTCGCAGGCTATGTGATCCACGTGCCGCACTACCTGGCCGAAGCCGAGTACCCCACGGCCGCCGTGGCCGGACTCGAGTACCTGGGCGCGGCGACGTCCCTGATGCTGCCGACGGACCGCCTGCGCGAGGCAGGCCGTGAAGTGGGCCGGCAGATCGCCGAGCAGATCGAGGCGTCCGAGGAAGTCCAGCAGGTGGTCTCACGGCTGGAGACCCGGTACGACGAAAAGGCCGAGGGGACGGTCCGGCGGTCGCTGCTGGCGGACGAGAACGACCAGATTCCCAACGCCGATGCCCTGGGTGCCGCCGTGGAAGCGTACCTGGCCCGTAAAGAACCCGGCGAATAAATACTATTTATGAAGGACCGGGCATAATGGGGGAGTGACCTCTCCCCGCGCCTGGCTGATCTGGATCGTTGGGATCTTTGCCTATCTCGTGGCGGTCAGCCAGCGCACCTCGTTCGGGGTTGTGGGCCTGGAGGCAACGGAACGCTTCCACGCCACAGCGGCCGAGATCTCCTTCTTCACCGTGCTGCAGCTGCTGGTCTATGCCGCGCTGCAGATTCCCGTGGGCATCCTCGTGGACCGGTTCGGCTCCCGCGCCATGCTGGCCGGCGGAGGTGTCCTGATGGGCCTCGGTCAGCTGCAACTGGCTTTTGCCGACAACATCCCCGGCGGAGTCCTGGGAAGGGTCCTGGTGGGCGCCGGCGACGCCATGACGTTCATTTCCGTGATCCGGCTCATCCCGCTCTGGTTCGCCCCTGCCCGGGTGCCGCTGCTGACGCAGCTGACCGGCATGTCCGGACAGCTGGGCCAGCTTTTCAGCGTGGTGCCTTTCGCCATGATCCTGCACGCCGCAGGGTGGACCCCTGCTTTCCTGACGCTTGCGGCGATGTCGGGCCTCGCTGTGGTGCTGGTGCTGCTCCTGCTCCAGGACCTTCCGCCCGGGCACCCCGCTCCGGAAAAGTCCCAGGGACTGCGGGCCACAGGCATTTCCCTAGGGCACGCCTGGCGGCAACCCGGGACCCGGCTCGGGCTGTGGAGCCACTTCACCGTCCAGTTCAGCGGCACGGTCTTTGCCATGACGTGGGGCTACCCGTTCCTGATCTCCGCCCAGGGCCTGGACCGGGGAACAGTCTCGGCACTCATGTCGCTGTACGTCGCCGCCGCCATTGCCGCCGGACCCCTGATGGGCAGATTCGTTGCCCGGCACCCGCTGCGTCGCTCCACCATGGTGCTCCTGATTTCCGGCTGCACCGCTGCGGCCTGGGCAGCCGTTCTGCTGCTGCCCGGACGGGCACCCCTGTGGCTTCTGGCCGTTCTGGTGGTGACCTTGGCCGTCGGCGGTCCCGGGTCCATGATTGGCTTCGACTTCGCCCGGACCTTCAACCCGGCGCACCGGCTCGGCACCGCCACCGGAATCGTCAACGTCGGTGGCTTCATCGCCGCGCTCGTGTCCATCTACCTCATTGGGCTGATGCTCGACCTCCTGCATGCCAGCGGGTTCTCCCAGGGGGAGCTCTACGGCCTGGATTCGTTCCGCGTCGCCCTCAGCGTGCAGTTCCTGCTGTTGGCCGGGGGAGCCATTGGCATCATCACAACCAGGCGGAAAGTCCGGCGCCAGATGGCTGCCCAGGGCGTCATGGTTCCGCCGCTGCTCAAGACTCTCGCCGCGCAGCGCAGGCTGGTCGCGGAGCGTCGCCGCACGCCCTGAACCGTTGCTAGGCGGGGGCGGTTTGGGGCAGACGCTCATGGCACCTGCGCCGAAGTGAACGTGCCTCCGCAACGCCAGGCCCGGCTGATGGATCATCCGTGAGAGTGAAGTTGTTCATCATCCGGGTGGAACTCACTCAGAATCAGCGTCCCTGGTGTGGAAGCCCGCTTAGGGTGAAGGCATGTTCAAAACGATCCAGTCGCTGAGACCCTTCGCGGCACCGGCCTCGGCTGTGCTGCTCATGGGGACCCTCCTTATCCTGGAGGAGCGCCATTTCGACCAGAACAGTGCCCTGCTGCTGGCGCTCTTGACGGGTGTCGCGGTGGCCGAGATCCTGCCGGCGGCCGCCCTTGGGCTTGTCTTCRCCGCCCTGGTAATGCAGAGCCTCGCGGTCCTCCCGCCGGTCTTCCTGTCCGGCGTCCTGAGCTACGTTGCGGTTCCCGTGGTCATCTTCTTCGCCGTCATCGGTTGGCGAACCCGTAGCCGCTGGGTGGCACCCGTGTCTGCCGTCATATTCGCCGGCATCACAACCGTGAACTGGTTCGCCGACCAGACCTGGATCAACGTCATCTTCGCCAGCCCGATCTACGGCACGGGTCTATTGCGAACCTTCACATACGCTTTTCTGATTTTCGGAGCGTTCGCCGCCCTCAACCTCGCCGCCTGGGCCGTAGGCATGACAGTACGTAGCGCATCCCGGAGCCGGAGAGCGCAGCTCGCAGCCGAAAGCCGGCTCCGGGAAACAACGACCGAACTCGCTCTCGAACAGGAGCGCAACAGAATCGCCAGGGAGCTGCACGATGTCCTGGCGCATTCGTTGACAGTGATCGTGGCCCAAGCCGACGGGATTCGCTTCATCCACCGCGCAGAACCGGAATCCGTCGAAGGGGCCTCCAAGATCATCGCCGAATCGGCGAGGACTGCGCTGGTCGAAACCCGCCGGCTGATCGAAGGCTTCTCCGCGGCGATCAGCGACCACCCGACTCACGGGGTTGAAGATCTGGGGGTTCTAGCCGAACGGCTGAGCGCCAGCGGCATGCCTGTCACGATCGAAACTACGGGCGAACCGTGGGACTTGACCGCCGCCCAGGAGCTGACCGTTTATCGCCTGGCACAGGAAAGCCTGACCAACGCCTTCAAGCACGGGGACCGGAGTCAGGGCACGCACCTGTACCTGGTCTGGACCGCGGACTCCCTCGAACTGCGTAGCAGATCGTCCCTGATCACCGGCCCAGGCGTGACACCGGAGACCACCACACCTGGTCGCGGGATAGTGGGCATGAAGGCCCGAGCCTCAGCCGCCGGCGGATGGGTGGAAACAGTCCGGGGAGAAGAGGTCTTCGAAGTGCTGGCCTTCCTCCCTGCGACCGGACCTGACCGGTACCCGGATTCAGTTCCCGCGACAGCTGAAGTTCCGGTCCTGAACGGAGCGCTGCTGTGACAGTCACCCCGATTCGGATTGCCCTGGCCGATGACCAGCCGCTGTTCAGCGCCGGACTCAAGATGATCCTGCGCAGCCAGGAGGACATGGATCTTGTAGGCGAAGCCGTCAACGGGCAGGCCGCCGTCGACCTCGTGCAGGAGAAATGCCCCGACGTGCTCCTGATGGACATTCGGATGCCTGTCATGGACGGCATTACGGCCACACGGACAATCCTGGCAAAGTCCAGTGGAACTGCCACCAAGATCATCGTTCTGACCACGATCCAGCATGACGAAGCCGTCGTCCGGGCCATCCAGGCCGGCGCTGCCGGCTTCCTGACCAAAGACACCACCCCCGATTTCCTCCTGGCCGCCATCCGAACGGTCCACTCCGGGCACTCGGTCATCGCACCGGCCATCACCAACGAACTGCTGCGCGACTACACCACGCCCTCTGCCGGGAACGACGCTGCTCTGGCAGAGTTGTCCGGCAGGGAACGCGACGTGTTCCTGCTAACCGCAAAAGGGCTAGGCAACGCCGAGATCGCTGCCTCACTGGTGCTGAGCGAGGCGACCGTGAAGTCCCACGTGGGCAGCATCCTGGCGAAACTGAAGCTGAAGAATCGCATCCAGCTAGTCGCCTTTGCCTACGAAAACAACGTCCTCAACTAGCCGCCACCGCTGCACCGTCCCAGCCGCCGAGGCCTTCCCACAGGGGCAAGGCCGGCCACAGCATTGCCCAAATCAATCGAAGGAGTCCACCATGAAGAAAATCTTCGGCGCAGCAGTGCTGATCCTCGGCACCGGCGCCGCGCTTGCTGCTGCCGCCATCCCGGCCGCGTCGGTCACCGCGTCCCCGGAGCCCGCCCCCGGCGTCATCCGCCAAGCAGAGGCCTACGCCTCAACAGATCCGATCGCCGAAAAGGGCATGCGGGAGGCTGTCCGGCGCTGCATGGCCCAGGCCGGCTTTGACTACACGCCGCCAAGCTCCGAGATGACCATGGACCTCAACGGGGCCATCGGATTCAAACGGCTCACGGTCGAGGTCGCCAAGGCCAGCGGCTACGCCAGCACCGGGCCGCAAGGACCCCATGAGCCGGCTCCCGAGTCCGCGGACGGCAAACTCTTCGCCAATCCGGCCTTCACCAAGGCACTCACCGGCCCCGAGGACACCGCGTCAATGTCCACGGTGGGCGGTATGGGAACGTCCTCGGCTGGATGCCGCGGCGAAGCCATGGCACAGATTTACGGCAGCGCGGAAAACTACATGCTTGCCACCGGCATCGCCTACAACTCAGTCCTCCCGGCCAGTCTGTCCGCCTCCGGAGACTCAGGAATTACCAAAGCCGTCACCGGCTGGGCGGACTGCATGAAGGAGAGCCCCTACCCCTCCTTTGCGGACCCGCGCCAGGCAGCCGAGGCGGGTACGGCTGCAGGTGGCCAGGAAGAGTTCAGAATCGCCGTCACCGACGCCGTCTGCCGGGACAAGACCGGGTTCCACTCCGCGCTGGACAAAGTCCTGGACAAGTACCTGACAACCCGCATGCAGGAGCTTGCTCCGCAGATCGAGAAAGTCAAGGAGATTCGCCGAATCGCCGCGGCGAACGCGGCAGCCTTGGGCGGATCCGCCGCGAAATAATCGACGGCGGCACGACAATCCGCCAGCGTCCTGTCAGCATTCGGGGGTGACAGGACCCTGGCGGGTCGGAGTGCCGGTGCCGTCGTATTGGTTGCGTTCTGGGCGGTATCGTCGACTCCTTGGCAGAAGTGGATGACACCTTTGGCGGCACCCGGTTATCCACATAGCGCAATCCGCGGATGCCGCGGGGTCGCGCCAACCGCGAAGCTGGGCTCATGACAGCTCCCGATCACCTGAGAATTACCGGCCCCGGGGACATCCTCGGCTTCATCCCGCATTCCCTTGGCTACTGGCCGGAAAACAGCCTTGTGGCCATGACCTTGCAAGGCAAACGGCTCGGAGCCACATTGCGCGTAGACCTCCCCGCATCCGGCGGTGGCGGCAGCGGCGGTGACCCTTTGGATCAGCCCATTGCAGGCGGCCGCGGCAGCACCACCCGCAAACGCCGCTCCGGATCCGGCCGCACGGCCATGTTGGCCGCCTTCGCTCGGAATGTTGTGAGCTACCTGCAGGCGGACGAGGCAGCCGACGGATCGTTGCTGGCCTTCTTCACTGACGCCCACACAGACAACGGCACTGACACGAACAGCGACGGCACGGAGTGGGCTGCCCTGCTCAACGAACTCGAACTTGCCCTTGAAGCAGCCGGAATGCCGTTGAGGGACGCGTGGATTATCGGTACCGAATTCTGGCGCAGCGCGCACTGCAGTGATCCGGGATGCTGTGGCCCAACCGGCCGCCCGGTTGAGGAGATCAAAAACAGCAGGCTCAACGCCGAGATGGTCTACCGCGGCAGCAGCGTAGGCGCCGCCCCCGGCACACACGTGACGCAGACGCCGCCACTGCCGGTGGACCCGGCAATGCGTGCCGCCGAGTCCGGCTGGGCGGAGCAATTCTCCCCGCGCCGGCGCGACCGGGCACAGTTCGACCAGGTGCTCGACGTCTGGACGATGGCCATGCAGGCTGCCACCGTCCAGCAGGGTCCCTTCGGCGCCACCTCGGACTCCCCGGCACCAGGGGTCTCCGTCCCCAATACCGCGACGCCCACCACCAAGAGCCTCGATCCCAGCAGCCCCGAATCCGGCAGCCCCGATCCCTGGACGACCGCGGGCGGGCCGCTCGAGCTGCCGCCGGAGCTGGCCAGCTACTTGCGGGCCAGCCTGTGCGTACCCTCGTGGCGGGACGCAGTGCTCGTCATGGCGGCCGCCGGGCGGTCAGCGGCCGAACGCGGGGCAGAGGACTTCGGCATGTTCGACACGGAGGCGTGGTCCGCCTTCCCCTCCGGAACCAGGCCCGCTTCACGGCTCCGACCGACGCCCAGTCCTCTTGCAGGGCCGCGGTTCGGTTCGAAGCGCAGTACCGTCTCCGATCCCACCTCCGGTTCCACCGCTGGTTCCCCGTCCAAGCCGCAGCCGGCCCGGCCGGAGGCGCCCGGCGTCGTTCCGGGGACCGACGCGGTGCCCGGCTACGGTGAGGTGCTGCTCGGGCTGGCGCCATCGGTTCCGGATTGGACTTTGATGGTTGGACTCGAACGGGTCTTGGAGCAGCTCGGCCGTCTTGGTGACGGGGAGTCCGCTGCCGCCGCCCTGACGGCACGTGGCTGGATCGAATGGTGCCGCGGCCGCGGCTCGTACGCTGATGCCCTGTACTGCCAGGCCCTGCAGGAACACCCGGGGTACAGGCTGGCGGAACTGCTGGCAGAGCTGGGCCGGCGCGGCACGCTATGCGGCTGGGCGGCCAGGCGGGAGGCGGCCTGGCAGAAGTTTGCGCCTGACGCGGCATGAGTGCCTGACGGAGCCTGAGAACCCGCCGCAATATTCTGGACCCGGCGTCCCGAAAGGCACTCACGGGGAAAACCGTGAGACAATGGTTGCCGCGACCCGGTTGGGTCCGTGTATCAAGTGCCCTCAATGAACCTTGGAAACAGGGAACATTAAGGCCGCCCCAGCAGTTCTACTAAGTGGCTCTGCTGGCCGTGGTCGCACCTGATGTTGAACACGGACTTGACAGGGTCATAGTGGTGTTGCCCGTATGGTGATTCCGCAGACCGCAGCTAGAAAGGTTTTCAGTGACCCCGTCTTCCGCGAAGAAGGAACCCGCCGACCAGGCCGAAATGTCCCCTGATGAGAAGAAGGCGGCGACCAACGCCAAGCGCGCCGCTACGCGCGCAGCCAACAAGGCAGTCAAGGACGCCGCTTCCGCAGAGGGTGGCGACACCGTAACCGGAGTCGCCAAGCCTGAGCCCAAGAAGCGCGGGCCCAAGCCCGGCGCCAAAGCCGCGGCAGAAGCCGCCGGCAAATCATCCGGCGATGACGATGAAGTCGAAGCCGATGAGGATCTCGACGACATCACGCCCGACCCCGCCGAACTCGGTGACGAAGTAGAAGGCGAAGAGGTAGCCGGCAAGGCCGCAGCCACCACCGGCTCCGGCTTCGTGTACTCCGATGCCGACGACGACGACGCCCCGGTGCAGCAGGTCATGTCCGCCGGCGCCACCGCCGACCCCGTCAAGGACTACCTGAAGCAGATCGGCAAGGTCGCCCTGCTGAACGCAGAGCAGGAAGTGGACCTGGCCCTGCGGATCGAGGCCGGCCTCTTCGCCGAGGAGAAGATCGCGGCCGACGACGGCACCATGGATCCGAAGCTCAAGCGCGAGCTCGAATTCGTCATCCACGACGGCAAGCGCGCCAAGAACCACCTGCTGGAGGCAAACCTCCGCCTCGTCGTCTCGCTGGCCAAGCGCTACACCGGCCGCGGCATGCTGTTCCTGGACCTGATCCAGGAAGGCAACCTGGGCCTGATCCGCGCGGTCGAGAAGTTCGACTACACCAAGGGCTTCAAGTTCTCCACCTACGCCACCTGGTGGATCCGTCAGGCGATCACCCGCGCCATGGCCGACCAGGCCCGCACCATCCGCATCCCGGTGCACATGGTGGAAGTCATCAACAAGCTGGCCCGCGTCCAGCGCCAGATGCTGCAGGACCTCGGGCGCGAACCCACCCCCGAGGAGCTGGCGCTCGAACTCGACATGACGCCGGAAAAGGTCGTCGAGGTCCAGAAGTACGGCCGCGAGCCCATCTCGCTGCACACCCCGCTTGGCGAGGACGGCGACTCCGAGTTCGGCGACCTCATCGAGGACTCCGAAGCCGTGGTTCCAGCGGACGCGGTGAGCTTCACCCTGTTGCAGGAACAGCTGCACTCGGTGCTCGACACACTGTCCGAGCGCGAAGCCGGCGTGGTCGCCATGCGGTTCGGCCTCACCGACGGACAGCCGAAGACTTTAGACGAAATCGGCAAGGTCTACGGTGTGACGCGTGAGCGCATCCGCCAGATCGAATCCAAGACCATGTCCAAGCTGCGGCACCCGTCGCGCTCACAGGTCCTGCGCGACTACCTGGACTAAGTCCCACGGCCCACAGGTCCAAGGCGGTCCACAAGCAACGCGGAGTCACTTCCGCCCATCCTCCTCGGAGGAATGGGCCGGAAGTGACTCCGCGTTGCTGTTCCCGGGCGGCCCTGGTTCCACACGGCGCGGCCCACAGAGGACACGTCAGTTGACGCATCAGGTTAACGAATCAGGGCCCCTCCGGTGTGGAGGGGCCCTGATTCATAGGTCTGATGGCTTTGGTCTGAGCTTTTGGGCTCGCCCTGGGACCTTGTTGGGGCACCGGGCAGGGACCGGTGTGGTCTAGTCGACCGGGACCGGTGCCTTCTCGTGAAGGCGGTCGGTCTCATCGTGCCAGTCGGAGCTGAGCGGCTTCAGCGTCGGTTCTACGGCGCGTGCGTGGTGGCCGCAGAAGAGAAGCTCACCGCCGGAGGCACCGAGAACAACCCGGACATATGCCTGTGCTCCGCAACGATCGCACCGGTCTGCGGCGGTCAGTGTGCGGTCCGCAACTGCTGTTGTCATGTTCGGCCTCCTTAGTAGATCGGTATACCTATATAACCAGCATTCGGGGCCAATCCATGGCACGGATGGCCCACTTTCGCTGTCCGCGTATCACGTCTGCGTAACGGAGCGCCCCCGGAGAACGCGTGCGGGGAGTGGCAAACCGGGGAGGACCCGGAGTCCGACTAACCTAGGAAGAGCGTTAAATACTGTGACTGCACCCCTGCGCACACCGCGGGGGCAGTCCCGAACCTGTAAGGAGTTCACGACCCGTGGCACCCAGTTCTGATTACACCGCCCGGCACCTCTCAGTGCTGGAGGGCCTCGAGGCCGTCCGTAAGCGCCCGGGCATGTACATCGGCTCCACGGATTCCCGCGGACTCATGCACTGCCTCTGGGAAATCATCGACAACTCCGTCGACGAGGCCCTCGCCGGCTTCGGCCACGACATCAAGATCATCCTCCACGCGGACAACTCGGTGGAGATCCACGATGACGGCCGTGGCATCCCCGTGGACGTCGAGCCGAAGACCGGGCTGACCGGTGTTGAGGTGGTCTTTACCAAGCTGCACGCCGGTGGAAAGTTTGGCGGCGGCTCCTACACGGCTTCCGGCGGCCTGCACGGCGTGGGTGCCTCCGTGGTCAACGCGCTCTCGGCCCGCCTCGACGTCGAGGTGGACCGCGGCGGCAAGACGTACAAGATGTCGTTCCGCCGGGGCGAGCCCGGCCGGTTCAAGGATCCGGGCACGAAGCCGGACCCCGCGACCCTCTTCGAACCCTTCATCGACGGTTCCGTGCTCGACGTCGTCGGCAAGGCAAAGCGCGGCGTCACCGGCACCCGGATCCGCTACTGGGCGGACCGGCAGATCTTCACGCCCGACGCCAAGTTCTCCTACGAGGACCTCGCCTCACGCGCCCGCCAGACCTCGTTCCTGGTCCCGGGGCTCAAGCTCACCGTCCGGGACGAACGCAAGCTTCCCGGCACACCCGGCGAATCCGGCCCGCATGAGGAGATCTTCCACCACGACGGCGGCATCTCCGAGTTCGTCGACTACCTCGCCGCCGACCCGGCCATCACGGACATCTGGCGCCTCCACGGCGCCGGGAAATTCAAGGAAACCGTTCCCGTCCTCGACGAGAAAGGCCACAGCCAGCTCGCGGAGGTCGAACGCGACTGCGAGGTCGACGTCGCACTGCGCTGGGGGATCGGCTACGACAGCTCGGTCCGCACCTTCGTCAACATCATTTCCACGCCCAAGGGCGGCACGCACCAGTCCGGCTTCGAACAGGCCCTGCTCAAGACCTTCCGCAAGGCCGTCGAGACCAATGCCCGCAAACTCAAGGCCGGCAATGACAAGATCGAAAAAGACGACATCTTCGCGGGCCTGACCGCCGTCCTGACCGTCCGGCTGGCCGAACCGCAGTTCGAGGGCCAGACCAAGGAGATCCTGGGCACCTCGGCAGTGCGGGCCATCGTGGCCAAAGTGGTGGAGCAGGAGATCAACGCCAAGCTGACCTCTGCCAACCGCAACGACAAGGCCCAGTCTGCGCTGCTGCTGGAAAAGATCGTCAGCGAGATGAAGTCGCGCATCTCGGCCCGCGTCCACAAGGAAACCCAGCGCCGGAAGAACGCGCTGGAAACCTCCTCCATGCCCACCAAGCTCGCCGACTGCCGCACGGACGACGTCGAACGCTCCGAACTGTTCATCGTCGAAGGTGACTCCGCGCTCGGTACTGCCAAACTGGCCCGGTCCTCGGACTTCCAGGCGCTCCTGCCGATCCGCGGCAAGATCCTGAACGTCCAGAAGGCCTCGGTGGGGGACATGCTGTCGAACGCCGAGTGCGCGGCCCTGATCCAGGTGGTGGGGGCCGGCTCCGGCCGGACCTTCGACATCAGCGCCGCCCGCTATGGCAAGGTGATCCTGATGACCGACGCCGACGTTGACGGCGCCCACATCCGGACGCTGCTGCTCACGCTCTTCTTCCGCTACATGCGTCCGATGATCGACGAGGGCCGGGTCTTCGCAGCCGTGCCGCCGCTGCACCGTGTGGAGGTTGTCAATGCCGGCCAGAAGGCCAACGAGATGATCTACACCTACTCCGAGGCTGAGCTCCACGTCCTGCTGGCGCGGCTCGCCAAGGAAGGCAAGCGCTACAAGGAGCCGATCCAGCGGTACAAGGGCCTCGGCGAGATGGATGCCGAGCAGCTGGCCGAAACCACCATGGACCCGCGCCACCGGACCCTCCGCAAGGTCGGGATTGAGAACGCCAAGCAGGCCGAGGATACTTTCGACCTGCTCATGGGATCCGACGTGGCGCCGCGCAAGGACTTCATCATTGCCGGAGCCGCAAACCTGGACCGGGAGCGCATCGACGCCTGACGACGGCGGGACCGGCGGGGCTTCCCGCCGGTCGGGTTGAACTGCCTAGYCGAGCAGGCCCGGGACCAGCAGCAGGGCCGTCGGCACGGCGAGCAGCAGCACGCAGCATGCGAGCACGGCGACCCGCAGCGGTTCCGACAGCGGCGGCCGGGGCGAGAGAAGGCGGCTGACGCGGGACGCCGTTGTACCGGCCGAGCCACTGCCGCCGGTGGCGCCGGGCTGGCTGGGGTCGGCGTCGGGCAGGCCTGTCTCGCCGAACGCCAGGCGTGCCCCCGGAGTGGCCGGGGAACCGCTGGCCACAATGGCAATCGCCCTGATGAGCGTGGCCTTGCTCTCTGTCTTGAGTGCGACGTCGTCGGCGAGCATTTCGATGAGGGAGTTCACCGACTCCTGCGCCAGCCGGGTGGTGGGGAGCCACGGCAGGGCCTGGCGCCACGCGGCGAAGGCCCACAGCAGGAGGTGGTGGCGCTGGCTCAGGTGGGCGTTCTCGTGAATCAACACGGCGCGGAGCTCATCGGGTTCCAGTGCGGCCATGAGGCCGTCGGAGAGAACCGTCACGGAGCGTGCGCCGCCCGGAAGGCAGTACGCGACGGGCGAGTCGACGTTCAGGACCACGGTTCCCGGGCCGTCGGAGGATGGCGAGGCCAGCAGGTCCAGGAGCTCCCGGTGGCGCCGGCGCTGGCGCTGGATCTTGTAGTAGGTCAGCAGCAGGGTGAAAACCAGGTGGGCCGTCAGCAGGGCTGCGGCCGAGAGCGCAAAGATGTGCCAGAAGCCCAGATCCGTGGTGGGGGCATTGTTGAAGACCATCCCCGCCAGCGCGCGGAGGCCGGAAAGCAGGTTGTCGCCAATGGGCTCGAGCCCGTAGACCAGCATGGCCCCGATCATGGACAGCCCGCCGGCCAGGGCGATCGCCTGCCACAGCAGCATCGCCATGAAGGGTGAGCGCGCCGGCCAATGGGCGCGCGAGAGGAGGACAGGCACCGGCCACGCCAGCACTATCGCCAGGACCGCCAGGAAATATGAGGTCCAGAACATCGGGCGCTAGCTGCGGCCCAACAGCTTGCGCAGGGTCTCTGCCTCGTTGTCCGTGACCGAACCGATGAACCGGGCCAGCACGGCCTCGCGGTCCGGTGCCGAGCCAAGGACCTCGTGCATGAGTTCCGCGGTGTGGTCCGCGCGGCTCGAGACGGCCTGGTAGCGGTGCGGGCGGGTGCCGCGTTCACGTTCCACGAGCCCCTTCCGCTCGAGGCGCGAGAGCACGGTCAGTACGGTGGTGACCGCGAGGTCCTTGCCCTCGTGTCCGGCGGTGCCGTCCTGGGACCGGGTGCTCTGTGCGAGGAGGTCCCGCAGCGTGTTGGCGGTCGCAGCTTCTTGGCCTGCCCAGAGCAGATCCATCACTGCCCGTTCCAGTTCACCGAGACTTGCCATGGCGTACATCCTTCTATGACTGCCGCGCCGGCGTGATGCTGGGGAAATGCTGGTGCCTGCCGGTGCGGTGTATGTGAATACTTTGATACCAAATTTACCGTGTTTTGCGCGTTCTTTCTACATGAAGTAGAACACGGCCTCCCGGCGTGTCGCGCAGCCGGGCTGAGGGGGCCGGTCGGGGGCTGTGCGGGGGCCGAAAAGGGAGGCTGGGGGCGGGGCGATTCGGCCATTGCAGGCCGTGACGCGCCGTGGGAGTCTGAGTTACGGGGAAGTGCCATTGTGTTCTACACTCTGTAGAAGACGCACTTCTACGCCACGTAGAAGTTGCTCGGACCTAGCCAAAAGTAGGGACTGCCTTGGACGCCTTGGAAATCGCACGCTGGCAATTCGGAATCACCACCGTCTACCACTTCATGATGGTGCCGCTCACGATCGGCCTCGGGCTGCTGGTAGCTGTGATCCAGACGCTCTGGTACCGCACCGGCAAGCCGGAATATCTGCGCATGACCAAGTTCTGGGGCAAGCTTTTCCTGATCAACTTCATCATGGGCGTCGCCACCGGAATCGTGCAGGAATTCCAGTTCGGCATGGCCTGGAGCGAGTACAGCCGCTTTGTCGGTGACGTGTTCGGCGCCCCGCTGGCCATGGAGGCGCTCCTGGCCTTCTTCGTCGAGTCAACGTTCCTTGGCCTGTGGATCTTTGGCTGGAAGCAGCTCAAGCCCGGCGTCCACCTGGCCTGCCTCTGGGTCGCCGTGATTGGTTCAGTTTTCTCGGCCTACTTCATCATCGTGGCCAACAGTTGGATGCAGCACCCCGTCGGCGTCGAAATGGTCAACGGCCGGCCCGTCATGACCGACGCGTGGGCCGTCTTCACCAACAACACCGCCCTCGTCGCCGTGCCGCACACCCTCTTCGGTGCCCTCGCCGTCGCCGGGGCCTTCCTCCTCGGCATCGCCTGGTACCATCTGTGGCGGCGGCGCCACGACGGTATCGACACGGTCGGGGCCGACGGCAAGGTCATTCCCGGCGAAGCCGCCGGCATCCTCGGCCGTGACCGCAACGACCACACCGTCTGGATCCGATCCCTGCGGATCGGCGCCGTTGTCGCCATGATTTCCTTCGCTGGCACAGCCGTCACCGGGGACCTGCAGGGCAAGCTCATGTTCGAGCAGCAGCCCATGAAGATGGCCGCTGCCGAGGCAGCCTGCCACGACGGCACCGGCTTCTCAGTCCTCAGCGTGGGTAACGTCGGCTCCAAGAACTGCGACGACATCGTGGCCGTGATCGAGGTACCCGGCATCCTGTCCTTCCTGGCCAAGGGAGACTTCACCACCGAGGTCAAGGGCGTGAACAGCCTGCTGGGCGAGTACGAGGCCAAGTACGGCACCACTTTGCCGGACAACCCCATCTACGGGGACCGTGCCGGCCACCAAATCCAATACGTGCCCGTCATGGAAGTCACCTACTGGGGTTTCCGGATGATGATCGGCTTCGGCGGCGTGGCCGCACTGGCCGCCCTCCTGGCGTTGTGGGCCACCCGCAAGGGAACGGTACCGGCCTCCCGCGGGCTCATGCGCCTTGCGGTCTTCGGCATCCTTGCACCCTTCGGCGCCAACGCCGCGGGCTGGATCTTCACCGAGATGGGCCGCCAGCCATTCGTCGTCGCCCCCAACCCGGACGCCAGCGGCGTCGACCAGGTGTTCATGTTCACCGCCGCGGCCGTCTCCCCGGGAGTCTCGGCCGGTGAGATCCTGACCTCCCTCGTGGTCCTGACGTCCATCTATGCTGTGCTGCTGGTGGTGGAGGTCAAGCTCCTGGTCAAGTACATCCGCGGCGGCGTGGCCTCGGCCATGCCGGAACTCGCTCACGCACCAAAAGACACGCCGAAGGACGGCACGCCTCCGGACGGGACTCCGGGCAAACCCGACGGCGACGACGTCCTGGCGTTTGCCTACTAGCCGCCCGTCCACCTAACCCAGCCACCCCCAAGAAAAGCGCAGAGGATTCTCAGCATGGAACTGCTACCCACCATCTGGTTCATTGCCATCGCGGTGCTGTGGACCGGCTATCTCTTTCTCGAGGGCTTCGACCTTGGCGTCGGCATGCTGATGAAAGTATTCGCCCGGAACAACACGGAGCGCCGCGTCCTGATCAACACGATCGGCCCGGTCTGGGACGGCAACGAGGTCTGGCTCCTCACCGCCGGGGGTGCCACCTTCGCGGCCTTCCCGCTGTGGTACGCCTCCCTGTTCTCCGCGCTGTACCTTCCGCTGCTGTTGGTCCTCGTGGCGCTCATCTTCCGTGCGGTTGCCTTCGAGTACCGCGGCAAAGTGGACAACCCGCGCTGGCGGGCCCGTTGGGACTGGGCCATCGCGGCAGGCTCGTTCGTCGCTGCCTTCGGCGTCGGTGCCGCGCTGGCCTTGACCACCACAGGACTGCCGATTGATGCCAACGGTGACCGCGAGGGCGGACCGTTCGCCTGGTTCAGCGGATACGCCGTGCTTGGCGGCCTCGCCGTCGTGGGGTTCTCCCTCCTGCACGGGCTGGGGTTCCTGGCGCTGAAGACCGACGGCGAAGTCCGACACCGGGCGCGGGCCTGGTTTGTCCGGTTGCTGCCCGTGCTGTTGCTGCCGATTGCCGGCTGGGCCGTGAGCCTGCAGCTTCTCAGCGGCGAAGCCTGGACCATCGCCGCCGTCGTCGCCGCCGTCGTCGCGGCAGTGCTGGCGTGGAACTTCGCCCGCAAGGGTGCAGAAGGCCGTGCGTTCCTGTCGCTGGGGGCGTTCCTCCTGCTCGGCAGCGCATCAATCTTCGGCGCCGCATTCCCCGTGGTGCTGCCATCCACGCTGAATCCGGCGTTCAACCTGACAGTCTCCAACGCCTCGTCCTCGGACTACACCCTGGGACTGATGAGCATCGTGGCCTGCATCGGTCTGCCACTGGTCCTGGCATACCAGGCCTGGACATACTGGGTGTTCCGGCGCCGGGTGAGCGCGGCGCACATTCCCGAGGCCCACAGTTTCCTTCCCGCGATCGCCGCCAAAGCACTGGCACCTAAGGACTAACTCCCTGATGCGACCCTTCCCCGCCGGCCCGGCGACCCGTTCCGCGCTCTACCTGCTGGGCCTGCTGGCTGCCCTGAAGGCGCTGTCCCTTGTACTGATGGCTCATGCAGTGGCATCCATGCTCGCCGGGCTCGTGGCGCATGACCCCGGCTGGGCGGACCAGCTGGTTCTCGGGGTTGCCGGGGCCGTGTTGCGCTCAATTACCGTGTGGGGGCAGTCGGTGGCCTCGCGAAGGGCGGCGCTCGGGGTCAAGGAAGAACTCCGCAACCAGCTGCTGGAGCAGGCGCTCAGGAACGGAACGCGGCGGGCCGGGCCCACCGACGGCGGGCTCGCCATCCTGGCAACGCGGGGGCTGGATGCCCTGGACAACTACTACACCCAGTTCCTGCCCGCTCTGGTGAACTGCGCGGCCATCCCGCTGCTGCTGGGCGCCCGCATCCTGTTCGCCGACTGGATCAGCGCTGTGGTGATCGTGCTGACCGTGCCGTTGGTGCCGCTGTTCATGATCCTAATCGGCCGGTACACAGAGGAACGGGTCAGGGAAGCCCAGTCCGCACTGGCCCGGCTCTCGGGCCACATGCTCGAACTCGCCAAGGGCCTGCCCGTCCTGGTGGGCCTGGGAAGGGCCACCGCCCAGCGCAAGGCACTGGAGGACATGTCCGAGGAATACCGCACCCGGACCATGGGGACATTGCGCACGGCCTTCCTCTCCGCCCTGGCCTTGGAGCTCATCGCCACGATTTCCGTTGCCGTGGTGGCCGTGTTCATCGGCGTCCGCCTGGTTCATGGGGACATGGCGCTGGAGGCCGGCCTGCTGGCCCTCATCCTGGCCCCCGACTGCTACCTGCCGCTCCGTGAGCTTGGCACCGCACACCACGCAAGCGACGAAGGCCGGGCCGCGCTCGCCGAAACCACTGCCGTCCTGGCGGACCCGGGAGCCGCTCCACTGGTCCCGGCGCCGGCCGCCGCCATTGCCCGAGGTGCCGCCGGGCCGCCGGCCGTCACCGTGGACGGGCTGAGCGTTCGATTCGGCGGACGCACGGACGCCGCCGTCGGCCCCTTGAGCTTCACCGCCGCTGCCGGCCGGATCACAGCCCTTGATGGCCCCAGCGGCGCCGGCAAGAGCACAGTGCTCGGAGTCCTCGCGGGGACCATCGGGACGGGCACTGGAACCGACGTATCCGGATGCATTGGAGGACTCACGACGGCGGACGTCGCCTGGGTGCCGCAGCACCCCGTCATGGTGGCGTCCACGGTGCTGGATGAGATCCGCCTGTATCTCGGCGTTCCCGTCTACGGACGCGACGCCGGCGCAGGTACTTTGGCTGGCGCAGGCACTTTGGCCGACGCCGGTACTTTGGCGGGCTCAGAAAGCGATGCAGCCGCTCGGCGGTGCCTGGCGGCGGTGGCCGCGGAGCATCTGGCCGCCAAGCACCCGGCCGAGCTGAGCCCGGGGGAGCTGCGGCGCGTGGCGCTGGCCCGCGGACTGGCGCGGATCGAGGCGGGCGCCAGCGTGCTGCTCCTGGATGAACCCACCGCCCATCTTGACCGGGGATCCGCCACAACGGTCAATCGCGCCCTAGCCGGACTCCGGGGACGCGTCACCGTACTCCTCGTCGCGCACGACCGGCACACCCGGGACCTTGCCGACGCGCTTGTGTCTGTGGCGCCGCGCAGTGGGGGGCAGCACGGGGTCGGGCAGCTTAGCGTCGTCGGGCATCCGGACTCCGCGACCTTGCTGCCGGCAACTTCCGGGGGAGACCTGGGCGTGCAGGGTGCGGCCGTCCGAGCGCGTTCCGCCGTGAGCGTCGCGTCGACGAGCTCGACTTCGGCCCTGAACGCAGCCCCACGCCCTGATACAGGCCCTGACGCAGCTCCTGGCGGGACGCCGTCGCCGTATGCGAGCGGAGTCCCGACGTCGAACGGCCCGGCGCGTGCCGCCGCCCCTGTGGCCTCCGCTGATCCGGACGGGTCAGCAAGCCCGGTCGGAACAGTCGCCGCCCAGTTGCGCCGCCTGCTGGCCCCGGTGGCGGGCAGGTTTGCCGCCGCGGGCGTCGTAGGCACGCTGGCGGCCTTGTTCGCCGTCGCCCTCGCAGGGCTGTCCGGCTGGCTGATCATCCGTGCCAGCGAACAGCCGCCCATCCTCTACCTGCTCACCGCGATTGTCGGCGTCCGGTTCTTCGGCATCGGCCGGGCGTGCCTGCGGTACGCCGAGCGTTTGCTGCTGCATGACGCCGTGTTCGCCGCCCTGACCAGGCTCCGGGGCCGGCTGTGGGAGTCGCTGAGCCGCCGGGCACTGTCTTTGCGCCAGCTCCTGCAGGGCGGCAACGTCTTGGGCACAGTGGTGGATGACGTCGACACTGTGCGGGAGCTGCTGCCCCGCGTCGTGCTCCCGCCCGTGACTGCCGTTGCTGTCGCCGCGTCCGCTGTGGTCGGGATCGGGCTGCTACTTCCCGCGGCGCTGCCCGCCGTGGGGGCGGCAGCGGTGCTGAGTCTCCTCGTTGCCCCTGCGCTCGCGTTGGCCGCCGACCGGATGTCCGCCGGCACCGAGCAGAGACTCCGTTCCGGCGTGCTCCGGGACGTCGCCGCCGCCTTGGACGCCCGTGCAGAACTCCAGTCGAACGGCGTGAGCGCCCCTGTGCTTGATGCGATCAGCCGGGCCGATCGGTCCGCGACGGCCGCTTCCCAGCGGTCGGCGTGGGCCGAAGGGCTCGGCCAGGCACTGACTGTCCTGGCGTGCACCGGGGCCGCGCTTGCCGCCGCCRTGCTGGCTGCCCCGCTCGCCCTTAGCGGCGCCGTCGAACCGGCAACGGTCGCCGTCGTCGTCCTCGTGCAACTTGCCCTGGTGGACCCCTACGCGGCCATCACCACGGCCGTCCGGCAGTACCCGGCGCTGCGTGCCGTGCTGCGGCGGATCGGCGAGGCAGGGGTCCTGGACTCGCGGGCGAATGATGAACCGGAGGGCGACGGCGCCGCTGCCGGCGGGCTGGTGCCCGTGGCTTCGCGGCCCGGAGGGGCGCCGGGAATCGAACTCGTGGACCTGGCCGTGGCGTGGCCTGGCGGCCGCAACGTCTTTGTCGGACTCACCGCCGAGGCTGGGCCGGGGCGTTGGCTGGCCGTCACCGGGGCCTCCGGTTCCGGCAAATCGACCCTGCTGGCCGCGACCCTGGGCTTCCTTCCCGCGGCCGGCGGCCACCTGTACTTGAGCGGCCGCGCCGCGTGGTGCCCGCAGGAGGCGCACCTGTTCGACTCGACCATCCGCGGCAACCTGTTGCTGGCCCGCCCGGAGCCTGCTCCGGCGGCCTCCGGGAAGGCCTTGTCGGCCGGAGGCGAAGAGCAGATGCGTGCGGCCCTGGACGCCGTCGGACTCGGTCCGTTGCTGGCCCGGCTCGAGGACGGACTGGACACCCGGTTCGGCCCGGGCGGGGCGTTCCTCAGCGGCGGCGAGCGTACGCGCCTGGCCGTTGCGCGCACGCTCATGACCGGAGCCGACGTCATTCTGCTCGATGAACCGACGGCGCACCTCGACGCGGAGTCAGGCAGGCTCATGCTCGCCGAACTGCGGGAAGGGCTGCGCGACCGGACCGTCGTCCTTGTCACCCACAACCCGAACGATATTGACGCCGCGGACGCCAGGCTCGACCTCGATGCCGCGGCTGCCGCTGACGCGGGGGAAGGTCCGGCGCCGGCCGCGATGCTGGCGCGGGGTTAGGCCGCCCGTTAGCCTGTTGGCATGACCCGAAACGACGAGCTCCAGCCCCGGCCGCCGCTCGATCCCCGGCTTCTCTGGCGTGCAGCAGAGCACCGCGACCTCGATGCGTGGGCCGGGCTGATCGCCCGGACCGCCGCCGTCGAACAACCCGTCTGGTTTGAACGCCGGGCGGATCTGGAACAGATCCTGGAGTCGAAGAACAACCCGGTTATGGCGAACACCATCCTCGGCTTTGAGCCGGACGGCGTTGCCCGCGCCTACGCCCGGATTACCAAGAACCGCGACGGTGACAAGGCGAATGGCTCGGGCTGCGTCGATCCCGAGTGGCAGGGGAGCGGGATCGGCACCGGGCTGTTGGGCTGGATGGAAGAACGGACCCGGGCCCGCTTCGCCGAGGACGCACGGGCGGCGGGAGGAACCGACGAGGCCGGCGGCGCGCGCACGGCGGCCGCCGGGGACGGCGATGTGCCGGCAGTCCCGGGAGTGGCGGCGGTGCTGCGCCCGAGGCTGCGGCTCTACATGGAGCAGCAGCACGACCACCAGGCGGCCTTGTTCGCCGGTTCGGGCTACGAAATTATCCGCTACTACAACGAGATGCACCGGCCGCTGAACCAGGTGGTACCCGAAGTCGTTCTCGATCCCGGACTGGAGCTCGTAACGTTTGGGCCGGCGCTGCATGAGCCCGTGCGGCTGGCGCACAACTCGGCGTTCCGGGATCACTGGGGCAGCGAACCCCGGGACGAGGAATCCTGGGGATTTGTGGTGAACGATCCCCAAGCCCGGCCGGATCTGAGCGGCGTCGTACTGGACCGTTCCACCGGGACGGTGGCCGGCTACCAGCTGGCCACCCACGACGCCGAAGGAGCCCAGACCCGGGGTTTCCGTGAGGGCTACACAGAGCTCCTGGGCGTCCGGCGGGAGTTCCGAGGCCGCGGCATCGCTCAGGTGTTGCTGGCCGACGCCATGCGCCGCTTCGCCGCCGCGGGAATGGATGTGGCCTCGTTGGACGTCGATTCGGAAAACCCTACGGGTGCCCTCGCGCTTTACATCAAGATGGGCTACGCGGCCGTCAACCGCAGCATGGCGTGGGACAAAGTTCTCCAGCCGGCGGGGTAGGGGACCACGCTAGGGACAGTCCTCAGGTGCGCAGACCCCACCGTCCGTCTGGTTACTCGCCGTCTGCAGCCGCCTGGGTGCCGGCCAACCGCGTACTAGCCGTCCACGTCGTGGAGGTGATGGACGACGTCGTGCAGGAAGTACTGCGCGAAGGTCAGGACAGTGAACACCGAGCCGTTGCTCCGAGTCCCCTTACGGCCCCAATCTTCCTCCGGGACCCGTGCGAAGGACGCGGCAATCTGCTCGCCCTCGGCAGTCAGCTCGACGGAGACCACGGCTGGGTCGGCGTTGGTGTAGTCCTGCTCGATTGCCGTTTTGTCCTGGTCCCAGTCATCGAACCGGGCGTCGTCCTCGGTCAGCATGAGGTTCAGACGGTGATCGAAGAGCGTGAAGACATCCCGGACGTGGCAGCCGTACTCGAGGACAGACCACGTGGCCTCATTGGGGCGTTCCGCAGCGTCCGGCCGACGGAGGGCGGCCCGCCATCGCGGGAGCATGCTGGTGACCATCCCGGGAGTGGTGGCGGGAGTTGCGGCGGAGGCATCGAAACCGCACTCGGGGCAAGGCCGTGACAGGAACCAGGTCCAGTCCTTGGCATCCGGAATGATAGGCATTCCAGCAGTGTAGGTGCATTTGTTCCTGCGGACATCCCGACCCGATGCGGCAGCCGGTGTTTTGCGCAGTGCTGTCTAAATTGTCAGACCCCTCTGCGATGGTTAGGTTATGGAAGCCACCAGGGATTTCATTGCATGCGGGGACGCTCCTTGCGGGGACGCGGGGCTGGGTTTGGACCCGGCCCGGCCCTCCGGCGCGGACGGCGCGTGCAGCGTTGAATGCTTGGGCGGTGTTGAGGGTATGGACGGCGCCCTGGCCGTGCTGCGGGCGGTGAGTGCGACGGCGGGGGAGGACGCGGCGTCGTGGGGTTTCCGGGCCGCGTCGGATTTCGCCGGGCGGGTGGAGGAGATTTCCCGCACGGCGGAGTATCTGCAGCTCGTGGCGGCCGCAGCCGTGGACCGGACCAGGAAGGAGTCCACGGCCGCCGCCGCGGCTTCGGCTGCCGGGGCTGCGACGTCGTGGACCACGGGCTGGCGTGAGAGCCCCGCCGGCTGGGAGACCGGTCCATCCGGAGCGTCGGACCCTGCCGGCACCCCTGCGGCAGGCACGGCCGATGCGGCCTGTTTGTCTGTGGCCGGGGATGGTGCCCTCTCCGGGTCCGTCACGGCGGCCGGGGATGCCGGGGAGGCCGGGGCGGCGGCGGATGACGGGTTCCGGAATACCGTGGAGTTCCTCCGGGCGCGGCTGCGGATCGGCGCCGCGGAGGCCAGACGCCGGCTGTCCCTGGCCGAGGGCTGCTGCCCCGGCCCGGGCTCGCCGGACGCCAGGCACCGCCCGCGCACCCGGAGCTCGCCGCCGCCGTCGCGGCCGGGGAGGTCGCCTCCCGGGCCGCGAGCGTCATCGCGGTGGCGCTGGATCGGGTCAGGCCCCTGTGCGGCACCGACGCCGAGGCCCGGATGGAACACGCCCTGACCCGCACGGCCGCGGAGAACGACGCCGACTTCCTGGTCCGTGTCACCTGCTCCTGGGCCGACGCGCTGGACCAGGACGGCACGGAACCCTCCGAGGAACTGCTGCGCCAGCTCCAGGGTGCCTTCATCCGGCGCCGCCGCCACGGCCTGCACCACGTGGAGATCTACGCGACCACCGAACAGTTTGAACACCTCCTGACCGTCATGAACACCGGCGCCAACCCCCGCACCAACCCCACGGACGCGACGGTGCCGGCGGCTTCCCCGGCCGCTGGCACCGCCGGGCAATCCGCCGCGAGCGGCCAGGACTCCGGGGACAACACGGGCAAGGCTGCGGGTGCCGGGGAGGGTTCCGCCAGTTGGGCTGCCGGCGCTGGAGCGGCCGAGGCAGTGACCGTCGCGGGTGTTTCGGCCGCCGTCCCGGCCGCGGGGAACTCCGCCGGCCCGGACAGGTTACCGGCCGAGGACCTCGGGTTACCGGGCCAGGATCCCGGGCTGCCGTCCCCGGACCTGCGCTCCCGGGCCCAGAAGCTGCTCGACGGCCTGGTCGGGGCGTGCAAGGTCGCCCTCACCGCCGGGACCCTGCCCGCGACCGGCGGGCTCCGGCCGCAGGTTCTGGCCACCATCGACTACCGCGACCTGCTCACCCGGCTCGACACAGCCGCCTACAACTGTCACGACGCCGACGGGCCGGGACCGGCAGACCGGACACCCGGGTCCGGCACCGGGACAGACTGCGGGATGGGCACCGGGTCGCTGCTGTTCACCGGGCCCGTCACCGCCTCCACCGTCCGGCAGATCGCCTGCGACGCGGACATCATCCCCGTCGTCCTCGGCGGCGGCCGCCGGGTCCTGGACATCGGGCGGGCATCCAGGATCTTCCCGCCCCACATCCGCAAGGCTCTCATTGCCCGGGACCGGGGCTGCGCCTTCCCCGGCTGCACAATCCCGGCCACCTGGTGCGACGCCCACCACATCACCTACTGGTCCCGCGGCGGAACCACCGGAACGGAGAACGGCACACTGCTCTGCTCCCACCACCACCACGTAATTCACAAAGAAAACTGGAGCATCCGGCTCACCAATGGGATCCCCTGGTTCATCCCGCCACCCCACCTCGACCCCCGCCAGGCGCCCCGCCGCAACCACTACTTCCACCCCGACGACCTCACCACCGCCGCATGACCACGGTCCGGGGACTGGGTGCGAATGAAACGGGATGCCCGGCCGGAAAGCGCCCGCGTGCGGCGTGAATGGCGCCGATGAAAGAGCTGCGCGGGGCAGAGGAAAGCGCGCCGCGTGACCGTGCCCCACGGGGCAGAGCGACAGGGGCGCCGCAGGACCAGGCTCGTCAAGCGATGACCGCGACTCTCGGCACGGCGATTCCAGGCACGGCTCACGGCTCACGGCTCACGGCTCTCGCGGGCGCCGCGACGCCAGCCGAAGCAGTAGCCCCCGCACTACGGACAAAGGCCCAGGCCACGCAGCTGGAGACCGCTGGAATCCGCTGTTCGGCTCACAGGTACTTGGGCGGCGGGAGGAGTATCATTCCTCCCGGGGGGTGGGCCTGGAAAGGGAATAGCCATGCTCAAGGACGTGCAAGCCGTTGCAGTGCTACCGGCAGCGGACATCACCCGTGCGCGGGATTTCTACCGCGATAAGCTCGGGCTCGAGCCCGAAAACCCGGATGCCGAGGACAATCTGCAGTACAAATGCGGTGGGGGAAGCGGGTTCCTCCTGTATCAGACACCCAACGCCGGAACAGCCAAGAACACACAGATCGGGTGGTTGGTCGATGACCTGCCGGCAACTGTTGCCGAACTCCGCGCCAAGGGAGTCGTCTTCGAGGAATACGATTTCCCGGGCTTAAAAACCGAGGACGGCATCGCCGCCACTCCGGACGGAAGCACCGCCGCCTGGTTCCTGGACACCGAGGGCAACATCCTGAACCTCAGCCACATGCCCTAATCGGCCCGTTCACTGAATGCAGGCGAGGCCTCTCGAAGTCGGTCGGGCCCGGTCCCGCATCCAGATCACAAACAGTCAACGCAAGTAAACGCAGCCCGGCCGGATCGCGAAAACGACTCCGGCCGGGCTGCGTTATCCTCACACCTGTGCGTGCTCCGTGGGGCTACGCGTCCGTGCCGGCGGCCTGTTCCTCTGCCCACGCCATGCTGGGTCCGATCGCGTCGATCGCCTGGGACAGCGGTATTCCCGAGCCGTCGCGGCGGCCATGCTCGCCCGGGAGTGAGCGCGCCACGCCGGCCAGGGAGGAAGCCTTTGCCGGACCATGGCCGGCCCAGCCGAGAAGCAGCGTGTCCTCGCCCTTGAGGAATCGGTGAGCGCGCACGCCCGCCGTGGCCCGGCCCTTGGCCGGATATTCCTCCAGCGCGGTGACCTTCGCAGCCCCGGGTGCCGTGCCCGGCAGGGCGCCGTCGGTCCCCGCAATGGTCACGACGACGGCGGCGGCGTCAGCGGAGCTGGCGGTCCCGAAGAACATCACCCGGTCCCCGGCGGCCAGCTTGATGCCGGCCATGCCGCCGGCGGTCCGTCCCTGCGGGCGGACGGCGGAGGCGCCGAAGCGCAACAGCTGGGCCTGACGCGTGATGAAGACGAGGTCGACGTCGTCGGACCCGGCGGGCGCAACGCCAACAACGGTGTCCTTGTCCTTGAGGGCGATCACTTCCCAGTCCTCGCGGTTCAGCGGATAGTCCGGCTGCACCCGCTTGACCACGCCCTGGACTGTTCCGATGGCCAGGACCTGGTCCAGCGGCGCGAAGGCCACCAGCGTCTCGCCCTTGAGGAGCGTGATGAAGTCCTTGGCCGGTACTCCGCCGGCCATATTAGGGGTACCTGAAGTTGGCGGCAGGACAGGCATGTCCATGACCTGCAGGCGCAGCATGCGGCCCTGCGACGTCACGGCCGCGATCTCGCCACGGGCGGTGGTCTTGACCACGGAGGAGAAAACGTCGTGCCGGGTCCGCGGGCCGGCCTCGGCCAGACTGTCCTGGTTGGCGGTGCGGGCGATCTGTCCGGACACGGTGAGGATGGCCCAGCAAGGATCGTCGGCGATCTCAAGGGCCAGCGGCGCGGCTTTGCCCTTGGCTCCGGCGGGGGCGCCCACGGCGGCTGCCACGGTGGGGGAGACGGCCTCGGATTCCAGCAGCACGGTCCGGCGCGGGGTGCCGTACTTCTCCGCGATCTCGCCCAGTTCATCCGACACGAGGGCGCGGAGCAGTGCGGGGGAGCCCAGGATCGCTTCGAGTTCGGCGATCTCCCGGCGCAGCTCCTCCTGCTCCTTCTCCAGTTCGATCCGGGAATACTTGGTCAGCTGCCGCAGCCGCAGTTCCAGGATGTAGTTGGCCTGGATTTCGGAGAGGTCGTAAATGGACATCAGCCGGGTCCGGGCGGCGGCAACCTCGTCGGAGGACCGGATGATCTGGATGACCTCGTCAATGTCCACGATCGCGACCAAAAGGCCCTCGACCAGGTGGAGGCGGTCCTTCTTCTTGCCCAGCCGGAACGCGGTGCGGCGCCGGACCACGTTGATCCGGTGGTCCACGTAGACCGAGAGCAGCTGGAGCAGCCCGAGGGTCTGCGGCTGGCCATCGACCAGCGTGACGTTGTTGATGCCGAAGGAGTCTTCCATGGGGGTGAAGCGGTAGAGCTGCTGCAGCACGGCCGTGGGGTTGAAACCGTTCTTGAGCTCAATGACCAGGCGGAGGCCGTGCTTGCGGTCGGTGAGGTCCACGACGTCGCTGATGCCGGTGAGCTTCTTGCCGTTGACGGCGTCCTTGATTTTCTCGATGACCTTTTCCGGGCCCACCATGTACGGCAGTTCCGTGACCACCAGGCCGGTGCGGCGGGCCGAGAGCTGCTCGATTTCCACCTTTGCCCGGGTCTTGAACGAGCCGCGGCCCGTGGCGTAGGCGTCGCGGATACCGTCCAGGCCCACGATCCGGCCGCCCGTGGGCAGGTCCGGTCCCGGGACGAACCTCATGATGTCCTCGAGCGTGGCGTCCGGGTTGTCGATCAGGTGCCGGGCGGCGGCGATGACTTCCACGAGGTTGTGCGGGGCCATGTTCGTGGCCATGCCGACGGCGATGCCCGTGGCGCCGTTGACCAGCAGGTTCGGGAACGCGGCCGGCAGCACGTCTGGCTGGGTCAGCTGGTTGTCGTAGTTGGGAACGAAGTCGACGACGTCCTCGTCGAGGTGGTCCGTGAGGGTCAGGGCGGCGGCCGCCAGCCGGGCCTCGGTGTAGCGGGGGGCCGCGGGACCGTCGTCGAGCGAGCCGAAGTTGCCGTGTCCGTCGATCAGCGGCAGCCGGAGGGAGAAGTCCTGGGCCATGCGCACCATGGCGTCGTAGATCGCGGCGTCGCCGTGCGGGTGCAGTTTGCCCATGACCTCGCCCACCACGCGGGCGCTCTTGACGTGGCCGCGGTCCGGGCGGAGCCCCATGTCGGACATCATGTACAGGATGCGTCGCTGCACGGGCTTCAGCCCGTCGCGGGCGTCCGGGAGGGCCCGAGAGTAGATCACCGAATAGGCGTATTCGAGGAATGAGCCTTCCATCTCGGACGTGACATCGATATCAACGATGTTTTCGGTGAAATCCTGGCTGGCTTCCCCTGCCGGGGGCGTGGTTTGGCGGCGTGCCATAAGGCTGGTGGGTCCTTCTGAGGGAGTGCTGAACGGGTACTGCGTAAGTTTATGACTAGGCTAAGCCTATGGTGGATCAGCCCGCGGACGGCGTATATCCGGAATATTGGGAAGCCGATGTTGTCCTGCGCGACGGCGGCACCGCCCATGTTCGCCCCATCCACCCCTCCGATGCCGACGCTGTCCAGGCCTTCCACGTGGGTCAGTCCCAGAAGTCCATCTACATGCGCTTCTTCGCCTTCAAGTCCAAGCTCTCCGCCAAGGAACTCAAGCGCTTCACTGAGGTGGACTACAAAGACCGGGTGGCCCTGGTGATCACCATCGGCGGCGAAATCCTCGGGATCGGCCGTTACGACCGGCTCGACGACCCGGCGGAGGCCGAGGTCGCCTTCAACATTGCCGACGCCCACCAGGGCCGCGGCATCGGCTCCATCCTGCTCGAACACCTTGCCGCGGCCGCCCGCGAGAACGGGATCCGCAAATTCAGCGCCGAAGTGCTCCCGGAGAACCGCAAGATGCTCATGGTGTTCTCCGATGCCGGCTACGACGTCAAACGCCACTTTGACGACGGCGTGGTGAGCCTTGAGTTCAACATCGACCCCACCGACAAGTCCCGTGCGGTGATGGAATCCCGCGAGCACCGCGCCGAGGCGCGCAGCATCCAGGAGCTGCTCGCCCCGTCATCGGTCGCCGTAATCGGCGCCAGCCGCCAATGGGGCAAAGTGGGATACCAGCTCCTTGAGCACGTCATCGAAGGCGGCTTCAGCGGCCCGGTCTATGCGATCAACCCCGAAGCCCTGGAACTCGCCGGCATGCTCTCCTTCGCCCGGCTCTCCGAGGTCCCCGGCCAGGTCACGCTCGCCATCATCGCGGTCCCGTACGACGAGGTTCCCAAGGTGGTCCAGGAATGCGCGGCAGCCGGAGTGAAGGGGATCGTGGTGGCCACCGCCGGATACGCGGACGACGGCGAACGCGGCCTCGCGCGCCAGCGCGAACTCGTGCGGCAGGCACGTGCCAACGGCATGCGCGTGATCGGCCCGGCGTCCCTGGGCATCGTCAACACCAACCCTGCGGTGTCCCTCAACGCTTCGATGGCGCCGGCCCTGGCACGCCGCGGTGGCCTGGGCCTGTTCAGCCAGTCGGCCGCGATCGGTGTCTCGCTCTACGCCGCCTCCAGCCGCCGCCGGGTCGGCATCTCGACCTTCCTCTCCGCCGGCAACCGAGCGGACGTCTCGGGCAACGACATGATGCAGTACTGGGAGGACGACGCCGACACCACTGCCGTGGGCCTGTACCTGGAATCGATCGGCAACCCGCGCAAGTTTTCCAGGCTGGCCCGACGCCTCGCCAGGACCAAGCCCGTGATTGTGGCCAAGTCCAACGCCATGGGCCTGAACCTGCCGCCTGGGCACGCCGTCCGCACCACGCTGGCGCCCCCGGAAGCGCTGGACGCCATGATGCGCCAGGCCGGCGTGATCCGGGTCGAGACCATTGAAGAGCTCATGGATGTCGCCCAGATTGTGTCGAGCCAGCCGCTGCCCGGGGGCCCGGGAATCGCCGTCTTCAGCAACTCGCGCGCGCTGGGCAAGGTGGTCGCGGACAGTGCAGCCAGGCAGGGGCTCGGAGTGGAACGGATCATCGGGGACCTTGATCTCGATGTGGGCATGTCCCGGGCGCTGCCGGCCCTGCGGCGGAGCCTGCAGGAAATCCTGACCGCCGACACCGTGCACGCGGCGGTGGTGGCGCTGCTTCCTGCGCAAGGTCTTACGGTCGAAAAGATCGCCGGCGTGCTGGCTGAATGTTCGGCGGCGGCCGGTAAACCCGTGGTGGCAGCGTTCAGCGGAATTCTTGATCCGTCCATCTATGTGGAGGGCATGGTCGGTGCGGAGCCGGAGCACCCACACGACTCCGTGCTCGCCCTGCCGGTTCCGTGCTACTCCAACCCGGGTGCGGCGGTGGCGGCACTGGCCGCCGTCGTGCGGTACGCCCAGTGGCTGGACCGGGACCAGGGCCTCTTCGTGGAACCCGAGGGCTGCCACCCGGACGCCACCCGGGAGGACTTGGAGCAGCTGCTGCGCAAGGTGGGCGGCGAGCAGCTCGTCCGGCTGGACCAGGACACAGCCGCACGGCTGCTGGGCCATTACGGCATCCGGGTGGTCCCGTCCGTGGGATTCGAGACGGCGGAGGAGGCCGTAGCGGCGGCCGGGCAGCTCGGCTGGCCGGTGGCACTAAAGACTACAGATCCCGCACTTCGGCACCGGCTGGACCTTGGCGGCGTGCGGCTGGACATCCAGGACGCGGACTCCCTGCGGCTCAACGTGTCGCAAATGCGCAAGTCGCTTGAGCGGTACGGGTCCCCGTCCCTGGAAGTGCAGACGATGATGCCGGTCGGGCAGGCCTGCACCTTCCGCGCCATCGAAGACCCGCTGCTGGGACCGGTCATCTCTTTCGGCCTGGCCGGCGACGCCGTGAACCTCCTCGATGACTGGGCGCACCGTGTGCCGCCGCTCTCCGGCTCCGATGTGCACGATTTCATCCGGGCACCCCGGGCGTCGAGGAAACTCTTCGGGTACCAGGGCCTGCCGGCCGTTGACGCCACGGCGCTGGAGGATCTCGCCGCCCGCCTCACCAGGCTCAAGGACAACCATCCGGAGGTGGCCCTGGTTGAGTTCAACCCCGTCCTCGCCGGGCCCGACGGCGCCTCGATCCTTGCCGCCGACGTCAGGATCGCGAACGCCGCCCAACGCACAGACAGCGCACGCCGGGCGATGCGCAGTTAGGCCGGTTGCTGCCCGGCCCTAAGCCGCATTCCGGGCCGGGCAGTTAGCAAGTCCCCAGCCGATCTGTGAAAATGGAGTCTATGAGCTCCCAGCCTCCAACACCCAAGCCCCTGGCGACCGCCCCCGGACGCCAGACCGCGCACCACCACGGGCTCCATGACCACAGTGCGCAGGGCCAGAGCCTGGAAGGGTCCCTCCAGCAGGCCGGTTTCTACCCCCGGCTCGTGGCCGACGTCGTCGCCGACGCCCTGGACGGCCGCGACTGCGTGGCCCACCTGGTTCATCTCGAGACCCACTTCGACCGCGCCGAGGTCCGCCGCCACATTACGGTCCTGGTGCTGACCGAGGACATGCTGGTCATCACCCACGTGGACGACCAGCAGCTTGACGAGGCCGGCGAGCAGACCGTCGCGCAGGTATCGACCGAGTCCGTCCCCGTAACCCAGATCCGCTCGGTGGTCCTGAGCTACGTTTACGCCCAGCCGCAGGACTACAAGCCCTCCGACCCCGTCCGGGAGCTGACGCTCTCCATTGCGTGGTCCGGCGGCCAGCGCCTGGACATGGGCCCGGCCAGCTGCGGGGACCCGCAGTGCGAGGCCGATCATGGCTACAGCGGCACCATCGCGCAGGAAGACATCGTCCTGCGGATCAGCGCCGAAGCGGACGGTCTGCAGGCTGTGCAGGACGCCAAGCTCTTCGCCCGCGCCTTGCGGGCAGTGAACACCGGCTCCGCGGCCCCGGTCCCGCACATCGGGCCCGGCCTGCCGCCCCGACCGCGGATGGGCGTGTTCGGAAACCGCCTCAGCCGCGGCCACCAGCGCTGACATGGCCCATTTCCGCCAGCCTGAGCCCGCGCAGGATCAGCTGTCTGATCCGATGCCCATTCCCTCCCTGGCCGCCTCCGGCGTCGCCTCGCCGGTCCCGCTGTCCGCCGGCACGTCCCCGTTGCCGCCCGCGCCGGCGTTCGGACAGCGCTCCATCGCCGAGGTCCTGACCAGCGCCGCCGCCAGCCTGGGAGTCCCGGGGTTCGAGAACAAACTGAACCTTCCGGCCGCCAAACGGGTGTGCGTGGTGCTGGCCGACGGGCTCGGCCGGAACCTGTTGAAGCAAAAGATCGCCCACACCCCCTTCCTGCGAGGAATCCAGCAGGCCGGCCAGGGCCAGGTGCCCGTGTCGCTGGACTCGGCGTTCCCGTCCACCACAGCTGCGTCGCTTGCAAGCTTTGGCACCGGACTCTCGGCCGGCCAGCACGGCATGGTGGGCTATGACGTCCTGGATCCGGACCAGGACCGGGTGGTGAACATGCTTGGCAACTGGGACGCCGGCGTGGACCCGCGGACGTGGCAGCCGTTCCCGACGGTCTTCGAAAGGGCCGAAGGCCACGTCGATGTCACCACCGTCAGCCTCCCGCAGTTCAGCACCTCGGCCATGACCGAGGCCGCGCTCCGCGGAGGCCGCTTCATCACCGGAACCACGTCCCACGCACGGACCGAGGCGGCCGCCGAAGCCATGGCCGGCCCCGGGCCCTCGCTGATGTACTTCTACGTCAACGAGCTCGACAAGGCCGGGCACCGCCACGGCTGCCAGTCACCCCAGTGGGAGCACCAGCTCGAGGAACTCGATGCCACAGTGAGCCGGCTCAACGCCGCCCTGCCGCCGGGCACCACCGTGTTGCTGACCGCTGACCACGGCATGGTGGATGTGCCCGAGTCGCAGCGGATCGACTACTCCGCCGAGCCGGCGCTCCTTGCCGGTGTGCGGCACACCGCCGGCGAGCCGCGGATGGTCCACCTGTACCTGGAGGATGGAAACGACGACGGCGCCCGCGACCGGCTGCTGGCGAACTGGCGGTCCCGTTTTGGAGACAGAATTTGGGCCTTCACCCGTGAGGAAGCGATCGGGGCCGGGTTGTTTGGCGACGTGCGGGCCGAGGCCGCCCTGCGGATCGGCGATGTCATGATCGCGGCTCGGGATGCCCTGGCGCTTTACGATACGCGCAGGGTCCGTCCCACCGCCCTGGAAGTCGTGGGCCAGCACGGTTCTCTCACGAAGGCCGAGCGGGAAGTCCCGCTGCTGTGCTTCCAAGCCGACGGCAAGAGAGCGCCGCGGCGCTGACTGCCGGAGCCCGATTCCCGGCGGAGGCGATCCCCGCAACCGGCAGGTACCTGGATCCGGCGGCTCAGAACTTGAGAATGTTCAGGTCCCCTGCGGGCTCGAAGCCCAGCCTGGCGTAAAAGCTCTTTGATTCGGGGTCGTCCGTGAGGGAGGGATCCTGCTCTGCGGCCCATGTCGCTCGGAGCATCGCAAGGCCGGGTGTGTCTTCCGGACGTCCTTCTCGAACCATCAGCATGAGGTCACCCCAAGTTGCTGGCTGCCCTATTGGTCGTTGCGGGTTCCGAAGACGATTTCGTCCCAGCTGGGAACGCTTGAGCGCTTCGGCTTGGTTGGCTGGCGCTCGGGCTGGTCGGTGCCGGCTTCATTCCTGCCAGCGGCGTTCGACTCGCGGTGCTGCCGCCGAGACGTGCCGCCGCCGATCAGTTCATCCAGGCCTGGGCTAGCGGTGGGGCCCTTGCCCGCCGGACGCAGTTGCGAAGCCGCGATGGTGACTTCCCGGGTCTCGGTGCTGAYGCCGTCGTGCAGCTTCAGGGCATCGTCCTCCTCCGGGAGGCGCGGTGCGAGGCTCAGCCGGGACATCATGGACGGCCTGCCGTCGCGTCGCCGCGTGAAGGCATCGGTGTCCGAGGGCGCGGCCTCCGCGGTCGGAACGTCGGCCGGTGCGGGGTCCGCGGTCGGAACTTCGGCCGGAGCGGGTTCGTCAGCCCCGGCGGTTTCGGAAGCCGACTCCGGTTCTGTCGGCTGCGGAACTTCGGGCGCCTCGGGTACCTCTGCCGGGCGGGGGTGAGCTGCGGGAACCCCGGTGGCCATGAGCATGGCAAGGGCGTCGTCCGCGTCCTCGTCCACTCCAATCCGGTGGCCGCGGCGGGAACGCAGCATGTCCAGCAGCCCGTCGGCGTCCTGCTCCTGATGGATCCTGTCCTGCTGGAGCAGCATCTGGTGAATGATGCTGTGCTGGCCGGTCGCTGTCCGGGCTGCGGCCTCGGCGTCGGTTTCAAAGTCAAAGGGCCGGTCTGAGACGGCAGTAAGGCGCCTGGTAGGCACGGGGCCCTCGAGCGGCTCCAGCTCGCTCAGCTGCTGGGCCCAGCGGTTGGCGTTTTGCAGGGACTTCCGGGCGGGATGGAAGGTCCACATAGCCGGCGGCTCCTCGCCGATGCCGGCCGGTCCGCCGGGCTTGGGCTCGAAACGGGCCACGACGTTCCAGCTGCCGTCCTGGCGCCGCCAGGAGTCCCACTCCAGTGTTGAGGGCTCCACGCCGTAGGCCCGCAACCGGTGTTCGACCATGTCGTTGAGGGATGCCGGGTTGTCACCGAACACCGACCGGAAAAGGTCCTGGCCGGGGGCGGGGGAGGCCACTTCCACCTTGCGGGCCTGCTGGGCAATGTACTCGCGCTCGGCGAGGACCGGTCCCTCGTAGCGCTGGACTTTCTCCAGCGGGATACCGGAGAGCTGTGCCACTTCGGCGGCGGTTGCCCCGTTGCGGATCCTCGTCTGGATGTCGCGCGGAGACATGGCAATGGGAGGTGCGGCCGCGCTGGACGCGGCCTTCGCCGCCGTCCGGCTGGCAGCCACCCGAAGTGCTTCATCGATCGGCAGCTGGAACATCTCGCCGCCGGTGCCACTCAACAGGAGATGCTCTCCGTCGTCGTGGACGCCTACAAGCCGTAGATCCTGCATACAAATCCTCCACCCTGGCATTACTAACAATCGAAACTCTGCCACCAGCGGGACACATTTCGGGTTAGGACGGCTGGCGCGCCGTGATTTTCCGCGACATGCCGCGACTTTCAGCCGGTTTCGGCTTCTCCACGGAAAAGATCCCAGGGAGGAGACCCGTGGGCTCTGGCATTCCTGAGGCGCTTAAGCAAAAATGACCCGACACCGGGCACAAAAACCGCATGTCCGGTGTTACATCGGTGAACCGCTCCCGGAGCCCAGGGTTACCATCCCGGCGGGGCCATCTTGGAGCGGCGAGCCAACCGAACGAATGCGGAGTGTGAGCGACAAATAATGGCGACCGATTACGATGCGCCGCGTAAGACCGAAGAAGACCTCAGTGAGGATTCCATTGAGGCCCTGAAGGTGCGGCGTACAGAGAAGCCTTCCGCCGTGGTGGATGAAGACGAGTCCGACCTTGCCGAAGGCTACGAACTTCCCGGCGCTGACTTGTCCGGGGAGGAACTGCTGGTCCGGGTGCTGCCCGCCCAGGCAGACGAATTCACTTGTGCCTCCTGCTTCCTGGTCCGCCACCGTTCGCAGATTGCCCGCGAAAAGGACGGCCTGAAGTACTGCAAGGATTGCGAGGGCTAGGCCGGTAGCAGCCCTGGGCAGGAGCTAGCTAGGAGGCCAGCGCGGCGATCAGTTGCTCCGGGTGCCGTGTGGACGTGAGCCAGTAGGGGGTGCGATCCGAGGGGTCCTCGATCTCGATCCGGACCACCGGATCCACCCAGCCGCGGATACACAGAAACGCCAGTCCATTTAGGCGCGTTCCCCGCTCGGCCGTGGCTTCCTTGCCCCGGAACGCCGTGGCCTTGCCCAGGAACCCGCGTTCGATCGTGGCCCTGCCCACCGTCAGCGTGGTCCTGGTGACCGTGATCGACGGCGTGGACAGCACCAGCAGCACGGAGATGACGACGAAGATCACGATAGCCGCGGTAATGCCGGCCCAGATGCTGATGGGCGCCAGCATGAGGATCCCTGCGCTGGAGAACAACACCGACACCAGCCAGATCCAGAAGTTCGGCCAGAGCTTCTCGGCGTAAAGGACAGGGGAGTCGCTCGGGGCGCTCTTCGGGGAAGGCGCAGCTGCGCTGGATTCGGGCATAGGCACAGCTTTTCATCTTTAGCTGGGTATTTCATCTCGGCCCCTTGCTAAGGGGGTACCCCGCTTCAGGGCTGCTGCCGCCCCGCTTGAAGGCCGCTTGATGGCCGTCCTGAACGCCGCTACAAGCGTGCGTGAACACCACGGGCGGCATGCGCGGGGAGCCAGCGGCGGCTAGGTCGATGTTATGTGCGGGCGTTAGAGTGAGGGACTGTGACTGAAGAAAACACCGCCGTCGCCAGCGCCGCACCCACGGCCGGCGACGCAGCCTACGGAACGCCCACTTTGACGGTACAGCTGAAAATGCTCGACGACGGGCTCGAGCCGCCGTCGTATGCGCACCCGGGCGATGCCGGAGCCGACCTTCGCGCCCGCGAGGACGTCGTCCTCGCGCCGGGGGAGCGCCGCCTCGTTCCGACCGGCGTCGCCATTGCGCTCCCGGATGGTTTTGTTGCGCTCATCCACCCACGCTCTGGCCTAGCCACGAAGCACGGACTGACGGTTGTGAACGCCCCAGGGACGGTGGACGCCGGCTACCGCGGAGAAATCGCGGTGACACTGCTGAATACTGACCGTGACGAGGCGATCGAGCTGCGGCGCGGCGATAGAATTGCACAGATGGTCATTCAGCGCGTGGAGTACGCGAAGTTCCTGCCGGTCGAGGAGCTCGACGGCTCGGTCCGCGGCGGGGGCGGCTTCGGCTCCACCGGCGGTTTCGGCGGACCGGCCTGAAGCCCAGGTTCTCCCTAAACGCTGGGACAACCGGGCGCTGGGCGACCGGGGATTTTCGGCGCCGCGCACTTTGAACTAACGCAGGCACTGAAGAACACCAGCATCTGAGAACACCAGCACTTAAGAACATCAGCACGGAAGCATCACCAGCACTGCACGAGACACGCATCCAGGCAACAGCAGCGGTGCACCAATGGTGCAGGAGTATTGAGCAGGCGGCCGCAGGGTAGCGGGCAGCCACGCGGACAGGCGCCAGGACGGCGCCGGGCGGCGGCACAGGATCACAACTGAAGGAGACAACCCCCATGGTTTTTGGGCGTGGCAGGAAAGCCAAACAGGAGCAGCCGACCGGGGCCGATACGGACCAGAACGCTGTGGCCGCGGACGCTGCGATTGACGGCGCCGGCACGCCGGCCGGGAATGACGCCAAAACTGCCGACCGGGCCGCGACCGGGCCCTTCGACGTCTCGGAAATCGAGGGCCAGGACGGGTACGTGGACCTCGGCGCGCTCCTGATCGCCCCCCGCGAGGGACTCCAGCTCCGCCTGGAAGTTGAAGAAGCGAGCCAGCGCGTCGTCGCCGTCACCATGGACCTGGAGGGTTCCAGCCTGCAGCTGCAGGCCTTCGCCGCCCCCCGTTCCGAGGGGCTGTGGGATGAAATCCGTGAACAGATCGGCCAGTCGGTCGGCAGCCAGGGCGGCCAGGTCGAGGAGGTCGAGGGCAGCTTCGGCACCGAGCTCGTGGCCAAGCTTCCTGCCGGAGCGGCGGATGGCAGCCAGGGGTACCGTGTGGCCCGCTTCATCGGCGTCGACGGCCCGCGCTGGTTCCTCCGCGGCGTTTTCGGCGGCGAGGCGGCAATGGACCGGGACGCCGCGGCCGGACTCGAAGAGCTGTTCCGGCAGATCGTCGTCGTCCGCGGCGAGAACCCCATGCCTCCGCGCGACTTGCTGCAGCTCCGCCTGCCCAAGGACACCCCCGCCGCCCCGACGCCGCAGACGGCCCCGGAGTTCGGACAGCCCGAACGCGGACCGGAGATAACCCAGATTGGCTGATGCCGCCGGCAAAAAAGCGGCCGCCGTGTCCGTCCGGGACCTGCCGGACCGCGGGCGGGTGCTGTGCCACGGCTTCATCGAGTCCGTCACGTACGTGCCCGCCAGCCAGGTGGCATCTTTCATCGCGATCCTGATCGATCACGAAGCGCCCCCTCCCGTTACCCGCCTCCTGCCCTTCGGCGGCAAGGGCCAGGGCGGCAAAGGTGCCGGAACGGCCAACAGCATTCCCGCCAACGGGGTGGCCACGCACAAGGTCAGCCCCAGTGCACAGCGCCAACGGCCCGCCGGGCCCAAGGAACGGCTGCGCGTCGTATGGCTGGGCCGCCGCCGGATTCCCGGTGTCGACGCCGGAACGGAACTCCGGCTCGAGGGCATGGTCACCATGCGCGACGGGCTGCCCACGATCTTCAATCCCCGCTACGAAATACTCTCCCGCCAGGAGGAGCAATGACATTGCCCGAACATCCCGAGCGGGCACGCCCGGACCGGTCGCATCAAGACCGGTCACAACAGGACGGGTTGCATCAGGACCGGTCACAACAGGAAACAGCCCAGCAGGAACCGGGTGAAGCCGCGGCGCTGACCCGGGACAATGCCACACCTGCTGCGTCCCAGCCGACCAGCACCCAGCCCACGGTGGCCCAGCTGGCCGAGGACTATGCCGCAAAGGCCGGGCTGCACCGCTCCAGCAGCGGCAACATCGATGTGCTCAAGAGCGCCGGCGGCGTCCAGGGCATCGCGGAAAGCATCCTGCCAGGACTCGTCTTCCTGATTGCCTTCACCTTGGACCGGGAAAACCTGACGCTGGCCGTTATCGCTTCACTTGCGGTCGCCGCCGTCTTTACCGTGGCCCGGCTGGTCCAGCGCAAGCCGCTGACCCAGGCGCTGGCCGGGTTCATCGGCGTCGGACTATCCGCGTGGCTGGCCACCTCGACCGGCAAGGCAGAAAACTTCTACGTCCTGGGGTTCTTTACCAACCTCGGCTACATCCTGGCGATGTCCATCTCCGTGGCCGTGCGCTGGCCGATCGCAGGGCTGCTCTTCGGCTTCATCCGCAACGAGGGCCTGGAATGGCGCAAGGACCCGAAGCGGGTCAGGGCGTACTCGATCGGCACATGGGTGATTGTCGCCGTGCTGGTCCTGCGGCTGGTGGTGCAGGTGCCGCTGTACTTCATGGGGGAGCAGGGCCTCGCCGCCCTGGCCACCACCCGGCTTCTGATGGGCGCCCCGCTCTACATCCTCGGCGTCTGGATTGCCTGGCTGCTGACCCGCCCCGCCCGGGAGCCGGCCGAGGCCAACGAGGCCGAAAAAGCCAACTGACCCGATGCGCTGTCAGTTGTGGCTGTTCCCAAGCGTTGGGAACGGCCACAACTGACAGCGCAACTGGTTTAAAAAGGGCTTAGCCGTCGAAGCCGTCGTTCTCGGCCGGCTGGGGGCCGTGGCCGTGCTGGTCCGAGGTCACGGGGTGCTGGTCCTCGAGCGGGGATTCCGGTGCCAGCAGGGCGCGGAGTTCGTCCTCGGCCGCGATCGTGGTCACAAAGAACAATTCGTCGCCGCCGTCGATCACGTCGTCCCGGCTCGGCGTGATGGGCGCCTGGTCCCGCAGGATCGCGACGAGGGTGGAGTCCTCGGGCCACCGGACATCACCCACGGTCAGCCCGATCACATGGGAGTCGTGGGGAACCGTGAACTCAACCAGCGAGGACACCCCGGTCTGAAGCGTCAGCAGCCGGACCAGGTCACCGATCTCCACCGCCTCCTCCACGAGGGCGGTCATGAGCTGCGGGGTGTTGACCGCGACGTCGACGCCCCAGGAGTCGTCGAACATCCAGTCGTTCTTGGGGTTGTTGACCCGGCCGACCGTACGCCCGACGCCGAATTCCGTCTTGGCCAGCAGGGAAACGACGAGGTTGACCTTGTCGTCACCGGTGGCGGAGACCACGACGTCGGCGTCCTCAAGTTTGGCGTCCTGCAGCGTACTCAGCTCGCAGGCGTCACCCACCAGCCAGTGAGCGCCGCGCAGGCCGCTGCGGCCGATGACCTCCGGCTTCTCGTCGATCAGCAGGATTTCGTGCTTGTGGGCCAACAATTCCCGGGCGATCGAGGAACCGACGCTTCCGGCACCGACGATGACGACTTTCACTTAGGACTCCTTGGCGGGGGATTTGGCGAGGATGTGGCCGATCTCGGAGCTCCGGTCCACGTTCAGCATGGCGTGGACGGTGTCGCCGTCCTGATAGGACGTGCCGGCAGCGGGCAGCATGCCCTCGCCGAACCGGGTCAGATACGCGATGCGGATGCCGGCCGCCTTCTCGATCGAGGAGATCGGGTGCCCGATCCAGTCGGGGTTCAGGTCCACCTCGGCGAGGACCAGCCGGCCCGAGGGCTCCCGGTAGTCGCCGGCGATGTGCTGCTCGGGCAGGATGCGGCGCAGCACCTGGTCGGCGCTCCAGCGGACCGCGGCGACCGTGGGAATGCCGAGGCGCTGGTAGATTTCCGCGCGGCCCGGATCATAGATCCTGGCCACCACATGGGGAACGTGGAAGGTCTCCCGGGCCACCCGGGTGGCGAGGATGTTGGAGTTGTCGCCGCTGGAAACGGCGGCGAAGGCATAGGCTTCCTCGACGCCGGCCCGCTTCATCGTCTCGCGGTCAAATCCGACCCCCGTGACCTTCCGTCCGGAAAACCCTGCGCGGAGCCGCCGGAAGGCACGGTCGTCCTGGTCGATGATGGCCACCGAATGGCCGGCGTCCTCGAGCGTGTGCGCCAGGGTTGACCCGACACGGCCACAACCCATGATCACGAAGTGCGCCACATGGGCCTCCTCTTGGTTCTTACGTCTGATACTGCGTAAAACTCTACCGGCCACGCGGCGGCGGGAGGCCACGGCCACGGGGCGCCGGCCGGCGTTCCTGTGCACGCCAACTTCGCCGTCATGACATCGCGTCCGAATCAGACTAGCTTTGTGTGGTGCTGACAATTTTCAATGCCGTGAAGCGGGTGCTGGTAGGCAAGCCCTTCCGGAACGACCGTCTGGCCCACACGCTCTTGCCGAAGCGGATCGCGCTCCCCATTTTCGCTTCGGACGCCCTGTCTTCGGTGGCCTATGCGCCGGATGAAATCCTCCTGACCCTGGCCCTGGCCGGCGTGAGCGCGGTGGCCATTGCGCCGTGGGTGGGCCTCGCCGTCATGGTGGTGCTCCTGACCGTGGTTGCCTCCTACCGCCAGAACGTCCACGCCTACCCCTCCGGCGGCGGCGACTACGAGATCGCCAACGTCAACCTCGGCAAGTACGCAGGGCTCACCGTAGCCTCGGCTCTGCTGGTTGACTATGTGCTGACCGTTGCCGTGTCCATGTCGTCGGCCGCGACATACCTGACCACCGCCGTGCCGTCGCTGCACGGACAGCAGGCCGCGATCGCCACGATCGGCGTCGTCATCCTGGCCCTCGTGAACCTGCGCGGCATCAGGGAGGCCGGCAGCGTCTTCGCCGTCCCGACCTACATCTTCATGGCCTCGATCCTCGGCATGACCGCCGTCGGTGTCTTCCAGGCTGTCACCGGCCAGCTGGGGCAGGCGCCGTCGGCAGCGTTCGAGATCGTGCCGGAGCAGGGCTTCGACGAAGGCCTCGTCGGGCTGGCCGGCGCATTCCTGCTGCTGCGCGCCTTCTCCTCCGGCGCCGCGGCCCTGACCGGCGTCGAGGCCATCAGCAACGGTGTGCCCAACTTCCAGAAGCCCAAGAGCAAGAACGCGGCCACCACGCTGCTGCTGCTCGGCGTGATTGCCTCCGCCATGCTCGCCGGCATCATCTACCTGGCCAACGCCACCAAGGTGCACATCGTGCAGGATCCGGCCACGGAGTTCCTCCTGAACGGCAATCCGCTGCCAGAGGGGTACATCCAGAACCCGGCCATCAGCCAGATCGCGCAGACCGTCTTCGGTGCGGGCTCCATCCCGTTCTACATCGTGGTGGCCGCCACCGGCGTCATCCTGGTGTTCGCCTCCAACACGGCATTCAATGGCTTCCCGGTGCTCGGCTCCATCCTGGCCCAGGACGGCTACCTGCCGCGCCAGCTGCGCACCCGTGGCGACCGGCTGGCCTTCAGTAACGGCGTCCTGGCCCTGGCCGCAGGAGCCCTCGTCCTGATCATCGCTTTCAACGCGGACGTCACGAAGCTCATCCAGCTCTACATCGTGGGCGTCTTCATCTCCTTCACCATGAGCCAGCTGGGCATGATCCGGCACTGGGGCCGGGAACTGAAACTGTCCAAGGAACCTGCCGTGCGGCTGCGCATCATCAAGTCCCGGACTATCAACACCGTGGGCTTCTGCATGACCGCCCTGGTTCTGGTCATCGTCCTGATCACCAAGTTCTCGCAGGGCGCCTGGATCGCGCTGTTGGCCATGTTCGTGCTGTTCCTGATCATGTGGAGCATCCGGGCGCACTATGACAACGTGGCGAAGGAACTCGCCGTGGACGAGGACTCCTCGCCCCGCGCACTGCCCACCCGTGTGCACGCCGTGCTGCTTGTCTCGCACGTGCGCAAACCGGTGCTGCGCGCCCTGGCCTACGCCCGGGCCTCACGCCCGTCGCGGCTGGACGCCATCACCGTGGACATCAGCCCGGAGGAGACCGAAGCGACTGTCGCGGACTGGGAAAAGCTCGAAATCCCGGTGCCCCTGACGGTCCTTGCCAGCCCGTTCCGCGAAACGGTGACTCCGATCATGGAGTACATCAAGAACATGCGCCGGGATTCGCCCCGCGACCTGATCGTGGTCTACATCCCCGAGTATGTCGTGGGCAAATGGTGGGAGCAACTGGTCCACAACCAGACCGCGCTGCGCATTAAGACCAGGCTGCACTTCGAGTCTGGCGTCATGGTGTGCAGTGTGCCGTGGCAGCTGAAATCATCCGAAGAAGCCAAGAAACTGCAGGATATCCAATGACCCCCGACACCCGGACGCACACCCACACCGATCTCGTCGTCGACGTCGGACCCGTCGCCCACGGCGGGCACTGCGTGGCCCGGCATGAGGGACGCGTCGTGTTTGTCCGGCACGGCATTCCCGGCGAGAAGGTCCGGGTCCGGCTCACCGACGCCGGCCCCGACGCCAAGTTCTGGCGTGCCGATGTGGTGGAGGTCCTGGAGGCCTCACCGGACCGCGTGCCGCACTTCTGGGACCTCGCCGATTCGGCGCGCTCCTGGTCGCACCGGCATCCTCCGGTCGGCGGCGCCGAACTCGGCCACATTTCGCTGGCCCGGCAGCGCAGCCTCAAGGCCGACGTCCTGGCCGAACAGCTCAAGCGGCTCGCCGGCGTCGAACTCCAGCCCGCAGGGGAGATCACCGTCGAAGCCGTCGGGGCGGCCGCCGAAACGGCCGCCGAAATGGCCGCCCCGGGCGGTACCGGAGCCGAGGCCGGCCTTGGCTGGCGGACGCGAGCCGGCTTCGCGGTGACTCCCGCCGGCAAGCTTGGCATGCACGCCCACCGCTCAGACGCCATCCTGCCCGTGCGCGAAATGCCGCTGGCCGTGGACGGCATCAACGCACTCCGGCTCTGGGAAATGGACCTGCAGGGCATCGACCGTGTCGAGGTCGCCGCCCCGGCGAACGGCTCCCGGCCGCTCGTACTGCTCGTCCCCGCCCCCGGTACCCGGTCCAAACGGCTCGGTGGCATCCTGGCCCAGTTCCCCGACGACGTCTCGGTGGCCAGCCTGGACCCGGCCACGGGCGAGGTGCTGCAACTGCGCGGCCGCACCTATGTCCAGGAGACCGCGGCAGGCCACGACTACCGGGTTACCGGCGACGGCTTCTGGCAGATCCACAAGGACGCCCCGGAGACGCTCGTCGGGGCTGTGACCGGGTTCCTGCACGACGGCGGCTACCTCGCGCCGGGCTCGGTGGTGGCGGACCTGTACGCCGGTGCCGGGCTTTTCACGGCACCGCTGGCCGATGCCGTAGGCGTCACGGGATCGGTGCTCTCGGTCGAGGGCGCGCCCGGCACCAGCCGTGATGCACGCAAGAACCTGCACGACGCCACCCAGGTGGAGATCGTCCAGGGCCGCGTGGAGCGGGTGCTGCGGCAGAAACCCCGCAACTTCGACGCCCTGATCCTGGACCCGCCGCGCGCCGGTGCCGGCAAAGCCGTGGTCAAGCAGCTGATCGACGCCGGTCCCCGGGCCGTCGCGTATGTCTCCTGCGATCCGGCGTCATTTGCCCGCGACCTCGGCTACTTCCGGCAGGGCGGCTGGGGGCTGGCCGGGCTGCGTGCCTTCGACCTGTATCCGCACACCCACCACATGGAGACGGTGGCGTTACTGACTCCCCAACCGTGATGCCACTAGGATGGGCGTAGTAGTCCGTCGTCGCGCTGCATCACCACAGCTTTTACTTCAGCGTTGCTGTGCATGAGATTGGCGTTATTGAAGCGGCCGTTCCCTGCGTTTCTTACCTGCATTGCGTACCACGATGTACTGATGCCTGTATTAGTTAGGCCGACCTAACTAGCTTGGGTACTGCGGCGCGACAAAGATGAAACTGTTGCGAGAGGAGTCCTGCGATGAGCGTTGTGGACAGCTTCGGTTCAAAAGGCAAACTTAATGTAGCCGGAACCGAATATGAAATTTTCCGGTTGAACTCCGTCGAAGGTGCAGAAAACCTTCCGTTCAGCCTCAAGGTATTGCTTGAAAACCTGTTGAGGACCGAGGACGGTGCCAACATCACGGCCGACCACGTCCGTGCGCTTGCAGGCTGGGACCCCAGCTCCGAGCCCGACACCGAGATCCAGTTCACGCCGGCGCGCGTGATCATGCAGGACTTCACCGGCGTGCCCTGCGTCGTTGACCTCGCCACCATGCGTGAGGCCGTCAAGGAGCTCGGCGGTGACCCGAAGCGGGTCAACCCGCTGGCGCCGGCCGAAATGGTCATTGACCACTCGGTCCAGATTGACGCCTTCGGCAACTCCGGCGCGCTGGAGCGCAACATGGAGATCGAATACCAGCGCAACGGTGAGCGCTACCAGTTCCTGCGCTGGGGCCAGACGGCATTCGATGACTTCAAGGTCGTCCCCCCGGGCACCGGCATCGTGCACCAGGTCAACATCGAGTATCTGGCCCGCACCGTCATGACCCGCGAAGTTGACGGGGCGCTGCGCGCATACCCGGACACCTGCGTCGGCACCGACTCGCACACCACCATGGTCAACGGCCTGGGCGTGCTCGGCTGGGGCGTTGGCGGCATCGAAGCCGAGGCAGCCATGCTCGGCCAGCCCGTCTCCATGCTCATCCCGCGCGTCGTGGGCTTCAAGCTCACCGGCTCGATTCCGGCCGGCGCCACCGCCACCGACGTCGTCCTGACCATCACCGAGCAGCTGCGCAAGCACGGTGTGGTGGGCAAGTTTGTCGAGTTCTACGGTGAAGGCGTCGCGGCTGTGCCGCTGGCCAACCGTGCAACGATCGGCAACATGAGCCCGGAGTTCGGCTCCACTGCCGCGATGTTCCCGATCGACGACGTCACCCTCGACTACCTGCGCCTCACCGGCCGGTCCGACGAGAACGTCGCCCTCGTGGAGTCCTACGCGAAGGAACAGGGCCTCTGGCACGATCCCTCCCGCGAGATCAAGTTCTCCGAGTACCTCGAGCTGGACCTGTCCACGGTTGTTCCGTCGATCTCCGGCCCGAAGCGCCCGCAGGACCGCATCATCCTCACCGAGTCCAAGGCCCAGTTCCGCGAGGACCTGCGCAACTACGTGAAGGAAGACCTGGCAGACGGAAGCCTCGACGAAGCGATCGACGAAAGCTTCCCGGCTTCGGACTCGCCCTCGTTCACCGCCTCAGCGTCGCACCTGAGCGACGTGGCCCCGCACGCACACGGCCCGAAGTCCAACGGCCGCCCGTCCAACAAGGTCAGCGTCAAGACCGCGGACGGACGTGAGTTCGAGCTGGACCACGGCGCAGTGTCGATCGCCTCGATCACCTCGTGCACCAACACGTCCAACCCGTCCGTGATGCTGGCCGCGGCACTGCTGGCCCGCAACGCAGTCGACAAGGGCCTGACGTCCAAGCCGTGGGTCAAGACCTCCGTGGCTCCGGGCTCCAAGGTAGTCACCGACTACTACAACAAGTCCGGCCTCACCCCGTACCTGGAGAAGCTCGGTTTCTACATCGTGGGCTACGGCTGCGCGACCTGCATCGGCAACTCCGGTCCGCTGGACGCCGAGATCTCCGAGGCCATCCAGGCCAACGACCTCTCCGTCACCGCCGTGCTCTCCGGCAACCGCAACTTCGAAGGCCGGATCAACCCGGACGTGAAGATGAACTACCTGGCCTCCCCGCCGCTGGTCATCGCCTATGCCCTGGCCGGTTCCATGGACTTCGACTTCGACAACGACGCCCTGGGCCAGGATGAGGCCGGCAACGACGTCTTCCTGAAGGACATCTGGCCGAACCCGGTCGAGGTCCAGCAGGTCATCGACTCCTCGATCGACAAGGACATGTTTGCCCGCGGCTACGAAGGCGTCTTCGAAGGCGACGATCGCTGGAAGGCGCTCGACACCCCGGCCGGCGACACCTTCGCCTGGGACGAGAAGTCCACGTATGTCCGCAAGCCCCCGTACTTCGATGGCATGAAGGCCCAGCCGGAGCCGGTCCAGGACATCACCGGCGCGCGCGTGCTGCTCAAGCTCGGCGACTCCGTCACCACGGACCACATCTCCCCGGCCGGTTCCTTCAAGTCGGACACCCCGGCCGGCCAGTACCTGCTGGCCAACGGTGTGGAGCGCAAGGACTTCAACTCCTACGGCTCACGCCGTGGCAACCACGAGGTCATGATCCGCGGCACGTTCGCGAACATCCGCATCAAGAACCAGCTCCTGGACGGCGTGGAGGGCGGCTTCACCCGCGACTTCAGCCAGGCTGACGGCCCGCAGGCATACGTCTACGACGCCGCGCAGAACTACCAGGCTGCCGGCACCCCGCTGGTGGTCCTGGCAGGCAAGGAGTACGGTTCCGGTTCCTCCCGTGACTGGGCGGCCAAGGGCACGGCGCTGCTCGGCGTCAAGGCCGTTGTGGCCGAGAGCTACGAGCGCATCCACCGCTCCAACCTGATCGGCATGGGCGTCCTGCCGCTGCAGTACCCGGCCGGCCAGAACGCTGCCACCCTGGGCCTGACCGGCACGGAATCCTTCGCAGTTGAGGGCGTCACCGCCCTCAACGAAGGCACCACGCCGAAGACCCTGAAGGTCACTGCCACCGCTGAAGACGGTACGGTCACGTCTTTCGACGCCGTGGTGCGCATCGACACCCCGGGCGAGGCGGACTACTACCGCAACGGCGGGATCCTGCAGTACGTCCTGCGCCAGATCTCCGCGAACTAGGCGGAGCTGCCGGCTGGTCCGGTAACGCAAGCAAAGGCCCCGGCCGGTCACTGACCGGCCGGGGCCTTTGCGTACCCGGATTCGGACACCGGCGCGGCGGCCCGTCCCGAGGCGTTAGAGTTAAAAGGCATGTCTACCACCCGAAGGAGGGGCCGTTGGGAATCTTGGACACCATCCGGAATCCGCAGGACCTGAGTAAGTTGTCCGAGGCGCAGCTGGAACAGCTGGCAGCCGAAGTCAGGGACTTCCTGATCGGCAACGTCTCCCAAACGGGAGGGCACCTGGGCCCGAACCTCGGCGTCGTCGAGCTCACCATCGCGGTGCACCGGATCTTCGATTCCCCCCGCGACAGCATCGTTTTCGACACAGGGCACCAGTCTTACGTGCACAAGCTCCTCACCGGACGGCAGGACTTCAGCACGCTTCGCCAGCAGGACGGCCTGTCCGGCTACCCCGACCGCGGAGAATCCGAGCACGACATCGTCGAAAGCTCGCACGCGTCCTCGTCACTGTCCTGGGCCGACGGCATCTCCCGCGCCCGGCAGCTGACAGGCGACGGCGACCGCTTCGTCGTCGCGGTGGTGGGCGACGGCGCCCTGACCGGCGGCATGGCCTGGGAGGCCATCAACAACATCGCGGCGGACAAGAAGCGCCGGGTGGTGATTGTGGTCAACGACAACGGCCGCTCCTACGCCCCGACCGTCGGCGGGTTGGCCGACCACCTCGCGTCCCTGCGCCCCACCATCGATTCCCTCCGCGCTGCCCCCTCCTACGAAGGCACCCTCGATTGGTGGAAGCGAAAACTGCAGAACGGCGGGCCTGCGGGCCAGTTCACCTACAAGAGCCTGCACGCCATGAAGAAGGGCATCAAGGACTGGTGGGCCCCGCAGGGCATGTTCGAGGACCTCGGCATGAAGTACATCGGTCCCGTCGACGGCCACAACCTCCAGGCCATGGAAAACGCCCTCTCCACCGCCCGGAACTACGCCGGCCCAGTGATCGTGCACGCCATGACGGAAAAGGGCCACGGCTACGCCCCGGCCCGCGCCCACGAGGCGGACCAGTTCCATGCCGTGGGGATCATCGATCCGGAGACCGGCGCACCCACCGAGGCCGGCGGCGCCAAATCCTGGACCGCCGTCTTCGCCGATGAAATCGCCGACATCGCCGACGAGCGCAAGGACATCGTCGGCATCACCGGGGCCATGCTGATTCCGGTCGGACTGCACAAGTTCGCCGCCCGGCACCCGGAGCGGGTATTCGACGTCGGCATCGCCGAACAGCACGCCCTCACCTCCGCCGCCGGCATGGCGTTCGGGGGACTGCACCCGGTGGTCGCGGTCTACGCGACATTCCTGAACCGTGCGTTCGACCAGCTGCTGATGGATGTGGCTCTGCACAAGGCCGGTGTCACAATCGTCCTGGACCGGGCCGGCGTCACCGGACCCGACGGCGCCAGCCACCACGGCATGTGGGACATGGCCATGGTCCAGATCGTCCCCGGGCTGCACCTCGCGGCACCGCGCGACGCCACCCGGCTGCGGGAGGAACTCCGCGAGGCCGTGGCCATTGAAGACGCCCCCAGCGTGATCCGCTATTCCAAGGGCAGCGTCGGCGCCGAAGTCGAGGCCGTCGAGCGCCTGGACGACGGCGTGGACGTGTTGGCCCGCCGCCCCGCGGGCTCCAGCGAGAACGACGTCCTGATTGTCAGCGTGGGCGCAATGTCCGAACTCGCGCTGGACGTTTCCAACCGGCTCGGCGCCCAGGGCATCAGTTCCACGGTGGTGGACCCCCGCTGGGTCCTCCCGGTCCGGCGGTCCATCATCGACCTCGCCGCAAGCCACCGCCTGGTCATTTGCATCGAGGATGGTGTGCGGGCCGGCGGCGTCGGTTCCCGGATCCGCCAGGAGATGCGGGCCGCCGGCGTGGACACCGCCCTCAACGAGGTCGGCCTCCCGGTCGAGTTCCTCGATCACGGCACCCGCAGCCAGGTGCTCGAACGCGTCGGGATGACTGCCCAGCAGATCACGCACGACGTCGTCGCCCAGGTCCTGGGGACCAAGGTGCCGTTTGCGCGTCCCCTGCCCGGCCAGGAACACCCCAGCACCGGCAGCCTGCCGCTGCTGTAGCCAGCACATCCGTTGAGCACAACCCGTACGGCGCCATCACTTCCGGCGCCGGACGGCCCAGGAAGGAACTGGCATATGAGTGGAATTATCAGGGTTTACAAACGCGACGAAGAGGGCATCCTGCAGTTCAGGGAAGCCTGGTTCGACGAGGACTACAGCCAGTTCGTGATGAACCACGGCGTCGTGGGACACCAGAGCAAGACCGATGAGACCGACGTCGTGGACGCCGAGGCCGCCGAGCGCCTCATGGACGCCTTCGCGGTGCAGTGCGCCGAGGACGGCTACGCCGAAATCCCGGTGGAGGAGCAGTCCTGGGTGGTGGCCCAGTACGCGCTCAAAACCAAGGACGGGACCAGCCGCGACCGGTACCTCGAGGAAAAGGCCAAAGACGCCCTCATCAGCCACCTGGCCTGGCGGGGCCTGGGGATTGTGGACCGCAGCGAGTTTTCCGACGCCCGGCTCAACATCTTCTGCCTCACGCCGGACGTCAACAAGACGGTCAACGCCATCAAGGTCTGCATCCGGGGCGAGGACCTCGACTTCACCAAGCTGAGCATCGGCGCCGCGCACTACGGCGAAGACACTTTTAAGCTCAAGTACTCGCCGAAGCCGGCCAACAGCTTCACACTCTAGGCATCACCTGTTTGCGCATTACCCGTTTGGGCATCACCTGTAGGGAGCCGGCCACGGCTCACATCAATTTGGGGGATCCGACTGGAAGGGACCGCAATGACGCGAAAAACCACGAAACCAGGCTGCACCCCGCTCCCGGCGGGTCTGGACGCGCCGGCGCGCAAGTCGCTCGCGCACGCGGGGGTCGAGACCCTCGAACACCTCGTGGAGCTTGGCCGGCGCCGGCTTGCCGGCATGCCGGGCGTCTGCCCTCGCACCGTCGCGCAACTCCAGGACGCCATGGACGAGCACGGGCTGGAACTGCCGGCAGGGTAGTGGCACTGCCGCCCGCGGCGGGCTTGAACGGGATGCCGGCCTGGTCGATATAGGCTGAATCCATGACTGAATACCGCCGCGTGGGAAATTCCGGACTGTCCGTCTCGGTCGTGGGGCTTGGGTGCAATAACCTGGGCCGCTCCGGCACTGTGACTGAATCGCAGGAGGGTACGGACGCCGTCGTGCACGCGGCCCTGGACGCCGGGATCACCTTCTTCGACGTCGCCGATACCTACGGCCGGGAACCCGGGCTCAGCGAGTCCATGCTTGGCCAGGCCCTTGGCGCCCGCCGCGACGACGCCGTCATTGGCACCAAATTCGGCATGGACATGCGCGGCGCCAACGGCGAGGACTTCGGCGCGCGCGGATCCCGCCGCTACATCATCAAGGCAGCGGAAGCCTCGCTGCGCCGGCTCGGCACGGACTGGATCGACCTTTACCAGTTCCACACCCCGGACCCGCTGACCCCCATCGACGAGACGCTGGCCGCCCTGGACGACCTCGTGACCAGCGGCAAGGTCCGCTACATCGGCCACTCCAACCGGGCCGGCTGGCAGCTCGCCGAAGCCGAATTCGTGGCCCGCGCCCGCGGGGGAGCACGCTTCATCTCCAGCCAGAACCACTACAACCTCCTGGACCGCCGCGCCGAACTCGAGGTAACCCCTGCGGCCGAGGCCTACGGCCTGGGTGTCCTGCCGTACTTCCCGCTCGCCAACGGCCTGCTCACCGGAAAATACTCCAAGGGCGCCGCACCTGAGGGCTCCCGGCTCAGCCACACGCGCACCAACCTGGTCCACGACGCCGACTGGGAACAGCTGGGTGCCTTCGGCGAGTTCGCCGCCGCGCGCGGGCTCAACGAGGTCCAGGTGGCGTTCTCGTGGCTTGCCGCCCAGCCGTCGGTCAGCAGTGTGATCGCCGGCGCCACCACGCCGGAGCAGGTGCGCCAGAATGCCGCCGCCGTCGCCTGGATCCCCAGCCATGCCGATCTCGCCGAACTGGACGACCTCTTCCCGCGCACGCCCAAGGTGGCACTGTTCTGAACGGTCCAGGTCTGAACGGTCCAGCTCTGAACGGCCCGGCCCTGGGCACCACGGCAGCGGTCCCGGCCGCCACCCATTCGATCCTGATGGACCTCGACACCGGGATCGATGACGCCCTGGCCCTGGTCTACCTGCTGTCCCGGCCGGAGGTGCGCCTTCAGGCGATCACGTGCACGGCCGGGAACGTGGGGGCTCGGCAGGTGGCGCTGAACAGCCTGGCCCTGCTCGAACTGTGCGGCCGCGAGGGCATCGAGGTGGCCATCGGCGCCGAGGTCCCGCTGGAGATCCCGCTGGTCACCACCGAGGAAACCCACGGGCCGCAGGGGATCGGCTACGCCGAGCTGCCGCCGCCGGCGCAGCAGATCTCGGCGAGGCACGCCGTCGACGTCTGGGTGGATGAGGTGCGGGCGCACCCGGGGGAGATCACCGGCCTGATTACCGGCCCGCTGACGAACTTTGCGCTGGCCCTGCGCCGCGAACCCGAACTCCCGCGGCTGCTCAAGGGACTCGTCATCATGGGCGGGTGCTTCTACTACCAGGGCAACACGACGCCGACGGCCGAGTGGAACACCTCGGTGGACCCGCATGCCGCCAAGGAAGTGTTTGCCGCCTACCGCGGCCTGCCCGAGGACAAACTGCCGATCCTGTGCGCCCTGGAAATGACCGAGCGGATCGAAATGCACCCGGAGCACCTGCGTCTCCTCGGCGAGGCCGCCGGCGCGCCGGAGCCTGAACTCGTCCTTCCGGAGCAGCCCGAAGGCCAGCGCAGCCTGTCCGGCAACCCCCTGGTCGCCTGCCTGTCCGACGCCCTGCGCTTCTACATGGAGTTCCACCGGCTCTACGACCAGGGCTACGTGGCGCACGTGCACGACGCGTTCGCGGCCTGCGTCGCCGCGGGACGGACGCCATTCGCCACCCGGCTGGCCACGGTCGACGTCGAAACGGACGCCCCGCTGCTGATCGGCACAACGGTGGCCGACTACCGCGGGCTGTGGGGCCTGCCGCCGAACGCCAGGATTGTCTCCGACAACATCCCGGCGCGCTGTTTCGACGAGCTGATTTCCTCGATCGGCGCCCTCGCGCGCAACGTGGGCACGGGGTCAGCGACCTCGACGTCACCGACGGCCTGAGGCTGGGCCGGCCGCAGGGAGTTTCCGGCCTCTCGGCGGATCGCTAAGATGGTAGCTGCGCCGAGGTGACATGAGGCGGATCTTGTCGCACCCAGCCGAAGGACCACCCTCCATGTCACAGCCAGCACTTACCGTCACTGCCCCTGGACAGGCGGCTGGCCGCGGCCGCCGCCTTCTCGAAATCGTAGGTGCCGCCGCGATCGCCGCCACCTACATCTTCCTGATCCTGACCCAGCCGGCGGACATCGCCAACGGCCCGTCCAGCTTCTCGGCACTTGTGGCCCTGGGCGGCTTCCTGCTTGGTGCGGTGCTGCTGATTGTGGCCGTCGTGCCCGTACTGCCCACCTCCACCCTGGTCCTGATCCCCGTGGCGCTGGTCCTGAACGTAGTCCTCGGACAGCTCATGGGCAGCACGGGCCTGCCGTTCTACATCGACGCGATCGGCACCGTCCTGATCGCCGTCCTCGCCGGCCCCGCCGCCGGCGCCGCCACGGGGGCGCTGAGCAGCATCGTCTGGTCCTTCTTCAACCCCACCGTCCTGCCGTTCGCCGCCGGTGCGGCCCTCATCGGTTTCCTGGCCGGCATGGCCGCCCGCGGGGGCCTGTTCCGGCGCTTCTACCTCGCCCCCTTCGCCGGCTTCGCCACCGGCATCCTCGCCGGCGTCGTCTCCGCACCGATCGCCGCGTTCGTCTTCGGCGGCACCTCTGGCCTTGGTACGGGAGCGATCGTCAGCGCCTTCCGCGCCATGGGGGACACGCTCCTGGCCGCTATCACCAAGCAGGCACTGATTTCTGACCCCATGGACAAGGCGATCGTGTTCACGATCGCAGCGCTACTTGCCTACGCCCTGCCCCGCCGCACCACCTTCCAGTTCCCGTTCGTGCGGCGCTACCGGGTGCTTGCCGGCAAGGCCCCGGCGGCGCCGGCAACGCCAGCAGCCCCTGCAACGTCGGCAGCCCCTGCAACGTCAGTAGCCCCTGCAGCCCCGGCAACACACCCAACGCCGGATGCTTGAGACCTGTGACTGCCTGACACAGTGACTCTGTGACGAATCCTCGATGACGTTCCCTCCATGAAAGCGCGCCTCCACCCCCTCACCGCGCTGACCGCGGCCGCCTGTACCGCCGTCATCACGACGGCGGCCGCCAGCTGGCCGCTGTCTGTCGCTGTGGCACTCGCCGCGGCGGTCCTCGCGGCGCGCCGTGGAGTCGCGGGCCGGGTCCTGCCGGCCGCGGCGGTGATCCTGACACCACTATTGCTGTCCTTGCTGGTACTGCACGGCCTGTTCTTCCCCGAAGGCCAGACTGTCCTGGCCCAGTGGGGCCCCGCCCGGGTCACGGCCGAAGGCCTCGCGTTCGCGCTGGAGCTCGGAACCAGGACCACTGCCTGTGTCCTGGTGTTCCTGCTCTTCTCCTTCACCGTGAGCGTTCCCGACCTCGTCTCCGCCCTCGCCGCGCGCAGGATCCCGCCGCAGTTCGGCTTCGTGCTGGCCTCCACCCTCACGCTCCTGCCCGCCGTCGCAGGCCGCCTGGACCGGATCCGGCAGGCCCAGGAAACGCGCGGACTGGTGGTCCGGCGTGGCCTGCTGTCCCGCCTCGGCGCTCTCCGCCTGCAGATGGTGCCGCTGGTCCTCGCCCTGATCGACGACGCCGGCAGCCGCGCCCAGGCGCTCGACGCCCGCGGCTTCGGCAGCCCGGGTCCCCGGACCAGCTACCGCGACGTTGTGGACCCGCCTGCCCAGCGGTGGTTCCGGACCGCAGCCCTGGTGCTCACGGCAGCCGCCGTCGCCGTGCGGATTATTGCCTCCTGGCCCGCCGGGGCGCCGTCATGACCGCGACCACCGGGACAGCGCTGCGGATCCGGGTCGAGGCGTTCACGTTCCACGGCGAGGACACGCCGGTCCTGGCCGACGCGGCGATTTCGGTCACCCCGGGAACCCTGACCGCCGTCCTGGGCGGCTCCGGAAGCGGGAAATCCACGCTGGGCAAACTGCTGGCGGGCTGGCTCCGCGCCGGCCACGCGGGACAATTCCGCGGCAGCCTGGAACTCGACGACAAGTTGCTGGAGTTCCACGGCACGCCAGAGGATCCCAGGATCAACCCCGCCGAATGGTCCCGTCGCGTGGCCTTCGTGCCCCAGGACCCAGCGGCGATGCTCTCCACCGTGCGGGCCACAGTCGCGGAGGAGCTGGCCTTCGGCCTGGAAAACCGCGCAACACCGCGGGCGGACATGCTCCGTGCGGTGGAGCGGACGGCCGCGCGCACGGGATTAACAGACCTGCTTGACCGGGACCCGGCCACCCWGTCCGGGGGAGAGCTGCGCAGGCTCGCCGTGGGCTGCGCCGTCATCGGAGAACCGGACGTGCTCATCCTGGACGAGCCGCTGGCATCCCTCGACGCGGCCGGGGCAGCACAGATTGAGGAGCTTGTGCGCAGCCTCTGCCGCACGGGCACCGGCGTCGTCGTGTTGAGCCAGGCGGTGGACCGGCTCGCCGGGGAAGCCACGCACTGGACCGTTCTCGACGGCGGGATGGTGACCGCGGCGGGAGCGCCGGCACAACTGGCGGGTTCGGGGGAGCTGGGGCGCTCCGGTGTTGTGGGCGGCACCGGCGAGGGCGTTGCGGGACCCAGCGTTTCGGGATTCGGCGATTCAGGAATCGGTGTTTCGGGATTCGGCGATTCGGGACTCACGCATGGCGGTCCCGACGCCATCGGTTCCGGCAGTCCCGGGCCCGCATCGCTCGAATTGCGCCGGGTGGGGTTTGGCTACGGGCAGGACCGGCGGCGGCGTGGGACCGGTGCGCAGGACTGGGTCCTCCGGGACGTGGACTTCGCCGTGTTCCCAGGGGAGATCATCGCCGTGACCGGGCCCAACGGGGCCGGCAAATCGACATTGCTGCGCCACTTCAACGGATTGCTCCGGCCCTCAGCGGGGGAGGTGCTCGTCTGCGGGCGCAGCATCTCCGGCGTGCCGGTGGGAGCAGCAGCCGCCTCCATGGGCCTGTTGTTCCAACACCCCCGGGACCAGCTGTTCGAACGGACGCTCGTGCGCGAAGCCGCGTTCGGGCTCCGGCAGCTGTTCGGGAAAGCCGAGGCGCTGGGGAAGGCCCGGGCGGCGCTGGCCGCGGTCGGATTGTCGGGGATGGAGGCGGTCCACCCGGCCGAACTCTCTTCCTCCCGGCAACGGCTACTCGCCCTCGCCACGGTCCTGGCCCGTGAACCGGCGGTGCTGGCCCTGGACGAGCCCACCGTCGGGCTGGACCGGCACGGCCTCGAACATCTGGGACGGGCCGTAAACGCCGCGGCAGCGCGGGGGACCGCCGTCGTCATGGTCACCCACGACCTCGCCTACGCACGAAAGAACGCCCACCGGGTCCTGGAACTCAAGGGCGGCCGGCTGAGCGAGATCTAGGCCGTTCCCCGGACAGGTAGTGCCGCGCGCCATACACACGCGCCTCAATCGAAAGCGGCGCCGCCGCCCGGACGAAAATCCAGACGACGGCGCCGCGAGGCGCCAGGCGGCGCTTGTTCCTTTGCCGGGCCCTACGCCGGTGCGGACGCCACGCCGGGTGCCAGGAACTTCTTGCCGTTGACCCGCTCCGAGGCCCCGACACGGTCCAGGTACGGCGTGATGCCGCCCAGGAACATCGGCCAGCCGGCGCCCAGGATCATGCAGAGGTCGATGTCCTCGGGTCCCGCCACCACGCCTTCCTCGAGCATGAGTCCGATTTCCTGCGCCAGCGCGTCCTGCGTCCGTCGCAGCACCTCCTCGCCGGTGGACGGCGTGCTCCCGAAGGACATCAGCGCCAGGGTTTCGCCCGGGATGAACGGCTGGCCGTCCGGACCCGGCTGCGGCGCCCCGTTCTGGACGGCCCAGATGGACTTCACGCCGTTGTCGATCAGCGCCTGGAGGTTCCGCGAGACAGTGAAGCGGTCGGGGAAGGCGGCGTGCAGGGACTCCTGGACGTGCTGCGCGACCGGCAGGCCCACCATGGCGCCGAGGACGAACGGCGTCATCGGCAGCCCCATCGGGCGCAGCGCGTTATCCGCCACCTCGGCGGGGGTGCCCTCGTCGAAGGCCGCGGTCACCTCGCCCATGAGGCGCAGCAGGATGCGGTTGACCACAAACGCCGGGGCGTCCTTGACCAGCACGGCTGACTTCTTGAGCCCCTTCGCGAGCTCGAACGCGGTGGCCAGCACGGCGTCGTCGGTCTTCGGGGCGCGGACGATCTCCAGCAGCGGCATGACGGCCACCGGGTTGAAGAAGTGGAACCCCACCAGGCGTTCGGGGTGTTCCAGGTCTTCGGCCATTGCGGTCACGGACAGCGAGGACGTGTTGGTCGCGAGGATGCACTCTGCCGAGACGATCGCCTCGACCTCCTTGAAGACCTGCTTCTTGACGTTGAGTTCCTCGAACACGGCCTCGATGACGAAGTCGGCGTCGGCGAAGGCCTCCTTGGAAACCGATCCCGTGACCAGCGCGCGGGTCCGGTTGGCGGCGTCGGGGCTGATCCGTCCCTTCGCCAGCAGCTTGTCCACCTCGGCGTGGACGTAGCCCACACCCTTGTCCACCCGGACCTGGTCGATGTCCGTCAGCACCACCGGAACCTTGAGCTGGCGGGCGAAGAGCAGGGCCAGCTGGCTGGCCATCAGCCCGGCGCCCACGACGCCGATCTTGGTCACCGGGCGGGCGAGTTTGCGGTCCGGGGCACCGGCCGGGCGCTTGGCGCGGCGCTGCACGAGGTCCAGGAAGGCATAGACCGTGGAGCGGAACTCGTCGGTCTGCATGAGGTCCGCCAGGGTCTCGCATTCGAGCTCGGCGGACTGCGCCTGGGTCAGGGTGCGGCTGGCTTCCATGACGTCCAGGACCTTGGCCGGTGCCGGCGAGGCGTTGGAGGTCTTGGCCTCCACAAAGCCGCGGCCCTTGGCGACGGCGGCCGCCCAGCGGGCCGCGACGTCGGGGTTGGAGGGGTCGACGGCGTTGGACCGCTCCGGCACCACCGCGCCGGCTATGACCCGCGCTGCCCACGCGACGGACTGCTCGATGAAGTCGGCCGGTTCGAACATCGCGTCAGCCACGCCGAGTTCGTGGGCCTGCGGCCCGGTGAGCGTGCGGTTGTTGCTGAGCGGGTTTTCGATCATCACTTTGAGCGCGTTCTCGGGCCCGATCAGCCGCGGCAGGATGTAGACCCCGCCCCAGCCCGGGATCAGTCCGATGAACGCCTCGGGCAGGGCCAGGGCGCCGGCGCCGGTGGAGACTGTGCGGTAGGTGGACTGCAGGGCAATCTCCAGGCCGCCGCCCAGGGCCAGGCCGTTGATGAACGCGAAGCTTGGCACGCCCAGGTTGGCCAGCGTGGCGTAGACGTCGTGGCCGAGCTGGGCCATCCACCGGCCCTGCTCGCGTCCGCTGACCGATTTGACCGTGGAGAGGTCGGCGCCGGCCACGAGGAAGTACGGCTTGCCGGTGACCCCGACGCCGGCAAGCTCGCCGCGGGCTGCGCGTTCCTTGAGCCTTTCCAGGACGGTGCCGAGTTCAATCAGGGTGTTCGGGCCGAGGGTGGTGGGCTTGGAGTGGTCCAGGCCGTTGTCGAGCGTGACCAGCGCGAAGGTGCCGGGGCTCTTCCCGTCGACGGGCGGCAGCTCGATGTCCTGAACGTAGGAGTGGGTGACCGTCTCGTTCGGGAAGAGATCGGCAAGCTTGCGGAAATCAGCGGCGCTCATGCTGTGGCTCCAGTCTCGGTGGCGGTGGTCTCGGCCGGGGTTGCGTCGGTGTCGGGTTCCTGGCTGGCAGGTGCATCCGTGCCGTAGTCCGCGTGATGCGGGTTCTCCCAGATTACGGTGGCGCCCATGCCCAGGCCGATGCACATGGTGGTCATGCCATAGCGGACCGAGGGGTCCTCCTCGAACTGCCGGGCCAGCTGGTTCATCAGCCGGACCCCGGAGGAGGCGAGCGGGTGCCCGACGGCGATCGCGCCGCCGTAGCGGTTGACGCGGGGGTCGTCGTCGGCGATCCCGAAGTGGTCCAGGAAGCTCAGGACCTGGACGGCGAAGGCCTCGTTGATCTCGAAGAGGCCGATGTCCCCGATGCCGAGGCCGGCGTTCTTGAGTGCCTTTTCGGTGGCCGGGACCGGGCCGATGCCCATCACCTCGGGTTCCACGCCGGCGTAGGCGTAGGCGACCAGGCGCATCCTGACGGGCAGGCCGAGTTCCTCGGCGGCGTCGGCGGATGCCAGCAGGGCGGCTGTGGCGCCATCATTGAGCCCGGCGGCGTTGCCCGCGGTGACCCGGCCGTGGGCACGGAACGGGGTCTTGAGGGCGGCAAGGTCTTCGACCGAGGTTCCGGGGCGCGGCGGTTCGTCCACGGTGTTGACGGTCCAGCCCTGGCCCGGCTTCATCGTGGCGACGGGTACCAGGCCGGGCTGGATCTGGCCGTTGGCGTAGGCAGTGGCGAGCTTGTCCTGCGAGGCGACGGCGTAGGCGTCGGTGCGGTCTTTGGTGATGGCAGGGAAGCGGTCGTGCAGGTTCTCGGCAGTGTTGCCCATGTTCAGGGCTGCCGGGTCCACGATCCTTTCGGACATGAAGCGCGGGTTGGGGTCCGCGCCGGCGCCCATCGGATGGTTGCCCATGTGTTCTACGCCCCCGGCAATCACGACGTCGTACGCGCCGAAGCCGATGCCGCTCGCCGTCGTGGTTACCGCCGTCATGGCGCCGGCGCACATGCGGTCGATCGCGAAGCCGGGCACGGTCCTCGGGAGTCCGGCCAGCAGGGCGGCCGTGCGGCCGATGGTCAGGCCCTGGTCGCCCGTCTGGGTGGTGGCCGCGATTGCGACCTCGTCGATCCGGTCTGCCGGAAGGGAGGGGTTGCGGCGCATCAGTTCGCGGATGCACTTGACCACGAGGTCGTCGGCGCGGGTGCCGGCGTAGATACCTTTTTCGCCGGCGCGGCCGAAGGGGGTTCGGACGCCGTCGACAAAGACGACCTCGCGAATGGCGCGGGGGCGGGCGCTGCTGGTTTTTCCGCTGGTGTGGGCTTCGCTCACGTGGGACTCCTCATTGAGACATGGTTGCCGGACCTGTGCCGGTGGCAGGGCTTGCCACTGGCAGGAGTGTTCCGGGCGACATCATGAATCATGTTACTCGCCAGTAACATAGCTGGCAAGGAGGTGGGGAGGGGTTCCGGGCGGATTTCCTAGACCGTGGAACGCGAAGGCGCCTCGGCGGGGGCCTTGGGCTCCTTCGCGGGCAGCGGCTCGGGGTGCAGGAAGGACTCGGCGATCAGCGGGGCGGTAATTTCGATCTGCCACTGGCGCGCGCCGAGGTTTGCAAGTTCCTCGGCCACGCCTTCCTCGCTGAGTTCTGCCGGCGGACGCCACGCGACACGGCGCAGGTAGTCCGGAGTGAGCAGGTTTTCCACCGGCAGGTTCAGTTCCTCGGCCCTGGCCTGGAGTTTCGGGCGCGCGGTGGCGAGTCTGGCGGCGGCCTCCGGATCCCGGTCCGCCCAGACGCGCGGGGGCGGGGGAGCGTTGGTGGGCAGGTGCAGCGGCGGCAGGTCCTCCAAGGCCCTTGCCGTGCTGATGCACCGCAGCCAGCGGGGGGCCTCGCGCTGGGCGGCGCGGCCATGGAAGCCCTTGGTGCCAAGAAGCTGGGGGACCGTGGAAGGCATGGCCTTGGCGGCGGCGACCAGCGCGGAGTCGGGGATCAGCCGGCCCGGGGCGACGTCGCGTTTCTGGGCCAGGGAATCGCGTTCCAGCCACAGCTCCCGGACTGCTGCCAGCTGGCGGCGGTCACGGATTTGGTGCAGTCCGGACGTCTTGCGCCACGGATCAACGCGCGGCGGGGCCTGTCCGGCCTCGAGGATGGCGGCGAATTCCTGCTCGGCGTACTCCAGTTTTCCGTCGGCCACGAGGAGTTCGATCAGTTCCTCGCGCAGTTCGGTCAGGACTTCGACGTCGAGCGCGGCATAGCGCAGCCACGGTTCGGGCAGCGGGCGCGTGGACCAGTCGGCGGCGGAGTGTTCCTTGGCCAGGCCGAAGCCCAGGAGCTGTTCGATGACTGCGGCCAGGCCCACCCGGGGCAGCCCGGCCAGGCGCGCGGCGAGCTCGGTGTCAAAGAGCTTGTCCGGCCACATGCCGAGCTCGGACAAGCAGGGCAGGTCCTGGCTGGCGGCGTGCAGGATCCATTCGACACCGCGCAGAGCGTCATGGATGATGCCCAGGTCGCCGAACGGTTCGGGATCGATCAGCCAGGTCCCGGAGCCTTCGCGCCGGATCTGGACCAGGAAGGCGCGCTGGCCGTAGCGGAAGCCTGAGGCCCGTTCCGCGTCCACACCTGCAGGGCCGTGGCCGGCTGCGAGGGCTGCCGCGCAGCGTTCGAGTCCGGACTGGGTTTCAATCACCAGTGGCACGCCGTCGCGGGGTACGTCGAGGTCGATCACTTCAGGGACCAGGCTGTCGAAGCCTTCCACCGTGATGTGGGGTGTGGTGTCAGTGGCTTCGGCAGTGTTGCGCATGGCGCCGGCCGTGCTGATTTCCGGATTTTGAGGGGTCATGGTCTCTACAGTTTACCGACAACATGGCGTATAAGGCCGTGACCGTGGCCGGACATGCGCCTCATGCGTGTCCGCGGGGGCGCCTGGGAAGGGCCGTTACACCCTCGGGCAGCGGCGGCAGTCCGGCGAACGTGCAGACCATGTCAGACCACGCCTCCAGGTGCGAGGTGATATCCGGGGTGGACGGTGTCCAGGAGGCCCGGAGTTCAATGTCGATCGAATCCGGGCGGTCGGACAGCGTGCCAAAGCTCTCCGAGAGCACCCTGGTGGCCGTGCCGCCGGCGGAGCGGTAGGGGGCCTGGTGGTTTTCCAGCGCCTCGACCAGCCAGTCCCACGCCACGGATCCCAGAAGTGCGTCGTTGCCCATTTCGGGTTCCAGCTGGGCACGGATGTAGGTGACAATCCTGAACTCCCCGTCCCACACGGCAGAACCGTCCGGATCGTGGAGCAGGATGAAACGGCCGGTGGCCAGTTCGACGTCGTCACTGCCCGAGGCCCGTGCCAGGGCTGCGGTGGCCGGGCCGTGGACGGGGCCACTGGCGGGGGCGCCGCCGGGGCCGATGACCTCGGCCCCAAGGGCCACGGCGAACGGCGCCAGCCGCGACGGTGCAGGAATCTCGTCCAGGTGCAGCTCGCTGCGGCACCGTGCCTGTCGAAGGGTCCCCAAGGCGAAGAGGAAATCTGCCGGGACCTGATCGAGGGAGCTCACCTTGGAAGGTTATGCAACGGCCGGGCCCCTGCCCGGCAGACTCGCCGCCGGGCAGGGGAAGCCGTGCACGGCTCAGGCGGCCGCGAGCTCGCGCTTGATGGCCGCGATGAAGGAATCAACGTCTTCCTCGGTGGTGTCGAAGGAGCACATCCAGCGGACCTCGCGGGCCGCCTCGTTCCAGTCGTAGAAGCGGAAGGACTGGCGCAGCCGGTCCGCGACGCCGGCAGGCAGGATGGCGAAGACGCCGTTGGACTCGGTCTTCTGGCTCAGTTCGACGCCGGGGATCCCCTCGACGCCGGCGCGCAGCCGGGCGGCCATGGCATTGGCGTGCGAGGCCGACTGCAGCCACAGGTCCCCCTCGAGCAGGGCAATGAACTGGGCGGACATGAAGCGCATCTTGGACGCCAGCTGCATGTTCATCTTGCGCAGGTAGACCAGGCCGTGGGCGGCCTCCGGGTTCAGCGCGACGACAACTTCGCCGAACAGCAGGCCGTTCTTCGTGCCGCCGAAGGAGAGGATGTCCACGCCGGCGTCGCGGGTGAAGGCACGCAGCGGGACGCCCAGGTGGGCTGCGGCGTTGGCCAGCCGGGCGCCGTCCATGTGCAGTTTCATGCCCTTGGAGTGGACATGCTCGGCGATGGCGCGGACCTCGTCCGGCGTGTAGCAGGTGCCAAGCTCGGTGGTCTGGGTGATGGAGACAGCCAGCGGCTGGGCGCGGTGCTCATCGCCCCAGCCCCAGGCTTCCTGGTCGATCAGTGCCGGGGTGAGCTTGCCGTCGCTGGTGGGGACCTGCAGGAGCTTGATGCCGCCGATGCGCTCCGGTGCGCCGTTTTCGTCCATGTTGATGTGGGCGGTGGAGGCGCAAATGACGGCACCCCAGCGCGGCAGCAGCGACTGCAGGGACAGGACGTTGGCGCCGGTGCCGTTGAACACCGGGAAGCACTCGATGCCTTCGCCGAAGTGGCCTTCCATCAGGTGCTGCAGGCGGGCGGTGTAGTCGTCTTCGCCGTAGGAGACCTGGTGGCCTTCGTTGGCTGCGGCCAGGGCCGCGAGGACCTCCGGGTGCACGCCGGAATAGTTGTCCGAGGCGAAGCCGCGGACGGAGGGATCGTGGAGCCGCACCGCAGTGCTGGCAGGGGCATTTTCAACTGTGCTGGTCATCGCTTTGCTCACGCTTTCAGTCTAAGAGGTTGGGCCGCAGGGACTAAGTCCGCGCCGCTGAATAGGAGCCAGTTCAGCGGCTCAGGAGCAGCCGCTGCCCGTTCAGCTCGGCCGCCGGGGTGCTGAAGAGCCCGACGGCGGCCGCGGCCAGGTCTTCGACATCGGTAAAGCCGGGGAAGGTGCGTTCCGGGGATTTGGCCCGCATTGCCGGGTCAACCAGGGCCTTCACCACGAAAATGGCGGCGGCGCTGTGAATTTCCGGGGTTTCCTGGCCGGCGTTATCCCCGGTATCCCCGGTATCCCCGGTCGCACCGGGGCCGGCGGCTGCAGCGTGGACCCGGTTGAACCCGTCCGCAACCGCCAGCGTCCAGGCCTCGGCGGCGGCTTTGGCCGCGGCGTAGCTGGCCCCGCCCGCCGTCGGGGCGCCCACTGCCGTGGAGGAGACCATGGCGAAGCGTCCGGTGTCAGAGGCGGCGAGGTCGTCAAAGAAGACGCGGGTGACGTTCCTCAGTGTGGTGACGGCGTTGCGCTCCAGGAAGTCCCAGTCGTCGTCGCTCTGGTCCGTGATGCCTTTCGCGCCGCGCCAGCCGCCCACAAGGTGGATGACGCCGTCGACGTTTCCGGCCATGCCGGCGACGCTCGCCCGCAGGGCCTGGACGTCGGCCAGGCTGGCGAGGTCGCTCACCAGCGGGGTCACGCCGCTGCCGGCCTGGGCAGCGGCGGCCTCGATGCGGGCGGCATCGGAGCCGACGGTAAAGACCCTGTGCCCGGCGTCGCGTAGGGCACGGGTGGTGGCGATCCCGGAGGGGCCGCTGCCGCCCGTGACGAGCACGTTCAAGGTGCGTCCGTTGCTCATCCGGCGTTCAGGGCCTGGGCGCCGCTGGCGGTATCCGAGGAACCGGTGATGCCGGCCGTGGATTCGATGACCGGGCGCATTTTCTTCTCGAGAGCCTCGTAGAACATGGACAGCGGGAACTCGTCGTCAAGGACCTGGTCCGTGAGGCCGCGGGGCGKGCCGTCCAGAGGGAGCGCGTCCGGACCCTTGGCCCACACCGAGGCCGGGTTGGGCGTGACCGTGCCGGAGATCAGCTCGTAGGCGGCAAGCCAGTGGGCCATCTTGGGGCGGTCGATCGAGCGCCAGTACAGTTCCTCGATCTTCGCGGCGAGTTCAACCACGACGTCGGCCGCCTCGTCCCAGTCGATGCTGAGCTTGCTGTCGGTCCAGTGCAGGACGTGGTGCTGGTGCATCCAGGCGAAGAGGAGCTGGCCGCCGAGGCCGTCATAGTTGCGGACGCGGGTCCCGGTGATGGCGAAGCGGAAGATGCGGTCAAAGATCACGGCGTACTGGACAAGCTTGGCGTGCCGGCGAGCCTCCGGATCAGCGTCCTCGTCCTTCTCGATCTTCACCGATTCGCGGAAAGCGGTGAGGTCGCAGCGCAGTTCCTCCAGCGAGTACAGGAAGAACGGCATGCGCTGCTTGATCATGAACGGGTCGAAAGGCAGGTCCCCGCGCATGTGGGTACGGTCGTGGATGAGGTCCCACATGACGAACGTTTCCTGCGTCAGCTCCTGGTCCTCCAGCAGCGCGGCGGCGTCCTCGGGCAGCTGCAGGGACGTGATCTCGGCGGCGGCGCGCAGGACGCGGCGGAAACGGGCGGCCTCGCGGTCGGCGAAGATCGCGCCCCACGTGAACGTCGGGGTCTCGCGGACGGCGACGGTCTCGGGGAAGAGCACGGCGGAGTTGGTGTTGTAGCCCGGCGTGAAGTCCAGGAAGCGGATCGGGACGAAGAGCTTGTTGGAGTATTCGCCCGTTTCCAGGCCGCCGATGAATTCGGGCCAGATGACCTCGATCAGTACGGCCTCGACCAGGCGGCTGCTGCTGCCGTTCTGGGTGTACATCGGGAACACGACGAGGTGCTGGAGCCCGTTGACCCGGTGCTGCTGCGGCTGGAAGGCCTGGAGCGAATCCAGGAAGTCCGGGACGCCGAAGCCGCCGTCGGCCCACCGGCCAAAGTCGGTGACGAGCAGATCCAGGTAGCGGGCGTCGTGCGGGAAGGACGGGGCCAGGGCCGAAATCGCTGCGGTGATGGTGGCGACGTGGCCGGCCGCGGCGTCGTGGGCTTCGGCGTCCGGGACGGAACCGTCCTTGACCTGGAGGGCCTGCAGGGCGGTGGTGGCAGCCTTGAGGCGCAGCCATTCCTGGTTGCCGGAGGTGATCGGGGCGGGGGCGGTGAGAGCGGTCGTGGTCATCGTCGACGTCGCCTTTCTGGTTGCTGTGGAGCATGTCGCTGAATCTAAATCGAGCGTAGCAAGCAAACAGGAGCCCTAATGCAAAATTGCCTTGAGCATAAGAAAGACTGTGGCAAGTGATTCGGGGAAGCTGTTCCAGCGGAAGGAAAGGGAGGCCTGCCGGCCACTGCGGACCCCCGCAAGAAAACCACAGTGACCCGCAGTGCGCGGCGCCGGACTGGCTGCCGGCGCGGCTGCAGGGCTACTTCCCGGCGTCGTCCGCGGGAACCAGCTTCAATGAGACCGAGTTGATGCAGAACCGCTGGTCCGTGGGGGTGCCGTAGCCCTCGCCGTCGAACACATGGCCCAGGTGGGAATCGCAGGTGGCGCAGCGGACCTCCACCCGGTCCATTCCCATGGTGCGGTCATGGATGTAGCGCACGGTGCCCTCTGCGAGCGGCGCCCAGAAGGAGGGCCAGCCGCAGTGCGAGTCGAATTTTTCGTTGCTGGTGAACAGCTCGGTGCCGCAGGCCCGGCACTGGTAGACGCCCCGGGTGTGGGTGTCCCAGTATTCGCCGGTGTACGGACGCTCGGTACCGGCCTGGCGGAGCACGCGGTACTCCTCCGGGGTCAGTTCCTCGCGCCACTGGGCATCGGTCTTCCCGACCGGCTTCCCGGCCGCGGGCTGTTCGCCCGGGGCAGCGGCAGGATCGCCGGCGGGGTCGGCGGCAGACGCTGCGCCGGCAATGGCCTGGGGCATGGATTTGGACCTGTTAAAGATGCTCATAGCCTAAATAACGCTCAGGAGTCCCCGATAAATCCCGAACCGGCGTACAGATGCAGGACGGGCAGGCCGAGCTTGTCCTGTGCCTTGGTGGCCCAGTCCGTGTGGAAGGTGTCGGCGACAGCGTGCGGACGGGTGATCACCACAGCCTGGCCGGCGCTGAGTTCCTTGACCTTGGCAACCAGCCCATCGACGGCCTTGCCCTCGACGACTTCGCCCGTGACGCCGCCGCCCAGGCCGGCCAGCGCGGCCAGCGACGCGGCCAGGGTGTCGGCTGCTTCGGCCCGCTCACCGGCGGGATCGGAGTGTGCAGTCAGTTCGCGGAAGGCTTTGGCGATTTCAAGCAAGGAAAGGTTCTCCAGGAAATCCACCACCAGGTGCCGCTCGGTGTTGGCCGGCACCAGGATCAGCAGGGGCGAATCACCGCCGGCAACCAGGGTTTCAATGTTGACGCGGTCATCCGCACCGAGGGGCTCTTCTGTCAAAATGACGATTGGATCACTCATGACCCCAGCCTAGTCGCGCTCGTGTTGCCCCGCATGCTTGTGCTCCGCCGAGCCTGCGTGTCTGTGCCCGTGTTCGTGGCCGTGTCTGCGCCCATGTCTGTGCCGGCGCAACCCGTTGCCTTGGTTGCCTGAACAGCGGCAATGCCGTGGTTGCGCCGGAGTTCCGTCAGAATGGTGCCATGGCATCCTCCTTGCGCCTCAGCCCGGACCTTCGCCCCGACCTCCGCCGCGCCGCCGCCCGGTCTGTGCCCCGTGGGAAAGCGGTCCCCGTTGCGGCCGCCCCTGGCCCCTCGCCGTCGGGAAGCGCCAAATGGGCGCTGGGGGGAATCATCGGCGGCAGCGCCGCCGCAGGCGTGCTCGCCGCCGGGTCGTCCGCCCTCGCCCTGTATTTCGCCCGCCGCGTCATCACTCCGGCCAGGTTCCGCGCCGAGGACCAGGAGGTGCTGGCGGTGATCGGCGAGGGGCGGGGGCTGCAGGTCATTCTCGCCGCCACCCCGGATTCGACGGTCGACGGCGTCTATGGCTTCTTCTTCGACGGCGGCCGGGGCCACGCGCGCATCGGCCGGATCCTGTCCTACTCGCCGGCTGAACGCACAGTCCTCCGCGAGGTGGAGCACGTCTACAGCGGGGACCTGGCCACGGTCCGGCGCGGCTGGTGGAGCGGGGCTGCCTATCCGGACCCGGCCGCAATGGGTCTCCCGGTGGAGGACGTGCTGATCGACGTCGATGCCGGCACGGCGCCGGCCTGGCTGGTCCGCGCAGCGCCGGCGTCGGGGGATTTGGAACCGCAGGACGTGGAATCGCGGAACGCGGAACCGCAGGACGCAGCGTCGAACGTCTGGGCGATCATGGTCCACGGCCGGGGCGCCACCCGGCTGGAGGGCCTGCGGGCTCTTCGGCCGGCCCGGGAACTGGGCATGTCCAGTCTTCTGATCTCCTACCGGAACGACGGGCTGGCCCCGTCCGCCAGCGACGGGCGCTACGGCCTGGGCTCCACCGAGTGGCGCGACGTCGAGGCCGCCATTGACTTTGCTTTGCAACAGGGTGCCCGCGAGGTCGTCCTGTTCGGCTGGTCGATGGGCGGCGCGATCTGCCTCCAGACGGCTGACCTCTCCCGGCATCGCCACCTGATCCGGGCAATGGTCCTGGACGCGCCGGTGATCAATTGGGTCAATGTGCTGGCCCACCATGCGGAACTGAACCGGATCCCGTCGTCCGTGGGCCGCTACGGGCAACTGATGCTCAGCCACCGCCTGGGCAGGCGGTTGACCGGGCTGGCCGCCCCCGTTGACCTCAAGGCGATGGACTGGGTTTCGCGAGCCGTGGAGCTGCGGACGCCGACCCTCATTGTGCACAGCGTGGACGACGAATACGTCCCCTACGGGCCCTCTGCCGTGCTGGCCGAAAAAAATCCGGAGATGGTCACCTTCGAGCCCTTCGACCGGGCCCTGCACACCAAAGAATGGAACGTGGATCCTGAGCGGTGGGAGCGGCAGGTCACGGCGTGGCTCCGGCTGCAGCTGGCCCCCCGTGCCAACCCCGGCGGCCAGGAGCCGGCGGCCGGGAACGCGGCATCGAACTAACAGCCCCGCCGATCTAGAAGCCCTGCCAAACTAGCAGCCCCGCCGATCTAGAAGCCCTGCCGATCTAGAAGCCCTGCCGAAACGGCAGAACACGGCAGTGTTTCGCGCCGGCACTGCCGTGATCTGCCGTCTCGACGCCGACTACGGCCGTCAGTCGCGCCGGGTGCCGATCCTGGCGGTCCGGGCAGCCGTGAGGCGGATGAGTTCGGCCGGATCCAGCTCGATGTCCAGGCCACGCCGTCCGCCCGAAACCAGGATGGTCTGCAGCGCCAGGGCGCTCTCATCGACCACTGTGGGGGAGGGCTGGCGCTGCCCGAGCGGTGAGATGCCGCCGAGCACGTAACCGGTCCGGCGCTGCGCCGCGGCCGGGTCAGCCATCTCGGCCTTTTTACCGCCCAGGGCGGCGGCCATCGCCTTGAGGTCCAGGTTTCCGCTCACGGGAACGACGCCGACGGCGAGCCGGCCGTCGACGTCGACCATGAGCGTCTTGAAGACCCGGGCCGGGTCGACGCCGAGCACATCCGCCGCTTCCAGGCCATAGCTGGCCACGCCGGGGTCATGCGTGTAGGGATGGGCGACAAAGGGAACCCCGGCGGCCGCGAGTGCTGCGGTGGCCGGAGTTCCCTGCGAGGCGTGCTTGCGGGTCATGTTGCCTTAGCTGTCCGGGCGCCTGGGCTCAGGACTGCGCCGGCGATTGCCGGTTTCCGGACGCGACGACTTTGCGCTTGATCCGGCCCAGCATGGCCGTCATCCCGCGCATGCGCAGCGGAGTGATGGCCCGGGTGAGGCCCAGCAGTTCGGGCATGTCGTCCGGGACGGCCAGGATTTCCGCGGCGCTGAGGCCGTCGAGTCCTTCATGGAGCACCCCGGCGAAGCCGCGGGTGGTGGGGGCTTCCTTGGGCGCCTTGAAGTAGAGCCGGACGCGCTCCGGCTCAACGCCGTCGGCCTGTTCCGTCTCAACGGTGAGGAAGAGCGGCGTCTGGCATTCCACAACCTGCTCCAGCAGCTCCGGGTGGTCCCGGAGCCGCTCCGGAAGTTCCGGGAGTCCCTGTGAGAACTCGAGGAGCAGCTGCAGCCGTTCTGCTTCGGTCAGGGCCTGGAAGTCGTCGACAATTTCCGCCAGCGCGGCGGGGAGGGCTGAAGTATTCATCATTCCCAGCTTACGCACGCGCGCCGAATGTGTCCCTGTCGCGTCCGGTTTCGGCCCATGATGCCAGTGGCTCCGGTTGTACTGTGCCCTCAGTTGTACTGTGCCGGAACCGCGCCGCGTTCGGCGCCCTTGACGATCGGGACGCGCACGGCGTTGCCCCATTCGGTCCAGGAACCGTCATAGTTCCTGACAGTCTCGAAGCCCAGCAGGTACTTCAGCGCAAACCAGGTGTGGCTGGACCGCTCGCCGATCCGGCAGTACGCCACGACGTCGTCGCCTTCCTTGAGCCCGGCCTCGCCGAGGTAGAGGGCCTCAAGTTCGCCGCGGTTGCGGTAGGTGCCGTCGCCGGCGGCCGCGCGGGCCCAGGGGATGGAGGCCGCGGTGGGGATGTGGCCGCCGCGCAGTGCGCCTTCTTCAGGGTAGGCGGGCATGTGGGTCCGCTGGCCGGTGTATTCCTCGGGCGAGCGGACGTCGATCAGCGGCTTGCCGAAGTGGGCCAGGACGTCATCCTTGAACGCCCGGATCGGGGCGTCATTGCGCTCCACGACGGGGTAATTGGCGGGGGAGGGGACGGTTGTTTCGGTGGAGAGCGCCCGGTCCTCGGCGATCCACTTGTCCCGGCCGCCGTCAAGAAGCCGGACGTCCTCGTGGCCAAACAGCGTGAAAACCCACAGGGCGTAGGCGGCCCACCAGTTGGACTTGTCGCCGTAAATCACCACGGTGCTGTCCCGGGAAATCCCCTTGGCTGCAGCCAGCGCGGCGAAGGCCTCGCCGTCGACGTAGTCGCGGGTCACCTCGTCGTTGAGGTCGGTGTGCCAGTCGATCTTCACGGCCCCCGGGATGTGGCCGGTCTCGTAGACCAGGACGTCTTCGTCGGACTCGACCACCACCAGGTTGCCGCCGTCGAGGGCGCCTGCCTCGATTTCCGTTGCGAGCCATTCGGTGGATACCAGGCGCTCGGGGTGGGCGTAGGCGGAGAATTTCTCGTTCTGTTCAACGGGGTAGGACATTTCGATGGCCTTTCACTGGAACGGTCAGGAGGCCCGGGCGCGGAAAGCGTGCGCGGCGCCGGGCCTGTTACAACACTAGTCACGGGCCGGCGGGAATGCTCCACCGGGTTCATACGGGGAAATGTGGCCTTGCTCACGCCTGCGCCGCGTTCGCGCCCGCGCACGCAGGCCGGCCATTCTTTGCCGGTATTCTTGCTGGGGACAAGAGACCAGCAGAACGGACCACCTTGGTACAGATCGAACAGCTCGCCGCCCGTACGCCGGCAGTTTCCGTGGACGAACTCCTCAATGGGTTCTATCCGTCGCCGCGGTTCGGTGAGGTGTCGTTTGCCAGTTACCGGCCCGATCCCGCCCAGCCCAGCCAGGCCCACGCGGTCCACGCCCTGCAGCACTTCGCGGCCGGTGTTGGCGCGCGCGACGGAGACGGCCTGTTCAAGCGGCTCTTCGGCAAGAAGGACACGTCCCGCGCCGGCATCTACCTCGACGGCGGATTCGGTGTTGGAAAGACCCACCTGCTGGCATCGCTGTGGCACGCCGCGCCCGGGCCCAAGGCCTTCGGCACGTTCGTCGAATACACCAACCTGGTTGGTGCGCTGTCCTTCCGTAAGACCGTGGAGGCCCTCAGCCACTACAAGCTCGTGTGCATCGATGAATTTGAGCTCGACGACCCGGGCGACACAGTGCTCATGTCCCGGCTGATGCGCGAACTCGCCGACGCCGGCGTGAAGCTCGCCGCAACCTCGAATACCCTGCCGGGCTCACTGGGCGACGGGCGCTTCGCGGCCGTCGACTTCGCCCGCGAAATCCAGGTGCTGGCCGACCAGTTCGACGTCGTGAGGATCGACGGCGAGGACTTCCGCCACCGTGGCCTGCCGGCCGCGCCCGCGCCGCTGCGCAACGATGACCTGACGCACCAGATGCATGCCGAATTCGACGGCAAGACAGTGGCCCGCGATGAGTTCAGCACCTTGATCAACCACCTGGCGGGCGTGCACCCAAGCCGCTACCGCCAGCTGCTGGACGGAATCGAGGGCGTCGTCTGGAAGAACGTGCACACGATCACCGAGCAGGCCGTGGCGCTGCGCTTCGTGGTGCTGGCGGACCGGCTGTACGACAAGGACGTGCCCATCCTTGCCAGCGGTGTGCCGTTCGACCAGCTCTTCACCGAGGAAATGATGACCGGCGGGTACATGAAGAAATACTTCCGCGCCGTCTCCCGGCTCACGGCGCTAGCCCGCGAGGGCCAAAACCACGAACCGTCGTAGCCGCTCCAGGCCCCTTCGGCTCACACGGCTTACACGGCTTGTGACGCTCCCACGGCACACAGCACACAGCAACGCGGGGTCACTCCGCGCCCATCCCTGGCCTACCGGATGGGCGCGAAGTGAACCCGCGTTGTTCTTTAAGGCGCCTTAAACGCCGAAGGTGCCGGCGCCGCCTCCCGGCGGGACCGACACCTCGCTGACGTACCTGGGTCAGAGGCCCTGCTGCCGGGGTTCACCGGCTACAGGGGGCTCTTCCGCGACGGGCGGCTGATTGGCGACACGAGCCTCGTTGGGCTGGTCGTCTGCCTTGTCCACGAAGTCGGAAGCACCCTTCTGCACTGCATCGACCTGATCGGCGTATTTGCCGCCGGTCTTCGAGTCGACGAAATCGCCGGCCTTCTCGATGCCGTCCTTGATGGTCTCTTCGTTGCCACCAATGACTTGCTGAGCCTTGCCCTTCAGATCGTCAAGTAAACCCACGGGCACCTCCCTTCGGTCGCGGAGCCAGATCGCTCCTCCGGCTTCGATAGTAACTGCCGCAGAAGATCGTGCCAAGGGTTGAGCCGCTTCCCGTAGTCGGCGCTGTCAAGAGTCTTGTGGCCCGGTCGGGGAACGGGYGGCGCGGGGTTCGCGGGGCAAGTGCCGCTGCGGGACGGGCGCTGAGGCGCCGCGGGCGCGGGCCGCTCCGGTTGTGGGCATGAAAAAAAGCAGCTCCGGAGAGCTGCTTGATGGTGGGCGATACTGGGATCGAACCAGTGACCTCTTCCGTGTCAGGGAAGCGCGCTACCGCTGCGCCAATCGCCCGCAACCGGAAGAATCCGGAGTGGATTTTTGTGAATCTAATACACAACAGAGCGGACGACGAGATTCGAACTCGCGACATCCACCTTGGCAAGGTGGTGCTCTACCAGCTGAGCTACGTCCGCAATTTTATGAAGTCCTTGCCGGCTGTGCCGGTGGTTCTGCATCAAGCAAGTTGCCTTGCTTTGGTGGGCGATACTGGGATCGAACCAGTGACCTCTTCCGTGTCAGGGAAGCGCGCTACCGCTGCGCCAATCGCCCCTTGCATCCGGTCGGAACCGGAAACCAGGGTTTTCACCGAGGTGGGTACGGGATTCGAACCCGTGTATACGGCTTTGCAGGCCGCTGCCTCGCCTCTCGGCCAACCCACCGTGTAGACAGGATTCCGAAAAACCTTTGCCGTGACAGTGTCCTGCGAGCGGACGACGAGATTCGAACTCGCGACATCCACCTTGGCAAGGTGGTGCTCTACCAGCTGAGCTACGTCCGCATTGTTGGGGTGCATTTCCCTGCCGCATTTGGCATTTCCTCGCGTTCCAACGAGTAAGAACTCTATAGGAGGTTCAGGGAATCTACAAATCGAGACACGTCGGCCTTCCTTCGATGTCCCTACTTCCTTGATTTCTAGGGGATTTTGCTAATTACAGCGCTGTAATTAGCGCACTCCTTTCGAGCCGCGGAACAAGTCGCAGCTGAATGCGGATCCGGATGCAGCGGACCCTAAAGACTGGGCCATAGTGAAAGCGCCATAGAGAAAGCGGCATGGAGACGGGCGAAGCCGCTCTGCAATATGACGGCCTCGCAGACACAGGACCTCGGCACTGGTGACGGGAGTGCGGATCCGAGGTGCGGCCGGGTTCTGCTGGCCGATTTCTAAAATCCGTCCGGGTGGGCTAGCATTCAATGTCGTTAGGGCGATTGGCGCAGTGGTAGCGCGCTTCGTTCACACCGAAGAGGTCACTGGTTCGAACCCAGTATCGCCCACTAACGAAATGGTCCGTTCCGCTGACTCAGCGGGGTGGGCCATTTTGCTTTTCACCGTTGTCTGACCCCCGTGAAAGAGTCTTCATATGACCGCTCCACTCCTCGCCCACGCCACTGACTACGGCCGCATGTACGCCCGCTCCACATCGGCACAGTTCTCCGTCCCCTCCATCACCACGGTGATCGGCCAGCAGCCTCATGGCCTGGATGGCTGGTTTGGATATATGGGCGCGAACAGCCTGGCCCAGGATCCCGAGCTCTCCGGCATCCTGGGAAGCCCCGCCAAACTGCGCCAGGCGGTAAGCCGCGCAGCCAAGGCGGCGGAGTCGTACCGGGACGAGGCAGCTAAGCGCGGGGACCGGGTCCACAACTACTGTGAGCAGGTTGCGCTGCGTGCGCTCGGCCGGCCGCACCAGATGAAGGAAACGCGGGAGGCGCTGGCCGCCAACGGTGAGGAAGCCTTCGCGGCGCGCTTCGACGAATGGTGGGAACTGTTCCAGGTTGAGCCCATCGCCCCGGAAATTACGGTGTGGAACAAGACTGTCGGCTACGCCGGCACCCTGGACCTCGTGGCAAAGATCAACGGCAGGACCTGCCTCATCGACTACAAGACGAAGGGCACCAGCCGGGACGGCACCGTCAAGCCGCTGGATGACAAGGTGGTCATGCAGCTCGTCGCCGGCATGAAGGCAGAGGAGAGCCTGGTCGATCCCGTGGCGGGGGAGTGGGAGGCCTGGCAGCATGGTGAATCCCCGATCCTCCTGGCGGTGGCGGTGGGCGAGACCGAAGTCCGCCCGCAGCGGGCCAACCCCGATGTCCTGAAGCATCACTGGTGGAAATTCTGTGCGCTGCGCCGCGTCTGGGAAATGTCCGCCGATACGGCAACCGCCGGAGCGGCGCTGCTCCCGCTGGCACCTCCCGTGAAGCGCTGAGCCGGGAACCCTGAGCCGGAGCGCTGGCCCGGCAGCTGCAACTAAACTGGACTGGATCCCTAGCCGACCACCGTGAGGACAGACTGCACATGGCCATTTTGAATATCCGCATCATCGGCGATCCTGTGTTGCGCACAGTCGCCGATCCCGTGACGGAATTCGGGCCTGAACTGGCAAAGCTCGTCGCCGACATGACTGAAACCATGGAGGATGTCGAAGGCGCAGGCCTGGCCGCGCCCCAGGTCGGTGTGAGCCTGCGTGTCTTCACCTACCGGATCGGTGGCGTCGAGGGTCACATCATCAACCCCGTGCTGGAAAACAGCGAGGACTTCCAGCCGGACCAGGTGGAGGGATGCCTGTCCATCCCGGGACTCGGCTTCCCGGTGCGCCGGTATCGCCATACCCGCGTGACCGGCGTGGACCTTCATGGGAACCCCGTCGCGGTGGAGGGCGAGGACATGCTGGCGCGCTGCTTCCAGCACGAGACCGACCACCTGGACGGCATCCTCTACACGGACCGGCTGGAGGGCGATGACCGGAAGGCCGCCCTGCGCGCCATCCGCAATGCCAACTACGACGCCATTACGGAACAGACAACAACCAAGCGCGCGAAAAGCGTCGGGACGAGCTTTGGCGGGTCCAGCTTCGGGCTCAACCCGTGAGGGTTCTTTTCGCGGGGACCCCCGCCGTCGCCGTGCCCTCCCTGGACGCCCTTGTTGACGCCGGGTTCGACGTCGTCGCCGTCCTCACCCGACCTGACGCCCCGCTGGGACGCAAACGGGTCCTGACGCCGTCGCCGGTGGCGGCCCGGGCCACCGAGCTTGGCATCGAGGTCATCCACGCTGCCAAGGTGGATGCCGAGGTCACCGCCCGCATCGCCGGCGCTGCGCCGGACGTCGCGGCGATCGTTGCCTACGGCGGACTGATTCCCCGTGCAGCCCTGGACGTTCCCCGCCACGGCTGGGTGAACCTGCACTTCTCCCTGCTCCCGGCCTGGCGCGGCGCCGCCCCCGTGCAGCGTGCCGTCATTGCAGGCGACGACGTCACCGGTGCTGTGACCTTCCGTCTTGAAGAGGGGTTGGACACCGGTCCGGTTTTCGGAACGCTCACGGAGACCGTGCACCCCGGCGACACCGCCGGGGCCTTGCTGGAACGGCTCTCCCACAGCGGTGCCGTCCTGCTGGCCCAGACGCTGTCCGCCATCGACGCCGGTAAGGCCGCCGCGATGCCGCAACAGGGCGAGGTCAGCCTGGCACCCAAGCTCAGTCTCGAGGACGGCCGGCTCGACTGGCGGCAGCCCGCCCTGGCGATCGGGCGCAGGGCCCGCGGCGTCACGCCGGAGCCCGGAGCCTGGACCTTGCTCGATGGCCAACGGATCAAACTGGAACCGGTGCAACCCGCCCCGGAGTCCGCCGCGCTTCGGCCCGGACAGCTGGCCATGGACGGGAAACGCGTCCTTGTAGGCACGGGGTCGCACCCCGTGGAATTGACCCGGGTCCAGCCCGCGGGCAAGAAAATGATGACCGCCGCTGATTGGGCGCGTGGGCAGGCAACACTTGAAAGCGTGGTATTCGAATGAGCGAGTCCGGGACCAGCGGCAGCAGCCGAGGCAGGGGCCCTCAGCGCGGCGCCGGGCAGGGTGGTGGCCAGGGCGGCCGGGGACGTGACGGCAGCATCCGCAACGCCCAGGGCCGGGAACGCAACCGCGGTCCGCAGCGCGGCTTCACCGAGAACGCACCGTCACAGCGCACCCGCCGCGCCGATCCTGCCCGGCTGGTTGCCTTCGAAGTGCTCCGCGCCGTGGCGTCTGAGGACGCCTACGCGAACCTCGTGCTGCCGGCCCGGATCCGGCACCACGGGCTGGACAAGCGCGACGCCGGTTTCGCCACCGAGCTCAGCTACGGCGCCCTCCGCGGCCAAGGCACGTACGACGCGATCCTGGCGCGATGCGTTGACCGGCCGCTGGACGAACTGGATCCGGCCATCCTCGACGCGCTCCGGATCGGCGTTCATCAGCTGCTCGCAATGCGCGTGCCCGCCCACGCCGCCCTGGACCAGACTGTCGGCCTGGCCCGGGCCGTGATCGGTGCCGGGCCCTCGGCACTGATCAATGCCGTGCTGCGAAAGGTCTCCGCACACACCCTTGAAGAATGGCTTGAGCTGCTGCTCAGCACCGAGACCGATGCCACCACGATCGCGTCCATCCGCTACGCCCACCCGGAGTGGATCGTCCGCGCGCTCCGCCAATCGCTGGTGGCTCACGGCCGGTCGGCTGCCGAGATTGACGCGCTCCTCGAGGCCGATAACGCCGCGCCCGTGGTGAATCTCGTGGCGCTGCCCGGCGTCGGCAGCCTGGACGAGGCCCTGGAAGGCGGGGCCACCCCGGGTGAACTCGTCGAGGGATCGGCTCTCTCCAGTGGCGGGGACCTCGGCCGGCTTGCCTCGGTCCGCGACGGAAGCACCCGTGTCCAGGACGTCGGTTCGCAGCTCGTGGCACGGGCTATGGCCGCCGTCGACCTCGGCGGGAATCCCAGCGGAGATGGGGGAGCGGGCAGCGGAGGCGCGGAGGAACGCTGGCTCGACCTCTGTGCCGGCCCGGGCGGCAAGGCCGCCCTGCTCGGAGCCCTCGCCCGGCAGCGCGGCGCGCACCTGCTGGCCAACGAATTCGCCCCGCACCGTGCCAAACTGGTCCGCCAAGCCCTCTCGGCCGTCCCGCGGGAGGCCTGGGAAGTCAGGACCGGCGACGGCCGTGAGATTGGCGCGGAGCAGCCGGAATCCTTCGACCGCGTCCTCGTTGACGTCCCGTGCACCGGCCTGGGCGCCTTGCGCCGGCGCCCGGAGTCACGCTGGCGGCGCACGCCCAAGGACCTCGTAGACCTTGGTCCGCTGCAGCGCCAGCTGCTCAAATCAGCGATCGACGCCGTCAAACCCGGCGGCGTGGTGGCGTACGTCACCTGCTCGCCGCACCCTGCGGAGACGACCGCCGTCGTGAGTGATGTCCTGCGTAAGCGAGAGGACCTCGAGCTCCTCGACGCCGGCGCCGTGCTGGACAGCGTCAGCCTCACCGGCCACCTCGAGGCCGGCAATGAGCTCACCGCGCAGCTTTGGCCGCACGTGCACCACACGGACGCAATGTTCCTGGCGCTTATTCACAAGAAGGCCTGAGTCTCACCGATACTGGGGCACTGATACCTGGAAAAGAACCAGCCAAAACGAACCAGCTGAGTACGAACAAGAAGGACATCCATGGCCCAGTGCTGCATCAACCCGAGCATCCTTTCGGCAGATTTCGTCAACCTTCAAGCCGAACTGCGCCGCATCAGCAATGCCGATGCGGTGCATGTGGACGTCATGGACAACCACTTCGTGCCCAACCTGACCATCGGGTTGCCCGTAGTGCAGCGCATCCAGGCCGTCAGCCCGGTGCCGCTGGACGCCCACCTGATGATCGCCGACGCCGACCGCTGGGCACCGGGCTTCGCCGACGCCGGCGTCGCCTCAGTGACGTTCCACGCCGAAGCCTCGATCGCGCCCATCAAACTCGCGCGGGAACTGCGGGCCCGCGGCGCCAAGGCCGGCATGGCACTGCGTCCCGGCACTCCCGTAGAGCCCTACCTGGACATGCTCTCGGAACTGGACCTGCTGTTGATCATGACGGTTGAGCCCGGTTTCGGCGGGCAGTCATTCCTGGACCTGACGCTGCCGAAGATCCGGCGGGCCCGCGCGGCCATTGACGGCTCCGGCGTGGGCGTGGCGCTGCAGGTCGACGGCGGCATCACCGAGGAGACGATCGTGCGTGCGGCGGAAGCGGGAGCAAACGTCTTCGTCGCCGGATCGGCCGTATACGGCGCCGCGGACCCGGCGGACGCGATCGAACGGCTCCGCGCGGCCGGAAGCCGCTGAGGGCCCGGCGGTCCCTGGAGGGAACTGCCACGCAAAGATGACTCAGACCGTAACTTCTGCGACCGGGAATAGCCGGAGACCGGTCCGGGTTGTGTCAGAATAGCAACACACATACGTGCTCCGGGGTCGGTGTAAGTCCGAACCGGCGGTGACAGTCCGCGACCCGCGCGCCAGCGCCTTCTTTCGGGAAGGACGCCGGCAAACGGTTGAATCGGTGAAATTCCGATACCGACAGTTAAAGTCTGGATGAGAGAAGCACGTACAGCTGTTACGGCGGTGCCCACAAGGCACCGCATAATTGTGCTGTCGTATACCCCCGGAGCCATCGCGGTTCTTAAGGGAAGGAACGACATACACATGGACTTTCTGCGATGGCTCTTCGAAGCACAGATCCCGGTAGGCGGATCTGTCCTGATTCTTCGCGAAGTGCTTGGCAACATCTTTGGGCTCGCCGGCGCCCTGGGAGGCATGCGCCGCCGGGTCTGGGCCTGGCCCGTCGGCATCGCCGGCAATCTCCTGCTCCTGACCGTCTTCCTTGGCAATGTCTTCGGCTCGGCGACGCCGGCCACGCTGTGGGGCCAGGCAGGTCGCCAGATCATGTTCATCGGCGTCGCCGTCTATGGCTGGTACCGCTGGCGGCAGGCCGCACATACAAGCGGCGCCGCGGAAGCCATTGCGCCACGCTGGGCCAGCAACAAAACCCGGCTGCTCCTGGGAGCATCGCTGGTGGCCGGCACCTTGGCGCTCACCCCGGTCTTCGATTCGCTCGGCTCCTACCCTCCGGTCTGGGCCGACGCCTGGACCTTCATGGGGTCCCTGCTCGCCACCTACGGGATGGCGCGCGGCTGGACGGAGTTCTGGCTCATCTGGGTAGCCGTCGACATCGTAGGCGTCCCCCTGCTCTTCAGCGCCGGGTATTTCGCCAGCGCCTTCATGTACCTGTTCTACGGCTTCTTCACGCTGGCCGGGTTCTTTGTCTGGTGGCGCGCGGCCCGGGTCGCGGCACGTTCCGGCGCAGCAGTTTCCGCCACGGCAGCATCCGATGAACCGGCCCCCGACCTGGCGGTCAGGGCATGAGCGGCTCACAGCCCGTTGCGACGGCCGCAATCGGCGTGCCCGACGCCGTCCGCCCACCCAGCGCCGCCGAATCCAGCGCCGCCGAATCCAGCACTGGCGAATTCAGCGCCGTCGAATTCAGCGCTGCCGAAAATGCTGCGATGCAGGATGCCCTCGCCGCCGCCGCGCAGGGCCCGCGGGGCGCCAACCCGCTCGTAGGCGCCGTCATCATGGGGCCCGACGGAACGCACCTCGCCACCGGCTACCACCGGGGAGCGGGGACCGCGCATGCCGAGGCTGACGCCATCACCCAGGCGACGGCGGCCGGCCAGGACCTGCGCGGCACCGCGATGGTGGTGACCCTGGAACCCTGCAACCACTGCGGCCGCACCGGCCCCTGCGCCCAGGCCATCATCGACGCCGGCATCACCGACGTCATCTATGCCATCGACGACCCCCACGATCCGGCCGCCGGCGGCGCCGTGACGCTCCGCGCCGCGGGCGTCCGGGTCCGCTCCGGGCTGGCCGCCGACGCCGCACTGGACCTGAACCGGCGCTGGTTCGACGCCGTCGACGCCAAACGGCCCTTTGTAACCCTGCACATCGCGCAGACCCTCGACAGCCGCATCGCCGCCAGCGACGGCACCAGCCAGTGGATCTCCAGCCCGGAGTCGCTCGCGGACAATCACGCCCTGCGGGGCAGGATTGACGCGATCTTGGTGGGTACCCAGACAGTCCTCGTTGACAACCCACGGCTTACGGCCCGGAACGCCGACGGCGAGGCCGCCGGCAAACAGCCGCTGCGCGCCGTCATGGGGTACCGGGGGATTCCCGAGGACGCCGCCATCCACGGGGCAGACGGCAACGTCCTGCACCTGGCCACCCGCGACCCGCGCGAGGCCCTGGACCAGCTGTTCGACAGCGGGGTCAGGCACCTCATGGTGGAGGGCGGCTCCCGCGTGCTGAGCGCGTTCCTTGCGGCGGGCCTGGTCGACGAGCTCATCGTTTACCTGGCGCCGACGCTTCTTGGCTCGGGCACAGCGGCCCTGGAGGACCTTGGCATCGCCACCCTGGCCGACGCCCAACACTGGGAATGGGACCCGGCCTCCGGAGGTGCCGTCCATGCCCTCGGCCGCGACCTCCGGCTGCATCTTCGCCCGGCCACGGCAGCCGCACCGGCCACGCCAGCCACCGCGGCCGTCCCCACCGCCACCCCTACTTCGTCCGATACAACCCCGCACCGCACCGGCGCGGACACCGCCGCAGGAGGCAACTGATGTTTACCGGAATTATCGCCGAGCAGGGAAAGGTGCTCTCCGTTGAACGCAACGGGGACAGCGCCACCGTTCGGCTCCACGCGCCCGGCACCACGGACGGCCTCGCCCTGGGCGGTTCCATAGCGGTCAACGGTGTCTGCCTCACCGCCACCCAGATCGACGGCAGGGACTTCAGCGTCGACGTCATGGGCGAGACCCTTGACCGCAGCACCATCGGAGAACTCACCGCCGGCGATCCGGTCAACCTGGAACGCTGCGTGCCCGCCGGCGGGCGGCTGGACGGCCACGTGGTCCAGGGGCACGTCGACGGCGTCGGCCGGCTCCTGGAACGCGAGGGCCTCGGCAACTGGGACCGGCTCCGGTTTGGAGTGCCGGCCGGACTGGCCCGCTACATCGCCGAAAAGGGTTCCATCGCCGTCGACGGCGTCTCCCTCACCGTTACCACTGTGAGCCCGGCCAACGATCCGGCGCCGTGGTTCGAAGTGGGGCTGATCCCCACAACCCTGGCCGAAACCGGGCTGGGCCAGAAGGCAGTCGGCGGCCACGTCAACCTCGAGGTCGACGTCCTGGCCAAGTACACCGAACGCCTCCTGTCCTTTGCCGGCGGAACCGGCCCCGCCGCACACCGGGCGCCCGACGCTTCCGCAGAAGCAGCCGCCGTGCCCGCAGGCGAGGCAGCACTCTCGGAAGGGGCCACGAAATGAGCCGCGTCAAAGATCCTGCCCATGGCTTGGCAAAGGCGCTCGGCGCCGCCACCCCAGCTGCCGCCACCCCAGATGCCGGCCGGGTAGGCCTGGACCCGATTGAGGATGCCATCAGCGCCATGGCAGCCGGACGACCGGTCCTGGTGGTGGATAACGAAGACCGCGAGAACGAAGGCGACATCATCTTCGCCGCCGAGCACGCGACCCCCGAGCTGATGGGCTGGACGGTCCGTTACAGCTCCGGTGTGATCTGCGTACCGCTCGACGCCGACCGCGCCGACGCCCTTGCGCTGCCGCCGATGGTGGCGGTCAATGAGGACGCGAAGGGCACCGCCTACACCGTGTCCTGCGACGCCGCGGTGGGTGTCAGCACCGGAATTTCCGCCACGGACCGCGCCCTGACGGCACGGATCCTGGCCGACCCGCAAAGCCAGCCGAAATCATTGACCCGTCCCGGGCATGTTTTCCCCCTCCGCGCCGTTAAGGGGGGAGTGCGGGAACGTCCCGGCCACACTGAGGCGGCCGTGGACCTGTGCCGGCTGGCGGGCCTGGAGCCCGTGGGAGTGATAGCAGAGCTGGTGTACGACAACGGAGAAATGATGCGGCTGGACGGATTGCGTGGCTTCGCCATCGAGCATGGCTGCCCCCTGATTTCGATTGCGGATCTGGTGGCCTACCTCGAGGCGGGGCAGCACGGCAGCCACGCAACGGACCCCGTCTGATGGAGGAGAAAAAGTGACGACTTCGAAGACCCGAGAAGAGATGCCCATGGCGCGCCAACCGCATCCGGTCAGCGCAGGACCCATCGTCCAGCTGCCCACCGCCTTTGGCAATTTCGTGGCGCAGGCCTGGACCGACCTGGCTACCGGCGCGGAACACCTGGCGGTCAGTTCGCCGATGCCCCCCACTGACGGCCAGGCCCCGCTGGTCCGCCTCCATTCCGAGTGCCTCACCGGCGACGTATTCGGTTCCTACCGCTGCGACTGCGGCGAGCAGCTGGCCTATGCCCTCGAGCTGATCAACGAACTCGGCGGCACGCTGCTGTACCTCCGCGGCCAGGAGGGCCGCGGGATCGGCCTGGCGAACAAGATGAAGGCCTACGCCCTGCAGGAAGCCGGGTTTGACACTGTGGAGGCCAACGAGCAGCTTGGGCTGCCGGTCGACGCGCGCTGCTACAAGGCCGCGGCCCAGATCCTCGCAGAGATGGGCCTCCATGAGATCCGGCTCCTGAGCAACAACCCGGACAAGCAGGACCGGCTCGCCCAGGCAGGGGTCAGGGTAGTGGAGATGGTTCCCACCGAGGTTCCCTCGCGCGAGCAGAACATCCGCTACCTGCAGACCAAGAAGGACCGGATGGATCACCGCCTGGTCCTGGACGGTGAACCCGCGCCGGCCGCCGGAATGGCCGGATTCGAGCCCGACCACGACTGACCGGGTGGCCCCCGGGCCGTCCCACCCACCTAGACCCAACAGCAAGGATTAACCTATGAGCGGCCACGGCGCCCCCCAGATCGACCTCAGCACCTTCAAGCCCGAGGAAACCTCGCAGCTCAAACTGGCCATCGTGGCCGCGAGCTGGCACACCCAAATCATGGACGGACTGCTCGACGGCGCCCTGCGCGCCGCGAAGGACGCCGGCATCAGCGAACCGACCGTCCTGCGGGTCCCCGGCACCTTTGAACTCCCCGTCGCGGCGGCCCGCCTGGCACCGCACTTCGACGCCGTCGTGGCGCTCGGCGTCGTCATTCGCGGCGGCACACCGCACTTCGAATACGTCTGCGAGGCAGCCACCCTGGGCCTGACCGAGGTCAGCGTCCGCACCGGTGTCCCCGTGGGCTTCGGCGTGCTGACCTGCGATACCGAACAGCAGGGGATCGACCGGGCCGGCCTGCCGGGATCCACCGAGGACAAGGGCCACGAGGCGGTCACCRCCGCCCTGGCCACGGCAGTGACCCTCAAGCAGTTCGGCTGAGCACCCAGGCTCCAGCCAGTGCCGGCGCGGAGGCCACCCTGGCTGTCCGCGCCGGCCGTGTTTTATGTATTGCCTCACATCCCGTCCGTCATGCAACGGCCCGGCAGGTGTTCCCGCGCCGGGAGCAAGTAGGCTTGGGGGCGTGAAGAATTTCGAGTCGCTGTTCGCAGAACTGAGTGAAAAGGCAGCCGTCCGCCCGGAAGGCTCCCGCACCGTCGCCGAACTGGATTCCGGAGTCCACGGCATCGGCAAGAAGGTCGTGGAGGAAGCAGCCGAGGTCTGGATGGCTGCCGAGTATGAATCCGATGAAGCCGCAGCCGAGGAAATTTCGCAGCTGCTGTACCACCTGCAGGTTCTGATGCTCGCCAAAGGACTCACCCTGGAAGACGTCTACAAGCATCTGTAGCCGCGCCCGCACCGGAAACCGCCATGACATCCCTGGCGGATCCCGTGCACCGCGTGGCCGATGTGCCCCCACAGAGACTTCCACACCCAAGAGAGACTTTTCCCATGCTTAGAGTTGCCGTCCCGAACAAGGGATCCCTGTCCGAAGCTGCCGCGGCCATGCTGGCCGAGGCAGGCTACCGCCAGCGCCGCGACACCCGCGAGCTTGTCATGGTGGACCCGGACAACGACATTGAATTCTTCTTCCTGCGCCCGCGCGACATCGCCGTGTACGTGGGGCAGGGAACGCTCGACGTCGGCATCACCGGCCGCGACCTGCTTCTCGACGCAGAGGTCGAGGCGGAGGAGCTGCTGCCGCTGGGCTTCGCCGCGTCCACGTTCCGCTTCGCCGGCCCGGTAGGCGACTTCACCACCGTCGCCGAGCTCGAGGGCAAGCGCCTCGCCACGAGCTATGACGGACTGCTGCGCGGCTACCTGGCCGAGCGCGGCATCAACGCCAAGGTGGTCCGCCTCGACGGCGCCGTGGAATCCTCCGTGCGCCTGGGCGTCGCGGACGCGATTGCCGACGTCGTCGAGACCGGCACCACGCTCAAGGCTGCCGGCATGGAGATCTTCGGCGAGCCGATCCTGAATTCCGAGTCGGTGCTGATCGGCCGCAAGGGCGAGCAGAACCCGGCCACTGAGGTGCTGATCCGCAGGCTCCAGGGCGTCCTGGTGGCGCGGCAGTATGTGCTGATGGACTACGACATCCGCAAGGAACTTGTCGAACAGGCCGCCGGACTGACTCCGGGCCTGGAATCGCCCACCGTCTCGCCGCTGCGCGATTCGGAATGGGTGGCCGTCCGCTCCATGGTCCCCAAGCGGGAAACCAACCGGATCATGGATGAGCTCTACGACCTCGGCGCCCGCGCCATCCTGGTCAGCAGCATCCACGCCTGCCGCATCTGAGCATCCACCCGCCACCGTCCTCCAGCAAACACCAGGAGAAGTCATGACTGTTGCCGTGCGCGTCATCCCGTGCCTCGACGTCGATGCCGGCCGCGTGGTCAAGGGCATCAACTTTGAAGGCCTGCGCGACGCCGGGGACCCGGTGGAACTGGCGCACCGCTACGACAACAGCGGCGCCGACGAGCTGACCTTCCTGGACGTCACTGCCTCCTCCGGCAACCGGGAGACCACGTTCGACGTCGTCCGCCGCACCGCCGAGGAAGTCTTCATCCCGTTGACGGTCGGTGGCGGCGTTCGCGGCGTCGCCGAGGTGGACAAACTCCTGCGCTGCGGGGCGGACAAGGCTGCCATCAACACCGCGGCCGTGGCCCGGCCGGATGTGATCGACGAGATCACCCGGCACTTCGGTTCCCAGGTCCTGGTGCTTTCCCTCGACGCCCGGCGCACGCGCCCCGGCTCAGTGCCCACGCCGTCGGGCTTTGAAGTGACCACACACGGCGGACGGCAGGGGACCGGAATCGATGCCATCGCGTGGGCAAAGGAGGCGGCCGACCGCGGGGTGGGCGAAATCCTGCTCAACTCGATCGACGCCGACGGCACCAAGGACGGCTTTGACCTGGAACTGATCCGCCTGGCGAGGGCTGGGGTCAAGGTCCCGCTCATCGCCTCCGGCGGCGCCGGCAAGCCCGAACACTTCCCGCCGGCAGTGGCCGCAGGCGCCGACGCTGTCCTGGCGGCCTCGGTCTTCCACTTCGGGCCCCTCGACATGATCGCCCAGGTCAAGGCCGCGATCCGCGAGGCCGGCTTCGAGGTCCGCTAAGCCACCCGCTTAGAGCAACGCGGGGTCACTCAGCGCCCATCCCGAAGGGATTATTGGCGCTAGGTGACCCCGCGTTGTTTGGTTTAGAGCCCGACTTCGGCGGACTGCAGGAGCGCGACGGCGTCCGGCTGGCCTTCGAAGGTCACGAGCGCGTGGCGGGTGCGGCCGTGCGCGTGCATGAGGAGTTCGCCCGGCTCGCCGACGATGGCCACCGACACGGGGGCCCGTTTGGCCACGTGCCTGGGGCCGGACGGACTGACCAGCACAATGCCCAGATCCACGCCGCGGTACAGGATAGCTGCCCGCTTGACCAGCTCATCCCACAGGGCGTCCGAGTACTCCTGGTCGAGGGCGCGCGGGGCCCAGCGGTCCACGGCGCGGCGGACGTCCTCGGTGTGCACAAAATACTCGATCAGGTTGGAGCTCTCGTCCAGGGCCTTGATCCGCAGCGGCGACAACGCCGGGGGACCGGCACGGAAGTCGTTGACCAGCTTGGCGTAGTCCTCGGGGGTCTTCAGCGTGTCCGCGAGTTGGGCCGTCGCCTGGTCCGAGGCCTTGGACAGGCGTTTGAACATGAGGCCCAGTCCGACGGCGATTTTTCGCTCGCGGAGGTACAAGTGCGCGGCAAGATCGCGGGTGCGCCAACCCGCACAGAGCGTGGCAGCATCGGGACCGGCCGCCAGCAGGGTTTCGGCCAGGACTTCTCGGGACGGTTCGACGAAATGCATCACTTGTGAAACTAGCACGAGACGGCCGTGCGTGGGCACAGGAATCGCCGCCATGACCGTGCCCGGCCGCGTCATTGGGCGGATGGACGCGGCAGGCGGCCCCAATGGCGCGCCAGTGTTAAGCGGCGGGCGGACCCACAGGCCGGCAGCCCGCCCGGAGGCACTAGACTTGATCTGATGTCTGAGCAGCCCGCCCCCGCCAACACGCCCGCCAACAGCGTTTCGACGCAGCCTGAGCCCGCAGCGTCGGCGAGCCCCCTTCCGGCCGGACTTGCCGACGCCCTCAAACGCGACAGCGCCGGCCTGGTGGCCGCGATCGTCCAGCAGTTCGACACCCATGAGGTGCTGATGCTGGGCTGGATGGATGACGAGGCCCTGCACCGCACCATGACGACCGGACGCGTGACCTTCTACTCGCGCTCCCGCCAGGAGTACTGGCGCAAGGGCGACACCTCCGGGCACGTGCAGTGGGTCAAGTCGCTCGCCATGGACTGCGACGGCGACGCCCTGCTGGTCCGGGTGGACCAGGTGGGCGCGGCCTGCCACACCGGATCCCGGACCTGCTTCGACGGCCGCGAGCTCGACGCCGTCGTCGGCCACGCAGGCTAGGCGCCCCCGGCGCGTCCACAAGCTTCACGAACCGGACCCAGGCAGGATCCCATCACCGGATCCGGTGACAGGTCCCCCTAACGAACAGGCGGAAAGCACAGCCATGCAGGACCTTGGAATCATCAGCCCCAGCCTCGAAGAGTTCCGCGAACTCGCGGGCCACAGCCGCGTCATCCCCGTCCGGCTCAAGGTGCTGGCTGACGCCGAAACCCCGATCGGACTCTACCGCAAGCTCGCCCAGGGCCAGCCCGGGACGTTCCTGATGGAGTCTGCGGCCGTCGGCGGATCCTGGTCCCGCTACTCCTTCATCGGCTCCCGCTCCCGTGCCACCCTGACCACCAAGGACGGCAACGCGCACTGGCTGGGCCAGCCCCCAGTCGGCGTGCCGCTGGACGGCAACCCGGTGGACGCCATCCGTGACACCGTCGCGGCCCTCCGCACCGAACGCTTCGACGGGCTCCCGCCGTTCACCTCCGGCCTGGTCGGCTTCCTGGGCTGGGAAACCGTCCGGCACTGGGAGAAACTGACCAGCCCGCCGGAGGATGACCTCAAACTCCCGGAGATGGCCCTCAACCTGGTCACGGACATGGCGGTCCACGACAACATTTACGGCACCGTCCTGCTGATCGCCAACGCCATCAACTTTGACAACAGCTCCGAACGCGTCGACGAGGCCTGGCACGACGCCGTCGCCCGCGTGAAAGCCCTGCTGGAGAAGATCAGCCGCCCCGTGGAGCAGCCGGTCTCCGTGCTGGAGACCGCGGCCCTGGATTTCGCGTCGAGCGTGCAGGAACGCTGGGACGAATCCGAGTACCTCGCCGCCCTGGACCGCGGCAAGGAAGCGATCGTGGACGGCGAAGTCTTCCAGGTGGTCATATCCCGCCGCTTCGAAATGGAATGCGGCGCCGACCCTCTCGACGTCTACCGGGTCCTGCGGAACACCAATCCCAGCCCCTATATGTACCTCTTCAGCTTCGAGGATGCCGCGGGCCGCGAGTACACGATCGTCGGCTCCTCGCCGGAGGCCCTCGTGACCGTGACCGGGGACGAGGTCATCACCCACCCCATCGCCGGCTCACGGCCGCGCGGCAAGACGGTGGAGGCGGACAAGGCCCTGGCCGAGGAACTGCTGGCGGACCAGAAGGAACGCGCCGAGCACCTGATGCTGGTCGACCTGTCCCGCAACGACCTCTCCAAGGTCTGCGTCGCAGGTTCTGTCGACGTCACCCAGTTCATGGAGGTGGAACGCTTCAGCCACATCATGCACCTCGTCTCCACCGTGGTCGGCGAGTTGGCCCCGGCCGCCAAGGCCTACGACGTCCTCAAGGCAACCTTCCCGGCCGGCACCCTCTCCGGTGCCCCGAAGCCGCGGGCCCTGCGCCTCCTGGACGAGCTGGAACCGCACCGGCGCGGCATCTACGGCGGCGTGGTCGGGTACCTGGACTTCGCCGGGGACATGGACATGGCGATCGCGATCCGCTCGGCCCTGCTCCGGGAAGGGCGCGCCTACGTGCAGGCTGGCGGCGGGATCGTGGCCGATTCGGTCAACCCCACCGAGGCCCAGGAAACCGTCAACAAGGCTGCCGCCCCGCTCCGCGCCGTGCACACCGCCGGTTCGCTGCACAACATCACCGCTGACGCCGTCATCGACTCAGCGCCCGACGCCGGAGCGGAGGACTGATGGAGCAGCCGGAAGCCACCGCTAAAAACACCGTTAAGACCACCACGCGACCCGCAGTCCCAGGCTGGGCCCGCAAGTCCACCCTGGTCCTGGTGATCGCCGCCCTGGCGCTGGCCGTGTTCGGGACCACCACCCAGACCTGGCTTACGGTGCACCTGGACCCCACGCAGCTCGGCGCGGCCGTGGCCAGCCAGGACGGCCTGCAGGTCCAGGGCAGCAAGGCCGCGACCACCGTCACGGCCCTGGCCCTCGTTGCCCTCGCCGGCGGCCTCGCTGCCTCCATCGCCGGCCGGGTGTCCCGCTGGGTCATCACGGCGATCATCCTGCTCGCGGCCGTGGGCATCGTCGCCGCGGCAGCCGTCGTGCTGGCGGACCCGCTGTCCGCTGCGCAGGGATCGATCGCGGCCGCCACCGGGATCAGCGGCAGCAGCGTCCAGGTGGACGTGACGGTGTTCCCCGTGATCGCCGTCGTCGCCGGCGCACTGCTGGGGCTCAGTGCCCTGGCGATCGTGCCGGCCGGCCGCTACTGGAAGAGCCGAACCAAATATGACGCGGCCGCCGCCGGCGGAACCGCAGCTGGTGGCACAGCGCCGGCCGCCCCCGCGGACGAGATTGAGAGCTGGGACCGCCTGTCCCGCGGTGACGACCCCACCTGAGCCGATGCCGCGGCCAATAACGCCCGCCAAAAAATGGCAGAATGTAAGCAGTATTCATCCTGAGGAGATTTCAATGAGCAAAGCCACTGTTTCCGCATCCACGTCCGCTGCCCCGAAGGGCGTCTACGACGACGTCGATCACAGCGAAGCGCCGGGTCACGGCAACAGCCCGGCCGCGTGGACCTGCGTGATCGTGATGCTGGTAGGCGCCCTCGTTGCGTCCATCGCGTTCGTGATCGCGAACACCCCGATCTTCGTCGCGGGTGCCGCCATCATGGTGATCGGCCTGCTTGCCGGCTGGGCCATGCGCAAGGCCGGCTACGGCGTCGGCGGCAGCAAGCTGAAGAACTCCGGCCACTGAGCGTGAGCGTTCTCGACGACATCAATGCCGGTGTCAGGGAGGATATGCAGGCGCGCCAGCGTCTGGTCACACTTGCGGAACTGAAGGAGCGCGCCGCCGCTGCGGCGCCCGCCCGTGACGCCTGGGCCGCCCTGGGCGGAACCTCAAGCACCCGGGCCCAACTCAAGGTGATTGCCGAGGTCAAGCGCCGCAGCCCGTCCAAGGGCCGCCTCGCGGACATCGCCGATCCCGCGTCCCTCGCCGCGCAGTACGCCGACGGCGGGGCCGCCGTGATCAGTGTCCTGACCGAGGAGCGCCGTTTTGGCGGCTCGCTGGCCGACCTCGACGCCGTCCGGGCAGCAGTGGATATCCCGCTGCTGCGCAAGGACTTCATGATTGACGAGTACCAGATCTGGGAGGCCCGGGCCCACGGTGCCGACCTGATCCTGCTGATCGTGGCCTCGCTCTCGGACGCCCAGCTGCGGGACTTCACGGCCCTCAGCCGCGAGCTCGGCATGAACGTGCTCGTGGAGACCCACACGGCCGAGGAGATCGAGCGCGCAGTCGCCGCGGAGGCCCGGATCATCGGCGTCAACGTGCGCAACCTCAAGACGCTCGACGTCGACCGTTCCGTTTTCGCGGAGCTGGCCGGCGGCATTCCCGCCGGCGCGCTCGTGGTCGCCGAGTCCGGCGTGCGCGACGTCGAGGACGTCAGGCACTACGCGGCCCGCGGCGCCAACGCAGTCCTGGTCGGCGAGGCGCTGGTCAGCGACGCGACGCCCCGCGAGCGGATCGAAGAATTCATGGCTGCCGGCGCAACGGCAATCGCCGCCCGCGCCTGAGCCTGCCGGTCCGGGCGCCCGCGTCCGGACCGAAAGCGGTACCGGGCCCGCAACTGCCCGGACAATGAGCGGATCTCGTCTGCAGATCCCCAAAGCTAGCAGTGGAACAGGATGGTGAGACTGATGGTCGATGCGCCAGCAGCCGGCTCTGACGAAAGTGCCGTGGACGCGTTCCTGCAGGGCGGCCGCCCCCAGGAGCACCCAGCACAGGGCGAACAGTCCCTGCGGCACGCCCCGGGGCCCTACTTCGGGAACTATGGCGGCCGGTGGATGCCCGAGTCGCTCATCGCGGCGCTGGACGAGCTCGAGGACACCTTCGAGAAGGCCAAGGCCGATCCCGAGTTCATCGCCCAGATCGCCGACCTGAACAAGAACTACTCCGGCCGCCCGTCGCTGCTGACCGAGGCCAAGCGCTTCGCCGAACACGCCGGCGGGGTTCGGATCTTCCTCAAGCGCGAGGACCTGAACCACACCGGCTCGCACAAGATCAACAACGTCCTGGGCCAGGCGCTGCTCGCCAAACGGATGGGCAAAACCCGGGTCATCGCCGAAACCGGCGCCGGACAGCACGGTGTGGCCAGCGCCACCGCCGCTGCCCTGCTGGGCCTGGAGTGCGTGGTCTACATGGGCGCGGAGGACTGCCGCCGGCAGGCACTCAACGTGGCCCGGATGGAACTCCTCGGCGCCACCGTCATCCCCGTGACCAACGGATCCCAGACGCTCAAAGATGCCATCAACGAGGCCCTGCGCGACTGGGTCGCGAACGTGGGCAACACGCACTACCTGCTGGGCACCGCCGCCGGAGCCCACCCGTTCCCGGCATTGGTCCGCTACTTCCACGAAGTGATCGGCGAGGAGGCCCGGGCCCAGATCCTGGACCAGGCCGGCCGGCTTCCGGATGCCGTCTGCGCCTGCATCGGCGGTGGCTCCAACGCGATCGGCATCTTCCACGGCTTCCTCGATGACCCCTCGGTCAAGATCTACGGCTTCGAAGCCGGCGGCGACGGCGTCGAAACCGGGCGCCACGCGGCCACCATCACCCTCGGCAAGCCCGGCGTGCTGCACGGCGCGCGCTCCTACCTCATGCAGGACGATGACGGCCAGACCATCGAGTCGCACTCGATCTCGGCCGGCCTGGACTACCCGGGCGTCGGCCCCGAGCACTCCTACCTCGCCGACATCGGCCGGGTCAGCTACGAGCCCATCACGGACAGCGAAGCCATGGAGGCCTTCCGCCTCCTGTGCCGCACCGAGGGCATCATCCCGGCCATCGAGTCTGCCCACGCCCTCGCCGGCGCCATCAAGGTGGGGCAACGGCTCGCCGCAGAAGCCGCCGGAGGCGGGGACGCAGGCAAAGCGTCGGACAAAATCGTGCTCGTGAACCTTTCAGGCCGCGGCGACAAGGACGTGGCCACCGCCGCCGAATGGTTCGACCTGCTGGCCGAGGATTCACCGGAAGCGGAAATCGCCAAAGAGGGGGAACAGCTGTGAGTACCGCAAACGATGCCAACCAGGCAGCCGACCAGTCCAGCAGCAAGTCGGCCGCGGCCATTGACCGCGCCCGCGCCCAGGGCCGGGCAGCCCTGATCGGCTACCTGCCCGCCGGCTACCCGAGCGTTGAAGCCACCATTGCGGCCGGCGTCGCCCTGGCCGAGAACGGCGCCGACCTCATCGAGATCGGCATCCCCTACTCCGACCCCGTTATGGACGGCCAGGTCATCCAGGCGGCCACCACGGAGGCCCTCGCGAAGGGCTTCCACGTGCGGGAGGTCTTCGACGTCATCCGCGGCATCACTAGCAAGACCGACGCCGCAGTGCTGGTCATGACGTACTGGAACCCGGTGATGCGGATGGGCGTGGACGAGTTCTCCCGCCGCCTGGCCGAGGCCGGGGGAGCCGGGCTGATAACGCCCGACCTCATCCCCGACGAGGCAGCCGAATGGTTCGCCGCCTCGGACAAGTACGGACTGGACCGGGTGTTCCTCGTGGCTCCCTCCTCCTCTCCGGAACGCATGAAGCGCACCGTCGACGCGAGCCGCGGCTTCGTGTACGCCGTCTCCATCATGGGCGTCACCGGCGCCCGTAGCTCGGTCAGTTCCGCCGCCAAGGATGTCGTCGCCGCCGCACACGCCGCGGGCGCCGAACGCGTCTGCGTGGGCCTCGGCGTCTCCAACGCCGGTCAAGTCCGCGAGATCGCCGAATATGCGGAAGGCGTGATTGTGGGCACCGCCCTCGTCGCGGCCATCCGGGACGGCGGCGTGGATGCTGTAGCCTCCTTGACGAAAGACCTCAGCACCGGCCTCACCAAGGAAGAAGCGTAAGCAATGCAGTCAGTCCTCCACGCGGCGGCGATGATTCCCGCGAGCATTCCGAGCCCCAGCTGGTCCGGATTCGACATCCCGCTGCCGTGGGGGGCCCTGCGCATCCACGCCTACGCCCTGTGCATCCTCGCCGGCATCATCGCCGGCCTGTGGCTGACCTCGGTCCGCTGGGCGCGCCGCGGCGCCCCTGAGGGCAGCGTCTGGGACATCGCCATCTGGGCCATCCCGTTCGGCATCATCGGCGGACGGCTCTACCACGTGTTCTCCTCGCCCGATGCCTACTTCGGCCCCGGCTTCGACGGCACGGGGGACCTGTCCCTCATTCCGCAGATCCAGCGCGGCGGCCTCGGCATCTGGGGCGCCGTCGTGCTGGGCGCCGTCGGTGCCTGGATCGGCTGCCGGCGTGCCGGGGTGAAGCTGAGCGCGTTCCTGGACGCCGCGGCCCCCGGGCTGCTGCTCGCCCAGGCGATCGGCCGGTGGGGCAACTACTTCAACCAGGAGCTCTTCGGCGGCCCCACCACGCTGCCGTGGGGGCTGCAGATCGATCCCAACAGCCCCAATTTCCCGGCCGGCATGCCCGCGGACACGCTCTTCCACCCGACGTTCCTCTACGAGTCACTGTGGAACCTGGCCGGTGTCCTGATCCTGCTGGCCCTGGACCGGCGCTTCAGCTTCCGCCGCGGCCGCCTGTTCTGCCTGTACGCCATGTACTACACGCTGGGCCGCGTCTGGATCGAGGCCATGCGGATCGACGACGCCGAGCAGATCAGCCTCTTCGGGATCACCACCAGGCTCAACGTCTGGACCAGCATTTTCGTCTTTGCCGGAGCCCTGATCGCCTTCATCATCCTGGGCCTGCGGAAGCGCTCGGAGCCGGACACCCCGTTCCTTCCGGGACGCGAACCGGCCGAAGAAAATGCAGTCGAAGAAAAGACTGCGGAAGCAGAGACTGCGGAGGCAAAGACTGCTGCAGCAAAGTCAGCGGAGGCCAAGGCTGTGGAGCCAGGGACCGCGGAGGAAATGTCCGCGGAGACCAAGGCCGCGAAGCAGCCTGCAGAGCCCAAAACGGCTACCGGAGCTGCCGGCGCCGCGGCGACTGACGTCGAAGAAACTGACGCAGAAGAAGGGGAGCGCGCCACCGTCCCCGCGGACGCGGCAACCATCCACCATTCGGACGCTGCTGTCTCAGATAGTGAATCCCGTGATAATCTCCGGAATAACCAAAGCGGGCCAGTCCCCGCATCCTCGGATGCGGTCAAGGACTCCACCGGCGGCAGCATGCCCGCCAACGGAGTTCCGGCAGCCGGAGTATCCGGCCGCCAGGGAACTGGAACCGCCCCGGAGGCTGAGGGCACCAAGTAGCTCAGCGCCGGACATCGGGTTGCGGAGCCACCGCTCGCAGGGCCCGACTCCACAGCGTCGTGGCAAGAGGGATTGCAGTGGGCAGCAGATAGGCGCTGTCCAAGCAAGCCCGGGTCAGCACCTGCGTAACTGTTAGTACAGGAGGCCGGGCTGGCCTACAATTCCAGTTAGAAAAACACTCTGTAGCGCCCGTCACACCGGCGTGCTGAGTGGGGCCAATGTTGTCCCTCCCATACGCACGATCAGGAGGAAGGACGTCTCCAATGACCCAAACTCGTCACAGCCCCAGCTGGTCCGTTCCGGACCAGCCCACGGCCGCCACGTCACCCTTCAGCAGGTTCGCCGCGATTCCGGCCGCTGCCGGACTTTACAACCCGGAGAATGAGAAGGACGCCTGCGGCCTGGCCATCATCGCCACGCTCCGCGGCGAGCCTGGCTATGACATCGTCGACGCCGCCCTGACCGCCCTGCGCAACCTCGAGCACCGCGGTGCCGTGGGAGCCGATGAAGGTACCGGCGACGGCGCCGGCCTCCTCATGCAGGTCCCGGACGAATTCTTCCGCGCAGTCACCGACTTCGAACTTCCGGCCCCCGGCCAGTACGTGGTGGGAACCGCGTTCCTGCCTGCCGAGCAGCGCGAATCCGACGCCGCCCGCGCCGGCATCGAAGGCCTCGCCGCGGACGAGGGCCTGACCGTTCTCGGCTGGCGCGAAGTCCCGATCGTCGCCGACCTGGTCGGCGCCATGGCCCGGGCCTGCATGCCGCACTTCTCGCAGCCCTTCTTCGCCTCCAGCACCGGCGAAACCCTCGAGCGCAACGAGCTCGATTCCCGCGCCTGGCGGATCCGCAAGCGCGCCCAGAACAAGTTCGGCGTGTACTTCCCGTCGCTGTCCTCCCGGACCATCGTCTACAAGGGCATGCTCACCACCGCCCAGCTGGAGCCGTTCTACCCGGACCTCTCGGACAAGCGCTTCAAGACCAAGCTCGCGATCGTCCACTCGCGCTTCTCCACCAACACCTTCCCGTCCTGGCCCCTGGCGCAGCCCTTCCGGACCATCGCGCACAACGGCGAGATCAACACCGTCAAGGGCAACCGCAACTGGATGCGGGCACGGCAGTCGCAGCTCTCCAGCCCGCTGCTGGGGGACTCGCCGGAAGAGCTGTTCCCCATCTGCACCCCGGGCGCCTCAGACTCGGCATCGTTCGATGAGGTGGCGGAGCTGCTCTGGCTCTCCGGCCGGCCCATCACGCACTCGATCATGATGATGATCCCGGAGGCCTGGGAAAACCACGCCACCATGGATCCGGCACGCCGCGCCTTCTACGAATACCACTCCATGCTCATGGAGCCGTGGGACGGCCCCGCGGCCGTTTCCTTCACGGACGGCAACCTGGTCGGTGCCACCCTGGACCGCAACGGCCTGCGCCCGGGACGGTACTGGATCACCGAAGACGGGCTCGTCGTCTTCGCCTCCGAAGTCGGCGTGATCGACGTCGAACCTTCCAAGGTGGTCAAGAAGGGCCGCGTCTCCCCGGGCAAGATGTTCCTGGTGGACACCGGGTCCGGCCGGATCATTGACGACGCCGAGGTCAAGGCCGAGGTCGCCGCCGCGAACCCGTGGGCCGAATGGCTCAAGGACAACCTGATCGACCTCAAGGACCTCCCCGAGCGCGAGCACGTGGTCCACACCGCTGCCTCGGTCAACATCCGCCAGCGGACCTTCGGCTACACCACCGAGGAACTGAAGATCCTGCTCGGCCCCATGGCCCGCACCGGCGCCGAGCCGCTGGGCGCCATGGGCTCGGACACGCCAGTGGCCGTGCTGTCCAAGCGGCCCCGGCTGCTCTTCGACTACTTCGTGCAGTCCTTCGCCCAGGTCACCAACCCGCCGCTGGACGCCATCCGTGAAGAGCTCGTCACGTCCCTGATGTGCGCGATCGGCCCGAACGGGAACCTGCTGGACACCAAGCAGGTACGCCAGCCGCAGGTCGCGCTGCCGTTCCCCGTGATCAACAACGACCAGCTCGCCAAGATCGCGAACATCGAGAGCGCCGACGGCGACAGGGTCGCCATGAAGGTCCGCGGACTCTACCGCCCCGAAGGCGGCGAGCACGCCCTCCGCGCCCGGCTGACCGAGATCTGCGAGCAGGTCTCCGGCGCCATCAACCGCGGCGTCCAGTACGTCGTGCTCTCGGACCGCGACTCGAACGCCCAGTGGGCGCCGATCCCGTCCCTGCTGCTGGTCAGCGCCGTGCACCACCACCTGCTGCGCAGCGCCAACCGCACCAAGACCGCGCTCGTGGTCGAGGCCGGCGACGTCCGCGAGACGCACCACGTCGCCGTGCTGATCGGCTACGGCGCCTCCGCCGTGAACCCGTACTTGGCCATGGAATCCGTGGAACAGCTCATCGCCACCGGCGACGTCGTGGGGGTCACCCCGCATGATGGCGTCTACAACCTGATCAAGGGCCTCGGCAAGGGCGTCCTGAAGATCATGTCCAAGATGGGCATCTCCACCGTGGCCTCCTACACGGGTGCCCAGACCTTCGAAGCCCTCGGCCTCGGCCAGGAACTCGTGGACGAGTACTTCTCCGGCACGCACTCCCAGCTCGGCGGCGTCGGCCTCGATGTCATTGCCGCCGAGGTCCTGGCCCGGCACCGCATGGCCTACCCCGAGAACGGCATCGAACTGCCGCACCAGCCCCTGCTGGGCGGCGGCGAGTACCAGTGGCGCCGCGACGGCGAACCCCACCTGTTCAACCCCGAGACCGTCTTCCGGCTGCAGCACGCCACGCGTGAACGCCGCTACGACATCTTCAAGGCCTACACCCGGGGCGTGGACGACCAGTCCGAGAACCTCATGACCCTGCGCGGGCTGCTGAAGTTCAAGGCCGGCCTGCGTCCCGCCGTGCCGCTGGAGGAAGTGGAGCCTGTCTCCAGCATCGTCAAGCGGTTCTCCACCGGCGCCATGAGCTACGGCTCCATCTCGCAGGAAGCCCACGAGACCCTCGCGATCGCCATGAACCGGCTGGGCGGCAAGTCCAACACCGGTGAAGGCGGCGAGGACGTGGACCGCCTGCTCGATCCCACCCGCCGGTCCGCGGTCAAGCAGATCGCCTCGGGCCGCTTCGGCGTCACGAGCCTGTACCTGTCCAACGCCGATGACATCCAGATCAAGATGGCGCAGGGTGCCAAGCCCGGCGAGGGCGGCCAGCTGATGGCGCAGAAGGTCTACCCCTGGGTGGCCCGTACACGGCACTCCACCCCCGGCGTCGGCCTCATCTCGCCGCCCCCGCACCACGACATCTACTCCATCGAGGACCTCGCGCAGCTGATCTATGACGCCAAGCGCGCCAACCCCTCGGCCCGGGTGCACGTCAAGCTCGTCTCCGAGGTCGGAATCGGCACCGTGGCGGCCGGCGTGACCAAGGCGAAGGCCGACGTCGTGCTGGTTTCCGGGCACGACGGCGGTACCGGCGCCTCGCCGCTGAACTCGCTCAAGCACGCCGGTGTCCCCTGGGAACTCGGCCTGGCCGAGACCCAGCAGACGCTTATGCTCAACGGCCTGCGCGACCGTGTGGTGGTGCAGGTGGACGGCCAGCTCAAGACCGGCCGCGACGTCGTGATCGCCGCGCTGCTTGGCGGCGAGGAGTTTGGATTCGCCACCGCACCGCTGGTGGTCTCCGGCTGCATCATGATGCGCGTCTGCCACCTGGACACCTGCCCGGTGGGCGTCGCGACCCAGAACCCCGAGCTGCGCTCCCGGTTCAACGGCAAGCCCGAATTCGTGGTCAACTTCTTCGAATTCCTTGCCGAGGAGGTCCGCGAAATCCTCGCGGAACTGGGTTTCCACAGCATCGAAGAGGCGATCGGCCACGCCGAAATGCTCGACTCCCGCGACGCGGTCAACCACTGGAAGGCCGAAGGGCTGGACCTGGATCCGATCCTGCACGGCCTCGAGTTCGACGACGACGCGCCGCTGCGCAACCTCACCGGCCAGAACCACGAGCTGGACAAGCACTTCGACCAGCGCCTGATCGCCATGGCCGCGGAAGCGCTGAGCGACCGCACGCCGGTGAAGATCTCGGTGAACGTCATCAACACGGACCGCTCCGTCGGCACCATGCTGGGCCACGTCGTCACCAAGACCTTCAGCACCGACGTGCTGGCCACGGACACCATTGACATCACGCTCACTGGCACCGCGGGCCAGTCCCTCGGCGCGTTCTTGCCCGCCGGTATCACGCTGCGCATGTTCGGCGACTCCAACGACTACGTCGGCAAGGGACTTTCCGGCGGCCGCATCATTGTCCGGCCGGACCGCACCAACGTTTTCCCGGCCGAGCGCAACGTCATTGCCGGCAACGTGATCGGCTACGGCGCCACGAGCGGCGAGATGTTCCTGCGCGGCCAGGTGGGCGAACGATTCCTGGTCCGCAACTCCGGCGCCACCGCGGTGGCCGAGGGCATCGGGGACCACGGCTGCGAGTACATGACTGGCGGCCAGACGCTCATAATCGGCCGCACCGGCCGAAACTTCGGCGCCGGCATGTCCGGGGGCACAGCCTACGTGCTGGACCTCCAGACCGAACGCGTCAACAAGCAGGCCCTCGAGTCCGGCGAGCTGCAGCTGCGCGAGCTCGACGCCGAGGACCGCGACATCGTCCACGGGCTGCTCGTCAAGCACGTCGAGGAAACCGAGTCACTGCTCGGGGCACGCCTTCTCGAAAACTTCGATGACACCGCAGCCCGCATAACCAAGGTGCTGCCGCGCGACTACGCGGCCGTCCTGCAAACCCGTCTTGACGCCATCGAAGAGGGCCTGGACCCCGACGGCGAAGAAGTTTGGTCTCGAATCCTGGAGGTGACCGGTGGCTGATCCACGCGGATTTCTGAAAGTACGTCAGCGTGAAACCCAGCCGCGCCGTCCCGTTCCCGTCCGCATCATGGACTGGAAAGAGGTCTACGAGGCCCAGGAGAAGGGTGTCCTGAAGAGCCAGGCCGGCCGCTGCATGGACTGCGGCGTGCCGTTCTGCCACCAGGGCTGCCCGCTGGGCAACCTCATCCCGGAATGGAACGACCTCATCTGGCGGGACAAGGGCGAGGAAGCGATGGAGCGGCTGCACGCCACCAACAACTTCCCCGAGTGGACCGGCCGGCTGTGCCCGGCCCCCTGCGAGGCCTCCTGCGTGCTGGGCATCAACCAGCCCGCGGTGACCATCAAGCAGGTCGAGGTCTCGATCGTGGACCAGGCCTTCGAGAACGGCTGGGTCAACCCGCTGCCCCCGGCGCGACTGACCGGCAAGACGGTCGCCGTCGTCGGTTCCGGCCCCGCCGGGCTCGCCGTCGCCCAGCAGCTGACCCGGGTGGGCCACACTGTGGCCGTTTACGAGCGCGACGACAAGATCGGCGGACTCCTGCGCTACGGGATCCCCGACTTCAAGATGGAAAAAGAGCAGGTGGACCGCCGGCTGGAGCAGATGAAGGCCGAAGGCACCCGGTTCCGCACCGGCGTGGCCGTCGGCACCGACGTCACGTGGGAGCAGCTGCGCCGCCGGTACGACGCCGTCGTGATCGCCACCGGCGCAACCGTCCCGCGTGACCTGCCGATCCCGGGCCGCGAGCTCGAGGGCGTCCACTTCGCCATGGACTACCTCGTGCCGGCCAACCGGGTGGTGGCGGGGGAGACCGTGGAGAACCAGATCAACGCCGCGGGCAAGCACGTCGTCATCCTCGGCGGCGGCGATACCGGCGCGGACTGCCTCGGCACCGCGCACCGGCACCAGGCCGCGTCCGTAACCACCCTCGCGATCGGCAAGCAGCCGCCCGTCGAGCGTGCCGGCCACCAGCCGTGGCCGACGTTCCCCACCCTGTTCGAGGTCGCCAGCGCCCACGAGGAAGGCGGCGAACGCACCTACCTCGCCTCCACCGTGGAGTTCGTCGGGGAAAACGGCAAACTCACGGGCGTCAAGGTGGCGGAGACGGAATTCGTCGACGGCAAGCGCCTCCCGAAGGCCGGCACCGAGCGGATCATCCCCGCGGACCTCGTCTTCCTGTCCCTGGGCTTCACCGGCCCCGAGCCGGCCGGGATCACCGACCAGGTCCAGGCCGACTTCGACGGCCGCGGCAACGTGGCCCGGGACGGCTACTACATGACCAACACCGAGGGCATCTTCGTCGCCGGCGACGCCGGCCGCGGCCAGTCGCTCATCGTCTGGGCCATCGCCGAAGGGCGCGCCTGCGCGGCCGCGGTGGACAAGTTCCTGATGGGCAGCACCATTCTGCCGGCTCCAGTGGCGCCGACAGACCGTGCGATGGCTGTTCTGTAGTCCAACAGCTCGAGTCCGGCAGGTCGTCCGGGATTCATCCTCACTTCAACTTAATCAATGCAACAGACCACTAGGGTAGGTATATGAGACGCGCTAAAATCGTCGCCACGTTCGGACCGGCAATCGCAAGCTTCGAGAACACGCTTGCCGTGCTGGAAGCCGGCGTCGACGTGGCACGCATGAACATGAGCCACGGCGATTACTCCGTGCACGACAACACCTACGAGAACGTCCGCAAGGCAGCGGCACAGCTCGGCAAGGCCGTGGCCATCATGGCTGACCTGCAGGGCCCCAAGATCCGCCTGGGCCGCTTCGTTGACGGACCGCACCTGCTGGAGGTCGGTGACACGTTCACGATCACCACCGAGGACGTTCCCGGCACCAAGGACATCTGCTCCACGACGCTCAAGAGCCTCACCGAGGACGTCAACCCCGGTGACGCCCTGCTGATCGACGACGGCAAGGTCGCCCTCCGCGCGATCGACGTCGACGCCGTCAAGGTGGTTGCCCAGGTGATTGTTGGCGGCTGGGTATCCAACAACAAGGGCATCAACCTGCCCGGCGTTGCTGTCAACGTCCCGGCGCTGAGCGAAAAGGACGAGGACGATCTGCGCTGGGCCATGCGCCGCGGCGTGGACATGGTTGCCCTGTCCTTCGTCCGGGATGCCTCGGACATCACCCGCGTCCACGAGATCATGGACGAAGAAGGCCGCCGCGTGCCGGTGATCGCCAAGATCGAGAAGCCGCAGGCCGTGGAGCAGCTGCACGAGATTATCGACGCCTTCGACGCCATCATGGTGGCCCGTGGCGACCTCGGTGTGGAACTTCCCCTCGAGGAAGTGCCGATCGTGCAGAAGCGCGCCATCGAACTGGCACGCCGCTGGGCCAAGCCGGTCATCGTGGCCACCCAGGTCCTCGAGTCCATGATCGAGAACCCCCGCCCGACCCGCGCCGAGGCCTCCGACTGCGCCAACGCCGTGCTCGACGGCGCCGACGCGGTCATGCTCTCAGGCGAGACCAGCGTGGGCAAGTACCCGATCGAGACCGTCAAGGTCATGGCCCGGATCATCGAGTCCACCGAAGAGCACGGCCTGGAGCGCGTTCCCCCGCTGGGCACCAAGCCCAAGACCCGCGGCGGCGCCATCACCCGTGCCGCCGTCGAGATCGCCGACCAGCTGGAAGCAAAGTACATCTGTACCTTCACCCAGTCCGGTGACTCGGCACGCCGCCTCTCGCGCCTGCGCCCCATCAAGCCGGTCTTCGCCTTCACCCCGGTGGAGCACGTCTGGAACGAGCTCGCTCTGACGTGGGGCATCCAGCCGGTCCTGGTCCCGATGGTGGGCCACACTGACGAGATGACGGCGCAGGTTGACCGCAGCCTGCTGGAGCTGAACGTCGTCGAGGACGGTGACCTGGTGGTCATCGCCGCCGGTTCGCCTCCCGGAAAGGCCGGTTCGACGAACCTGCTGAAGGTCCACAAGGTTGGCGACCTCGCCGACATTGGCGGCCAGGGCGAAGCAGCCGTGACGAAGGACAAGCTCGGCCCGTGGCCGGAAAAGAAGAAGAAGAACCGGGTCCAGGCCTAGTTCTAAAGGCTTGAACGAAAAAGGGAGGATCCCCGCCGGTTGGCGGGGATCCTCCCTTTTTTGCTTTTGGTGCTTTGCAGCTTGCTCGCTTTGGTGCCGGCTGGTGGCTAGTTGACCTGGTTGATGATGGTCTCGGCGACCTCGCGCATGCTCAGGCGGCGGTCCATCGAGGTCTTCTGGATCCAGCGGAAGGCTTCCGGCTCCGTGAGGCCCATCTTGGTGGTCAGGAGGCTCTTGGCGCGCTCCACGAGCTTGCGGGTGGCGAACTGCTCCTGCAGGTCGGTGACCTCGCTTTCGAGGGCCTTGATTTCCTCGTGGCGGGACAGCGCGATCTCCAACGCCGGGATGAGGTCCGCCGGGGTGAAGGGCTTGACCACGTACGCCATGGCGCCAGCGTCGCGGGCCCGCTCCACCAGTTCCTTCTGGCTGAAGGCCGTCAGCAGGACCACGGGGGCGATCCGGGCCTTGACGATCTTTTCTGCGGCCGAGATGCCGTCCATGACGGGCATCTTGACGTCCATCAGGACCAGGTCGGGCTTGAGCTCCTCGGCAAGCTGCACGGCCTTCTCGCCGTTGTCCGCCTCGCCGACGACGTCGTAGCCTTCGCCGCGCAGGATCTCGATGATGTCCAGGCGGATGAGGGTCTCATCCTCGGCGACAACAACGCGGCGCGCCGGCTGGGAAGTGGGGGATGACTCCGTCTGTTCTGACACGGGAACTCCTTGGAAAGGTACGGCGGGTACTCCACCATCATAGGTTTTGTCCGCCAATGTACTTGGACCGGTTTGGTTCGATGCGGCGTCACTGGCGCGATTCTGGAATTCAGCCTATCTGCATGTAGAGTAATTTCGCGCACTGGAAGCGATCGCGTTGCTCACAGCACTGTGGTTGAGTGATTGTTACACCGGTGTACTCCGCGCCCGAGTGGCGGAATTGGCAGACGCGCCGCACTCAAAATGCGGTATCGAAAGGTGTGTGGGTTCGAGTCCCACCTCGGGCACGACAGATTCCCTCGTCAGAGGCGATTTTGCTTTGACGTGTTGACAAAGCTTGTGGTCGCGTCGCTCTGACGGTTCGCGGGCTGTGGCCTGGCCGCCGCGTGGCCTGTTCAGGTGTGAGGGGTGGCGGGTTCAAGTCCCTGGCTGGTGGGCCTTCCGCCTGCTGAGAAGTGGGTTCTGGCGTTTCCTCGTTCCGGTTCTCGTTGGGTGGGCCCGGGGTGGCCTACACCTATTCATGGGCCGGGGGAGCAGGGACGACATGACCACAGCGATGTCGACGTAGGGCTTCCAGATATGGGTTCGGGGGACCGTTCGAGAAGCCCCGTACCTGTGTTTGTCCAGCCAAAGAGGGTGTGGACATTGTCCACACTCATATCCGCTTTATTGAGGGTGCGGGTGGCAGGGCCGCGTCCGGTGTCAGGTTTGGACCTCGGAGTTCTATGCGGCTGTGTGAGAAAAGAACGAAACCGAGCCAAATCTGACGAGCTCTGACCACAGCCTGACGTCAGCTTGGGGTGTACTTCAATCGGACAATGGAAGAGAAGTGCCGTCCCGTAGTCCGCTGCAATCGCACCGTCACGACGCCCCAGCGTGGCCAGCAGCCAACCGATGCCGTGACTGACGACGATCGATCTGTCTTTCAGCCCGAGGGGTCGAGACGCGCATGTGAGACGCTTGCGGCAACCGTTGCATCAAGGCACAGAACGTCTCGTGACTCGGTCTCTCAACGCGTACAGCCGCTTTCACTGTCTCCAAACATGGATGTGAGACAAGGCGTAGGGCAGGATAGCCGAAAGCCGGGAACCTCCTGAGTTATTCCGAAGCGACGGGCCGGTCAGACAGGTGGTCTTCCAACCAAAGGACGAACTCAGGATCCGAGAGGCGTTGCCGTGGGCGTACTCGCCTTAGAACTGCACCTTCCGGGGCTATGACGAATTTTTCGAAGTTCCATTCAACATCGCCCGACTTGCCATCATCGTCCGGTGTGGCGGTCAGCAGCTCATACAACGGGTGTTGCCCTGGGCCATTCACCTCGATTTTTCCCATAACGGGGAAGTCGGCACCGAAGGTGATAGAACAGAATTCCTTCACCTCCTTTGCCGTGCCAGGTTCTTGCCCGTTGAACTGGTTGCATGGAAATGCCACGACGGTGAAGCCACGACCCGAGTAGTCCTCCTGGAGCTTTTGCAGATCCCGGTATTGGTCTGTCAGGCCGCAGCGTGAGGCTACGTTGACGATCAGGAGGAGTTTGTCCCTGTAGCGGCCAAAGTCGACGGTGTTCCCAGTGGAATCTTCAATAGGGCACTCGTATATATCGGCGTTGCTGCTCATGGTTGCTCCTTTGGCAGGACAGAGATGTTGTCAGAATGGATAGTTCGCGATGTCCGGGCGAACCGTGAGCCATTGAAGTTCGGTGAAGGATTCCATGTTGGCTTTGTGGCCGCCGATCCGGGAACCATTTCCAGAGCTTTTGAACCCGCCGAAAGGGGCGTTGGCTTCGTCCGAGATGGTTTGTTCGTTGATATGCACTTTCCCGGAATGGACTTGGTCAGCAATCTGCATGGCCATGCCGACGTCGCCGAGGATGGAGACGGCCAGCCCATAGTCGTTATCGTTCACGAGTTCGATGGCATCGCTGATGTCGGTGAACTTGGCGATGGGGGCCACCGGGCCGAAGATTTCCTCGCGCCATGCCGTGTTGGTTCTGTCGACGTCGGCGAGCACGGTGGGGCGGTAGTACGGGCCGTCACTGGTTCCGCCGGCCATGAGTCGCGCTCCTCCCAGGACAGACTCCTGGACAATGGAGTCGATGCGTTTCAGTTGTTTTTCATCGATGATCGGCCCAAGCGCTACTTGGCCTGACTTTGGGTCGCCTACTGGGAGGTTCCGGGCCTTTTCTGCGACTGCGTTGACGAAATCGTCGTAGAGGTCTTCGTGAACGATGTGCCGTCCAGTGGTCATGCAGACTTGGCCTTGATGCATGAAGGAACCGAAGGCCGCGGCCGAGGCTGCCTTGGCGAGGTCGGCGCCGGGGAGGACGATCATCGCGTTGTTGCCGCCGAGTTCAAGATGCGCGCGCTTGAGGTTACGTGCCGCTGTTTCACCCACGTGGCGGCCCGCAGCCGTCGAACCGGTGAACGCAATGACCCTCACCTCCGGCGCCTCCACGATGGCTGTGCCGATGTCCGCTCCACCTGGCAGGAGAGACAACAGGCCGCTCGGGAGGCCGGCGCTTTCGAAGACGCGCATCAGAGCGACACCGCCGGAGATAGTGGTCCGGGTATCCGGCTTAAGAAGGACCGCGTTGCCGAGGGCCAGCGCCGGAGCGACAGCGCGGATGGACAGGATGAGGGGGAAGTTGAAGGGCGCGATGACCCCGACGACGCCCACCGGACGGCGGCGGGCCAGTGACCATCGGTCTTCGTTGCTGGAGAGCACATCGCCGGCAGGCAGCGACGGCAGGCTGGATGCCTCGTAGCATTCGTTGGCGGCGATGTGCGTTTCCAGTTCGGCTTTGGGAAGGATGCCGCCGGATTCGCGGACAATCCAGGACTGGATCTCTTCGGCGTGCTCTTCCCAGAGCTGACCGGCTCGCCGAAGCACAGCGGCGCGTTCTTCCGGCCGCTGTGCCGCCCATGATCTTTGGGCTTTCTGCGCGACGGAAGCGGCCTCGGCGACGTCCGCGGCGGCGGCGACACCGTAGGTTCCGAGGGTCTCGCCAGTTGCCGGCTCCGTGCTCGCGGCGGTACCTCCACGCCCGGGACGCCAGCCGTCCAGGTTGATGTGGCCCTGCCAAATGGAAGTTTCGAGCAGCGTCATGTTCCACTCCTTCGTGGTTCTTGGGTCCTTAATTTTTTTGGGGCGTGTCAGTTGACTGGGGCGGCGAAATTAGCTGGCAGCGTAGCCCGCGCAATGGCGTTTTCAGGGAAAGCGTTGAGCACTTCGCCCTGCCACTTGCTTGCCTTTCGGTAAGTGAACAGCCATTCGCCATCGATTTTGGCGACGACGTCGCTGTAGTGGCCGGTCCAGTAGAGGGAGGGGCCCACGTCCCGGAGGACGAAGACATGGGCGAATGACTTCATCCGCCAATGGTCCGGACGTCCTTGTTCGTCTTGCTCGAACAGAACCTGGCCAATGAGGTGTTGCCGGCCGGCGAACAATGGGTTGTCGTGGAAGGCCTGGAGCACGAGTTTGCGGATTTGGTCCCGGCCGGTGGCGATGGTGATTTCGTCGAAGACAGAGTCTTCGCTGAAGCATTCCACTAAGGCATCGGTGTCGCAGGTGTCCAGGGCCCAGGCGTACTTTGCGCAAAGATCGGCGATCAGGAATCTGTCTTCGGGGGAGGGGGTCCTTGCGGTCACTGTCGGCTGTCCTGTTCTGTGTGGAGTTGTGTGTCTGAGGGTTGCGGCAGGGGGAAGGCGGAGAGGCCGCCTCCGTCGACTGCCAAGGACTGGGCGGTGATGTACCCGGCGGCCTCCGAGGAGAGGAACGCAACTGCCGCAGCGATGTCCTCTGGCGTTCCCACACGTCCCACGGGCAGCATCCGGCCCCGTGCAAGACGCTGCTCGTCATCAGCTCCAGAACCTTCGAACATTCCGGCGCGGCTTGTCCATACGATTCCGGGGCAGACGGCGTTGACCGTGATTCCCCACGGGCCCACATCCATGGCCAGCGAGCGGGTGAAGCCGATGACGCCGGCCTTGGATGCCGAATAGGCCGTGGAGTGCGGCAACGCGTCGATTCCGGCCATGGAAGCGATGTTCACAATGCGTCCGTAGCGGTGGTTGCGCATGAGCGGAACCGCCGCGCGGGACATGAGGTACGTACCGCGCAGATTGATGTCAAGCACGTTGTCCCACGTGGAGATGCCGAATCCTTCGACGTCGTTCCGGTCGTCTCCTTGCGGAGCTGCGGCATTGTTGACGAGGATGTCGAGCCTGCCATTGAACTGGGCTGCTTCGGCAACCATTCGAGCCGAATCTTCCTCGCTTGCGATGTCGCCGATTATGAACTCAGCCTGGCCGCCCCGGGCTCGGATCTCTTCCACCAGGGTGGAGATGCCGCGCCATCCGCCCGAGCGCGTTGCCCGGTTTTCCTGGCCGGCGTTGGGAACGCCTCCCGCTTTTAGATCTGAAACGACGACGGCCGTCCCGGCGGCCGCCAGATATCTGGCAATGGCCTGGCCCATGCCATCCGGTTTGCCGCACCCGGTGATGAGCGCTGTTCTTTGGGTCATCGTCCGCTGTCTCCTGCCGGGCCGGCCTGTCCTGTCGACCGGAAAACCGGCCCGCCGCCGTCGACGGCAATTATTTGCCCTGTGATCCAGCGGGCACGCTCTCCTGACAGGAACAGCGCCGCTGAGGCGATATCCCATACGTTGCCTTCCATCTGCAGGGCGACATTGTTGGCCCGGGTGGCGCGTTGGTCTTCATCGAAGACCTGGGCAGCGAAAGTGGACCAAATGGTGCCTACGCGGACGGCGTTGACCCGGATGCCTTTCGGTGCCAACGTTGCCGCCGCACCGACGGTCAGTTGCTCGAGTCCCGCCTTCGCCACGCTGTAGGGCATGCCCGGACCGCGTGAGGTGGCCGCGCCTGACGAGGTGGTCACGATCGAGCTGCCTGACGGCATGACGGGGGACGCATGGCGCATGAGCTGCCATGCGGTTGTCAGGTTCAGAGTGAGGATGTCGTCCCACTGCTGGCGGTCGACGTCGAAAATTCCCTCTACGTCGCCCCTGCCGATGGTGGTGGCCAACGCGTCAAGCGTGCCGTAGCGGGCGATCGTCTCTGTCACGGCCCGTTCACAGTCGGCATCCTGGGAGGCGTCTCCGGCGATGCTGAAGGCCTCGCCGCCCTCGGCGAGGATCAGATCAACCGTTGCCTGGGCCGCATCTTTATCCCGGTCAAACACGGCCACCCGGGCTCCATTCGTGGCGTAAAGCCATGACAGCGAAAATCCGATGCTTCCGGCGCTGCCGCTGAGTCCGCCTCCGGCGACGAGTGCCGTCCGTCCCCTCATGGACTGGTTGGAGGGTTTGGCGAGGTAATCATTCAGAGTCTCGGGGACGTCTGCGGGCCTGGTCATGACGCCACCGGAGCACGGAGGGAGAGCGGGGCAATGAGCTGCATGCGTTGCTCATAGATTTTCCAGCGGCCGGCCTGATCCTGCCGCAGCCTGGTGTGCTCACGCGCCAAGGCGTAGATCACCGGGGCTTCCAGTTCCACGGCCACGCCTGATTCGCCGGTGGTGAGCTCGTAGACCGTGGTGAGATACCGGGCGGCCATAGTTCCCTGGCCGGAAGGCTCCACCCGCAGGTTGCTTACAGAATGCAGCGTTCGCCGGCCCGGGTAGGAGAACCGGAAAGCAGCGGCTGCGTTCTTCGCCTCGTCACGGCCGGTACGGGGTTCCTCTGCTCCGGGTACCCAGAACTTCAGGGCTTCCTCATGAAGCTGATATGCGGCCTCTATGTCGCCTTCATCGAGGAAGTCGTTGAAGGCCACGATCGCGTCTCCGCAGGCGAGAATTGCGGCCGCTGTTTCCGGGTCATGCTGGTGCCCGGGGGAATTGACGTTGTCACTCATGCAGATGCCTCTCTGTCTATTGCTGCCGGGCCCAGCGGGTTTTCGCGCAGCCGGTACTTTTCAACGCGTTGGGTTGCGGTCCGGGGAAACTCCTCGAAAACCTCCACGTAGCGGGGCACCATGAAGCGGGGCAGGGATGCCTCGCACCAGGCGAAGAAGTCCGGGGCACTGAACGTTGCGGGCTCCGTGAGCCGGATGCAGGCTTTGACGTCGTCTTCACCCAGCGGTGAGGGGACGCCGATGACTGCTGCCTCGAGGAGCCCGGTGTAGCCCCTCAGCGCTTGCTCGAGTTCGGAGGAGGAAATGTTCTCTCCGCGCCGGCGTAGGGCGTCCTTCTTTCGGTCGACGAAGTAGTAGTAGCCATTCTCGTCACGTCGTCCCATGTCGCCTGAGTGGAACCAGAGGTCGCGCCATGCCTCCACCGTCTTCTCGGGCATGCCGTAGTACCCGCACGTCATCGAATCCGCCCTTCGGGGACGCGTGACAATCTCGCCTGGGGTTCCGACCGGGACAGGCTCGCCGTCGTCGTCCACCAGCTGAAGTTCAAATCCGTCAGCTGGCTTGCCGAAGGACCCCGGCGGCAGGTCGTCGGCCCAGTTGTATGTGACGATTCCCGATTCCGTTGCGCCGTAGCCTGTGATGAAGCGGAGATTCCAGCGGCTGGCGCCGGCTTGGAGCACATCGGGCGTCAGCGGACCTCCGAAGGCCACGCGCGGGACGTCGCTCCACTCGTCCGGGTGCGCGGGGCGTCCAGCGAGGATGCTGAGCATGGCGCCGATGAAGTTGAAATGCGTGGCCTGGGTTCGTTTGAGCATTGACCAGAAGCCACTGGCCGAGAATTTGGGTTCGAGGGCGAGCGTGGCTCCGGCCCGCAGGACGGCAACGGTGGTGAGGTGCTGCGCGTTCAGGTGGAACAGCGGCAGGCATGTGGCGAAGACGTCCTCCTGTGTCAGGCCCCGGTATTTTTTGGCGTCATCGCCGGCGTACCAGGCTGCCTTGTGGCTGATCATGACGCCCTTGGATGGACCGGTGGTGCCTGATGTGTATCCGATCACGGCAACGTCGCGCACGTTCACGGCAACGTCCGGCGCAGACTGTAGGCCAGTGAGCTCTTCAAAGCGGTGAACTGTGATGTCCTGCAGTTTGCGGTCGAGATCTTCCGGGGCGTCCAGCACGATGACGTTGCGAAGTTCAGGCAGTTCGGTGACGACGGTGAGGAGGTGCGGAAGCAGGCTGTATTCAATGAGCGCATGGGCCGCGTTGCTGTTGCTTATGAGATACGACAGGAACGTTCCACGAAGGTCAACGTTCACAGGTACCTCGACGACACCGATCCGGGTCGTGGCGAACCAAGCCTTCAGGAATTCCGGGCGGTTTCCTGACATGATGGCCAGCTTGTCACCGGGGCGGATACCGATGGAAAGGAAGGCGTTGGCGAGTCGGATCGTGGCGGAAGCCATGTCCGCGTAGCTGGTGTCCATGCCTCCGAAGCGAAGGAACGGGTGTGCTCCCAACCGTTCAGCCTGGAGGTCCAGGAGCTCACCAACCGTGCTCGGTGCGACCACCGGATCAGGCGTGGTGTGGGAAGCCGTAACAGCCAGTTCGGGTGTTTCAATCATTGAGTGGCTCCTGTCAGGCCGAGCAGGCGGGCGGCATTGTCCTTGAGTATGGCCGGGCGTACTGCATCACGGATGTCGATGTCCTCGAAGTCCTTGAGCCATCGCTCCGGTTCGATGACAGGGTAGTCGGATCCGAACATGACCTTTTCCTTCAGCAGGGTGTTGGCGTACTGCACGAGCTGTGGCGGGAAGTATTTGGGCGACCACCCGGACAGATCGATGTAGACGTTTTCCCGCCGGGAGGCCACCGACAGGGCGGTGTCCTGCCATGGGAAGGAAGGATGGGCCATGATAATGGTCAGGTTCGGAAAGTCTACGGCGACGTCGTCAAGGTAGATCGGGTCAGAGTACTTCAGCCGCACGCGGCCGCCGCCGGACTGCCCGGTGTGGAACAGTGCCGGCACCTGCAGTTCCTCCAATGCGGCGAATAGCGGATAGGCGCTTTGATCGTTGGGGAAGAATTCCTGGAGTCCCGGATGGAACTTGAAGCCCCGGGTGCCGTACTCCTCCACCAGACGTCGCGCAGTTCGCGGTGCTGATGCTCCTCGGCCCGGATCGATGCTGCCGAAGGGAATCATGACGTCTGGATTAGCCGCAGCGACGTCGGCGACCTCCTCGTTTGGGACGCAGTGCGTGCCGAGCATTCGTTCCGCGTCTACGGGAAATACGACGCACGCCATGCCGATGTTCCGGTAGTAGTCAGCAATTTCCTGGGCGTTTGGTGCCGGGAATGGGGTGTGTCCGTGCCGTGGCTCCTTGTCCTTGATGGAGGCCTCGGCATGAACATGCATGTCGATGGCGGTGATGGCGTTCAGGTCGACGGCAGCGTTTCGGCCGCTGTCCCTCTTGATTGTTGGCACGCTTGTCATCACGCATTCCCGCTGGTGGGGGCCAAGGGGGCGCCGTGCCGGATCAGGCTGTGGACGTGGGCACGTATGGCCGCAAACTCAGGGGTGCTCTTGGTGCTGATCTGGTCCCGGTCGTTGCCCAGGGGTATGTCAACAATTTCTTCCACGCGGGCCGGCTTGCCGCTCAGGGCGATGACTCTGTCGGAGAGGTACACGGATTCGTCGATATCGTGGGTGACGAGAACCACTGTGAGAGAAAGTTCGCGCTGCAGGTTGCGCACGAGGTCTTCCAGGTCGGCGCGGGTCTGGGCATCCACGGAGGCGAATGGTTCATCCATGAGGAGAAGCGTCGGCTCGTAGGCCAGAGCCCGAGCAATGGCTACGCGTTGCTGCATTCCCCCGGACAGTTGCCACGGGTACAGACGCGCGGCCGTGTCGTCGAGGCCTACCAGGCGCAGGGCATTCCGGCTCGCTTCGCTCGCAGCAGCCTTGGACTTACCGTTGGCACGCAGCGGCAGCATGACGTTGTGCAGCACTGATGCCCATGGCATCAGTGAACGGCTGTAGTCCTGGAACACCAGGGCCACGCCCGGGACGGGTTCCGTCACTGTGTTGCCGCGGACCGAGATTGATCCCCGGGTGGACCTCTGCAAGCCGGCGAGACAACGCAAAAGCGTGGTCTTGCCGACTCCGGAGGGGCCGATGATGCAGACGAATTCTCCGCGCCGGACTTCGAAGTCGATCCGTTCGATGACGTCCCGGCCGTTATAGGCGTGGCCCAGGCCATCGGCCGCCAGTTCTATCATGGCGTTGCCGTTTCCTGCCGGGGCCACGGTGCCTTCGGATTCGATGGCTGTCATTTCGCGTTCTCCAGTCTTGCTTGTAGCTGGCGGTGCCACTTGAGGACACCGCTTTCGATGATCCTGAAGACGATGTTCAGGAGGTATCCGAGGATGCCGAGGGCGACGATGGCCCCCCACATCGAGGTGACTTGGAAGTTCCGCTGGGCAGCCAGCAGGAAGTAGCCGATGCCGCCGTCCGCTCCCACCGTTTCGCTGACCACCAGGATGATCAGGGAGATGGCCAGAGATGTCCGGGCACCGGCGAAGATTTGCGGACTCGCTCCGGGCAAGACAATCGACCACAACCTGCGTGCGGGGCTGATGCGGAAGACCCGTGCAACGTCGGTAAGCGTCGGCTCGATGCCCCTGACTCCGTCCACGGTATTGAGCAGGACGGGCCAGAAAGCACCGAAAGCGATCAGCGCGATCTTCATTTCGACGCCGATGCCGAACAGCACCATGAAGATGGGCAGCAACGCTACCCCCGGTATGGCCCTAAGGATTTCCAACAGCGGCCGCGTTGCGCGTTCGAGGACGTCCGTCAATCCCAGAAGAATGCCAACGATCACGCCGGCGACGACCGCCAGGATGTAGCCCAGCCCCAACAGTTGAAGACTCGGGATCAGGTTGGCCAGTGCCTTTTCCGGGTTAAGCCAGTCCCGGCTGAATGCGGCTGTGATCTTGGATAGCGAGGGAAAGTAGGTGGATTTGCTGTTGAGACTTGCAAACCACCAAATTGCAATCAGGACCACCGGAAGCCAAACTTCGGTGCCCACGGTTCGGAGCCACTTGAGGTTCATCGCCCGCCCTCCTTTCGTGCGGAAGCGTGCCAGCGAAGGATATAGCGCTGGACTGCGAAGAAGACACCGTTGACGATGAGCCCCAGGACCGCTGCCACGAGGACGTAGGCGTACATGCGCGGCGTATCGGCGAACGTGAGCGCATCCTGGATCTGCGCCCCTACTCCCGGGGCGCCTCCCAGCAATTGGGCTGTGATGGTGAGCAGGAGACACACGGTAGTCGTCACGCGCAGGCCGGTCATGATGAACGGGAGTGCACCGGGGAAGAAGATGTGCGTGATGAACCAGCGACGGGGAACCCGGTACGCGGCCGCCATTTCCGCGAGCTGTGGTTCTCCTTGACGTGCGGCATAGACGGATTGGATGAGGATGGGCCAAATCGCCCCCAGCACCACCAGGACAAAAACCATCTGGAATGTTGCCCCGTGCAGGAGCAGGATCAGCGGCAGGATCGCGATGGGCGGGATGGTGCGCAGGAAGTCGAACACGAGCCGGGTGCTTTCCGTCGCGAATTTACTTGCCCCAATGGCCAGGCCTACCGGTATGCCGATAATGGCGCAGACCGCCAAACCCAGGAGGAACGTGCCTATGGTGATGCCCACGTTGGACCAGAAGGCCTGGGCGCTAGCCAGCTTCACCAGCACCGCGATGGTCTCAGCCGGGCCCGGCATGCTGTTACGGGGGAGATTGACTGATCCGTACCACCAGATCAGCACAGCCATGGTGATTACGGCCGCTTGGGCTGCCAAGCGGCGCAACCGCACCGCCTGGTTCGAGGGTCCGCGACGGGCCGGGAGCCGGGGCCTTCCGCCGGGCGGGGAAGGCGGTGACGCATCTGCCTGCTTGCCGCCCTTAGTCAAGACGTGAACTGTCACGTTCCGTCTCCTTTCCTGCGAGATCGCAAATCATTTCCCGGCGATGATCAGGCTCTCGGCCTTGGGCGCTTCATCTTTGGAGAACACACCGTGCTTCACCTCAAGGTCGATGAATTTCTGCACGTGATCCGTGGCGACCGGAAATTCGGCGAATTTGGGAAGGGTCATCTTGGGCAGCAGGGCCGGATCGACTTTCGCTGCGGCTGGCGATTTGCGAACTGCGTCGGGATTCGCGTTGGCAAACTTGTTGCTCTCGAGGATCGAATCGGAGAAGGCTTTGATGACGGCGGGATTGGCGTCAGCGTATTCAGCAGAAGCAAGGAAGACGAAGGTGGGAATGCCGGCGACGGTCTTTTGCTCAGGATTCAGGACCACAGTCATACCTAGCTTCTTGGCGGTCTGGACCAATGGTTCCGACAGGAACGCAGCATCAACCTGGCCCGACTGGAGGGCGGGAATGGCCTGGGGAGGTGCGATTTCGACGAACTGTACCTTCGACGGGTCGGCACCCTCGGATTCCATGGTGGTTTCGAGCAGGATCTGCGCCGTGCCCTTGAGCTGGTTGACCTGGACTTTCTTTCCTTCAAGATCCTTGGCGCTCTTAATGCCAGGCTGGTTGGTCACAATGCCTGCATAACCCACCTCGTCGCCGTTGCCCACGGTGTTCGGGGCAACGATGACGACTCCGACGTCCTGGTGCGCAGCGGAAAGAGCCGTTGCCATGTCCACCTGGGCGAACTGCATCTGGCCGTTCAGGAGCAACGGAACAGCGGCCGAACCCACAGTGATTGCCTGGGTGGTCACAGTAAGTCCGGCGTTCTTGAAAGTGTTGTTGGACATGCCGAGGGTGACATCGGCATTGGACAACTGCGGTCCCATGCCGATGGTGATATTCGCGTTGACCGGGCCTGCCCCGGACGAGGCGGGTGACGCGTTCGTTTCTGCGCCGCAGCCAGCCAAGACAATTGTGCCGGCAAGCAGGCCGGACATCATGCCTGCGATGCGGATCCGTGATGTTTTCATGACGAGAACTCTCCTTTGGGTTCTGGCAGAACGTGGTATTTGGGGATTGGTGCGGACTTCCGCGTGTCAGTCAATGACTTCGATGAGGCCATCGGAAAGGCACGGTGTGCCGTCCGCGAGGAGGGACTCGAAGCTGTAGGTCGAGATGCCGTCGGAAGAGCCCGCACGGAAAATGCGGGTGGTGATCGTGTCGTGGGGCGTGACCCAGCGGCTGAAACGTACCGCCAGGCGCTTTACCCGACGAGGATCCCCGCCGGCGACTTCGTCCACAAGGGATCGTGTCGCGAAAGCGAAAGTGCAGTTGCCGTGGAGGATGATTCCTGGAAAGCCCCATTTGCGGGCTGTGGTGTTGTCCGAGTGAAGAGGCATCACATCGCCCGAGGCGCCCATGTATCGGAAGCTCTGGTCGACGTCGAATGTTTGCGTGATCGCTGCGATGGATTCAGGCTCGCGGACGTAGTCCCTGGTCGGCGGCTCGTCGCCAAGTTTTTCCGGTGAGATTGCCGTCCGGATGAAGACGGTCACGTACTGGTCGACGACAGGTACGCCGTCCGCGGTGGTGGTTTCGCCCTTGACTGTGATCAGGGAACCTGTCGATCGTGGCGTGATGCCGATGGGCATCGCCCGCGTGACGAGGGACATTCCCGCCTCGATGGGACGGTGGAACCGGAAGTCCTGTTCCCCGTGGAGGCCCATCATTCGCTTGTCGGCCGGCGGCATGTTCAGTGTGAGGGGGGCAATTACTTGGAACGCCGGAACGACATTGAAAACGGGGGATGCGATGTCGCCGTTGAGGTACTCCCCGCGGGTTTCGTTGGTGGCGTTTGCATACGCCACCAGGCGTTCACGGTCCACGACGTATTCCATGGGCTCGGACCATTTGCCAAGTGGCTCGGTATCAAAGCTTAGGGATGTCTCCATGACGGTCATGATGTTCCTTTCAAGAGTGTGGGTTGGGCCCCGCCGGCCCGCGGGCCGGCGGTGGCGAGTTCAGGCCAGTAGATTTCGCGGACCAGACGGCGGGAAAGCTTGCCCAGTTCGTTCCGCGGCAAAGGTTCGCGGATGACGATCACGCTGGCGGGCTTCTTCATGGACCCGATGCGCTCTTTGCAGAGAGCCACAAGTTCGCTCTCCGTGACCGTGGAGGGATCATCGACGACGACTACTGCGTTGGGCGTTTCGCCCCACTTGGGGTGGGGAAGTCCCACGACCACTGCGTCCCGGACTTCCGGATGCTTGAGGAGGGCATTCTCGATTTCGGCGGGCCAGATGTTGAAGCCCCCGGAAATGATCATGTCGTTCTTACGGTCAACAACGAACAGCAGTCCGCGTTCATCCAGGTATCCGATGTCGTTGCTGTGCACGAATCCGTCTGTGGTGATACGCGCCGCCGTCGCCTCCGGATCGCCATAGACACCGAGCATCCTCCCAGCCGTGGAGACCAGGATTTCCCCGACCTCGCCGGCAGGCAGGACCTCGCCCCGGTCATTGACGATCCGGATGATGGCGCTGAGGCATGGCCTGCCCGCCGAGCGCAGGATGCTTTCATCCGAAGTGACCCCGATTTCGTGGTCTTCGGGGGTGAGGCAGGTTGCCGGCAGGCACTCGCTCTGGCCATAGGACTGGAAGAGGACTTTGCCAAAAACCTGTTGTGCGGCCCGTGCCGTTGCTACCGAGATGGGAGCCCCCGCGTACATGATCGTGCGGAGGGTGGAAAGATCGAAGGCCGCAACATTGGGCTGCGTGGCAAGGAGTTGCAGCATCGTCGGGACCATGAAAGTTATGGTGCATCGTTCCCGTTCGATGATCGCTAAGGCTTCCTGGGCGTCGAAGCGGTCCATGATCCGGATGCTCGCACCCCGCGCCAAAAGCAAATAGAGGACAGTTGAGGCAGCGTGGGTCAGAGGTGCCGCGGCAAGGTAGACGTCTTCAGCACTAACGCGGGGCAGCATGCCGGCGTTATCCAACGTGACGTGCATCCAACTGCCGTGGGTGTGCATGGAGGCGGTGGGCCGGCCGCTGGCACCCGACGAATAGGCCAGATGCAACAACGAGTCCTGGGTGACCGGAACGAGCGCGTCCTGTGGGTCTGCTGCCCCGAGGACCTGCTCATAGTCCAGCCCGCTGCCGTCGGCGCCGTTGCGGACAATGATGTAGTCAAGGGATTCGACGGACGCCAGGTCAGCTGCGCATTTTGCCTGGTAGGTCGAGTCGACAATCAGGGCACGGGCGCCCGCGGCTTCGAGCATGTCCTTGTGCACGGACCCGCTGTTCATGGCGTGCAGTGCAACCCGGACGTAGCCTCCAAGAGCCAGGCCAACCATCAATTCCAGACTCGTGACGTCGTTGGCTCCAAGCGTCGCCACTCGGTCTCCGGCCACGATACCCCGCGACCTGAGCGCATTTACCAGCCGATAGGACCGGGCCGCGAGATCGGCGTAGCTGAGGGCCGTGGTGCCGTCCGTGATGACAGTCCGGTCCCTGTGCTGCGACAGTGCGCGGCGGATCAATTCAGCGATGATCATCAGTCGTTCGTTTCCTGGAAGCCATTGGGGTCGGCGTACGGACGCACCATCCGGAAGCGCATCTCCGAGAAGACCCACTTTCCGTCGGCTCCCCGCCTGTAACGGCACCTGTACTGTCCCTCTTCCCAAACACCCCACGAGGAAACGGTGCGACCTGCCACGTTCGCCGTGCTGTGGAAGCGGTGCCACGTCCACGTCCCGGTGCCCTCATCGCCGGAGGCACTGATGACCGGGGAGCTGAGCAGGTAGCTGGCCCCCTCCAAGGGGCTGTTGACCATATGGTCAAAATGTTCCGCAATGGCCTGGCTACCCCGTTTTTCCCCGTGGAAGCGCATGTCGATGGTCGCGTCCGAGGTGAAGAAGCGGGAGAGAATTTCGAAGCGGCGGTCTGCGACGGCCCGCACGAAGGTGGCATGCAGGTTGCGGATGGCTTCTGCGGACTCCAAATCTTCCACCCGTGAGCTGAGGGCGAGAAGAGCCGCAATCTGCTCTTCCTTGAGTTCAAGCATCAGTTCAGGCTCCTTTGCCCAACAAAATCGGGCGCTGTTCGCCCGATGCAAGAAACGTACTACTGAAAATCTACGATCGTCAATAGTTTGTCGCACATTGCTCCGATTATGATGTATTCTGCGTTTATGCCAAGCACTACAACCGGGTCGACGACGACCACGCGACGCACAAAGACGCTCTTGCTGACGATCATCGGCGAGATCATGACGCCACTTATGCCCTCCCTATGGCAGGAAACGGTGGTCGACGCCCTCACAAGCCTCGGCTCTTCGACGGCTGCCTCACGCCAGGCGATTGGTCGGGCGGTAGGCGACGGGTGGCTCACGAGCGAGCGGGTGGGACGGCGCTCGCTGCTCTCCGTCAGCGCGGACACCGCTGCCGGACTGGAAGCGGGCAGGAACAGGACCATGGCGTTTGGCCGACCGCGGGAATGGGACGGGCAGTGGCTGCTCGTAGCCCTGACGGTGCCCGAGGAGAGCAGGGCGCTACGGCACCACTTCCGCACAGAGCTGGCGTGGTTGGGATTCGGTTCCTTGGGTAATGGACTGTGGATTTCCCCGCACACGGGGAACGAGCAGGCAACGATCAAGCTTCTGCAATCGGTGGACGGGCCCAAGGGCGCCTACGTGTTCACGTCTTCCAAACCGGCTATCCACACCCCTAGGGATATCGCGGCAACAGCTTGGGACCTGGACAGCCTGCGTGAGCGGTACGACGCATTCTGCTCAAGGTTCGAGAGTGAGGAGCCTTCCTCACCCAAGGAGCACTTCTCGGCCTGGATAGACATGGAAACCAGCTGGCGGCACTTTCCCCTTTTCGACCCGGAACTGCCGGACAGTCTCCTGCCGAGGGACTGGCCGAGGCACCGCGCTGTCACCCTCTTTCATGAACGTAGGGCCGAATGGACCGAGCCCGCTCTTGCCCATTTTCGCTCCCTCGATCTACCCGCGGTCTGATCCCACAAGGCGCTGACTGCCGTTCGACCCAACCAGCCTGTTATGCGACACCAGCTGAAAGATCGTCAAACACGCGTATCACTAAAACTTCCAATGACCTGTTCTCAACGAGGAGAAACTGATGGCAGCACCACCCGTTATTTCCACCGCCCGTGTCGGGTCGGTGGCCATACTCACCCTGGAAAGCTCCCCCGTAAACTGCCTTGACCGCCCCGTGCGCCGGGCTTTGCTCGCCGCCTTGGAGCGTTCGGAGCATGATCCGGGTGTCCATGCCGTAGTCATCACCGGATCCCGCAACTTCAGTGCCGGCGCTGATCTTGCAGAGTTCGACAATGAGCAAGGACTCGCGGAACCGACCCTGCATTTGACCATCGCGGGGTACCTGGATGCAATGACGAAGCCATCGGTAGCAGCAATCTACGGAGCGGCGCTCGGCGGGGGACTTGAACTCGCTCTCGCATGCACGGCCCGAGTCGCGCATCCAGAGGCAAAACTCGGATTGCCCGAGACCACGCTTGGATTCATGCCAGGGGCTGGTGGCACCCAGCGGCTGCCGCGTTCGGTCGGCATGGAGGCCGCCGTGGACCTCATCGTCACGGGAAGAACCATAAGAGCGGGTGACGCTCGCAGCCTCGGGCTGGTCGACGTTGTCGATTCCGATCCGGTGAAGGCCGCGATTGAGCTGGCATCTTCCCTCACGGGCGACAGGAAACGGCGCCTGCGTGACGAACCGATATCCGAGCCGATGGCAGAGGCGATCGTAAACTACGCCAAGAGGGCCGCTGAGCGCAGCCCACATACAAACGCCGGCGTCGTCGCAGCCCTGGACGCCCTCATGGCGGCTGTCCAGCTCCCGTTTGATCAGGGCCTGGCGAAGGAGTTGGCGCTCTTCGAGCAACTCGCGGCCCAGCCAGAGGCAAAGGCTGCACGGTACCGCTTCCTGTCCGACCGCCACGCCGGCAAGAACGCGGATTCACCTGACATCCTGCCGGTCCGCACGGCCGCAGTGGTCGGAGCCGGCACGATGGGCCGGGGCATCGCTTTGGCTCTCCTGTCCGTCGGAATTGCAGTGACCTTGATTGACACGGAGTCGGACAGGGTCGATGCCGGCGCGGCCGCCATCAAAGCGGAAGTAGACCGCGCGGCGGCACGCGGCCGGGTCTCGGACCACGAACGGCACCTCCAGCTCTCAGCATTAACAACTGCAGTGGGACTCGACAACGCCGGAGGAGTCGATCTCGTAATTGAAGCGGTCTTCGAAGACATGGACGTCAAACAGGAAGTATTCCGCAGGCTCGATGCGGTGGTGAGCCCTGAAACGATTCTTGCGTCGAACACGTCCTCGCTCGACCTCAACGTCCTGGCCGCAATGACGTCCCATCCCGAGCGGGTGGTCGGAATGCACTTCTTCAGCCCGGCAAGCGTCATGAAGCTGGTTGAGGTGGTTGACGGCAAGGAGACCTCGACAAGCATCCTCGCCACCGTCGTCGCTCTCGTTCGCAGGATGGGCAAGCTTCCAGTCATAGCGCAGGTTGGTCCCGGATTCATCGGTAACCGTTTGTTCGATCAGTACTTACGGCAGGCGCAACTTCTTTTGTTGTCCGGCGTGTCCCCCCAGAGGATCGACCACCTCCTGGAGGAATGGGGCATGGCCATGGGCCCGTTCCGCGTACTCGACCTCGTTGGCAACGACATTCCATGGCTGGCGCGCAAAGCAGCCAACGAGCCAGATCCGGCATGGCGCATTGCAGACGAGGTTTGTCAGAACGGATGGTTCGGCCGGAAGTCCGGAACTGGCTGGTACATGTACGGGGACGACGGGACAATTACACCCAACCCCGGGGTGGACGAACTCATTAGACCCTTCGCCGCAACGGCCACGGTCACCGATGAGGACATCGTCCTGCGGTGCATTTTCGCGTTCGTCAACGAAGCAGCCGCTGCGCTAGCGGACGGAATCGCGGCCGGCACTGCCGATGTCGACACCGTCCTCGTGAACGGGTACGGCTTTCCACGACGCCGTGGTGGTGCCTGGTTCTTCGCGGAAAATTACGACTGGAACCGCGTGGTCGATGCGATGGAGCGCTGGAAAACAGAGACGGCGGACCCGTTTTGGGAGCCGCATCCCACGATCCAAGCGAAAGTTGAAGGAGCGCTCCGGTGAGAAATGCAGTTATAGTCTCGACAGCGCGAACACCGCTTACAAGGTCGTGGGTTGGGGGCCTGAACCTGACACATGGTGCCGCCCTCGCGGGGCACGTGATCGCAGAAGCGGTTAGGCGTGCCGGCGTGGACCCTCACCAAATTGATGATGTTGTGCTTGGGTGCGCCAACCCGGAGGGCGCTACCGGTGGGAACATTGCGCGGCAGGGGGCGCTGGCGGCTGGCCTGCCGGATACGACCGCAGGCGTGACCGTCAGTCGTTTCTGCGCCTCCGGCCTGGAAGCCATCGCTACTGCAGCCCAGCGCGTCATGACGGGGCAGTACGATATTTCCGTGGCCGGGGGAGTGGAGTCCATCAGCCTCGTCCAAGAGCAAATGAACAGCTTCACGCTCAAGGATCCGACACTGAACATTGCTGTTCCCAGCATCTACTGGCCCATGTTGCGAACCGCCGAAACCGTGGCCGACCGCTATTCCATCACCCGGGACCGGCAGGATGAGTATGGGCTCGCGAGTCACCTGAAAGCCGCCGCCGCGCAGTCCGCCGGCCGCTTCGACGCCGAAATTGTGCCCGTCGAAGCACGCACAGTAGTGGTTGACAAAAAGACAGCCGTGACCCGGACGAAAGCAATAACGGTCAGCAGAGACGACGGTGTCAGAGGTGACTCCACATTCGAGGGTTTGTCCGCCATTCGCCGCGCAGTCCCCGGCGGCACCGTGGCTGCAGGTAACGCCAGTGGATTTTCCGACGGCGCATCCGCCTGCGTCGTCATGTCGGAGGACCAGGCCGAGCGTTTGGGGCTCGAGCCGTTGGGCAGGTTCAGCGCCTACGCTGTGGCCGGTTGCCGACCTGACGAAATGGGCGTCGGGCCTGTCCATGCCGTCCCGAGACTCCTCGACAAAGCAGGTTTGACCGTCGACGACATCGACCTTTGGGAACTCAACGAAGCCTTCGCTGTCCAGGTTCTGTACTGCCGGGACAAGCTAGGGATCGACGACTCAATCCTGAACGTCAACGGCGGCGCCATCGCGATGGGACACCCTTACGGGGTCTCCGGAGCCCGGCTCACAGGACATGCCCTGATTGAAGGCCGGCGCCGTGGCGCATCTCGGGTGGTCGTAACGATGTGCGTCGGCGGCGGCCAGGGCGCCGCTGCACTGCTCGAGGTGCTCTAGCCATGCCCGAGGTGGATCTACTGCTCGATGAACAAGCCCTGCGCGCGAGCCGGCTGGTGACCTCGCTGCAGGAATCGGACCCGGCGGCCCTGTCGCTCGGTATCAAACTGGGCGACATATCACCCGGACGAGTCACTTTGGAGCAACCGATCCGCCCGGAGATGCTCAACGGCCATGGAATCGTCCACGGCGGCTACCTGTTTCTCCTTGCCGACACCGCGTTTGCCTACTGCTGCGCTTCCCTTGGCAGGCTCTCGGTCACCCGCAACGCTGAAATCGCGTTCATAGCTGCAGCCCACGGTGGCACAGCGCTGACGGCCACGGCCGCCATCCGCACAACCTATGGACGCAACTCGATCTGCGACATCAGCATCACAACCGACCACGGAAAGTTGCTCGCCGAATTTCGGGGCACCGGATCTGTAATGTCGACGGTCAAATGACAACCGGGACTCACACGGATGGCCCGCGATTTCCGGAAGCCCAGGGCATTCATCATCTACGAGTCCCCGTCTCAGACCTCGGCGTTGCCTTCGGGTTCTGGCGGGACATCTTCGGCTACGAACGTGACTTTGACTTCCCAGGCCCGGACGGTGTGGTGAATTGGGCCATCAAGAGCGTTACGGGAGGCCCCAGCATTGTGTTGTGGGTAGACCCCGAGCGGGCAAACAATCCGCCGCCGTATCCGCTATTCTCGCTCTCTTTGCGGGATGAGCAGTCGGTCTTCGATCTGGAGGCAGAACTTGACCGGCGCGGCTTTGAGCACGGGGAAGTCCAGTTTAGAAAAAGGAGCGCGCGCTTTTTCGCGTACGATCCCGACCGCAACAAGATCGGCTGCTACGTCAGACACGATTATGTGAGGAGCGTGTCGGACCGCCGAAAGCGGCCACTGCCAGAAGAATGAACCCCGTGGCGTCCAAGGAAGCCGGCTCTTGCGGTAGGCGAAGGTGACGTGGGCGTCTGTCGCTCGGCATGGGGGTGAGTGAAGGGCGGTTGCTGCCGTGAACCTGAGGATTGCCAGTAGCCTACGGTCATACACAGCCGCATGCCCGAACTTAGAGTGGTCCTGCCGCTTTTCATGCCGGTGAATCATTTCAGTACAACGAAGAGCCGCTCCACTGCGATTTGCGTGCAGCTGGCGATTCGAGTGCCCAGGATTGCCAAATTGGGGTGTGTACATTGTGCGCACTTTGGGCTTCGGACTGCGTCGTATGTGGGTCGGATCGGGCCGGATTCCGCATGTTTCCGGGGGTGCCCAGTGTCTGCGGGGGAGGGAATGCAGTTCGAGTCCCACCTTGGGCACGCATTCCCCCTCGTCAGAGGGGGTTTTGCTTTTAATGTGTGTACATTGCCCTCGCGGGGCTCCTCTGACGCTGTTCCGTGGCTGGTGCCTGGCCGCCGCGGTGGCCTATTCGGTTTCGTGGGGCGGGTTCAGGGCTCTGGCCAGGGGGTCCTCCGCCTGCTGGGATCTGAGGTCATCCGGATCTGCTTTCTGACTTGTCCTGGTGGCCGTGGATGTCCTTGTACCTATTCATGCCGTGGCGTTGCGGTGTTGACATGACCTAGGCAAGTGGGCGGCCGTCGCGGGATCCTAACAATGCCGGATTTGCCCGCCTATATCGGCTGATCCTTGGACCCGTTGGCATTCGGGCGCCGGATACGTCTTGCTAAGGCGCGAAGACGATTGGCTACGGCCTAGGGTGCTTGACGACTGTCCCCGGTGACTCGCAAAGGTTGAACGTCAGGTGGAGCCTGCGGGCCCTTTTGGGAGCTGGCGGCCCTCGTGGCCCTTGACTCGGAGGATCTGAACGGGACTAAAGCTGTCGCCTATGTGGTGGGCACCGGCGTATCGACATTCGTGGCGCACGTAATCGCGGAGTCGGTGGCCTCCGTTGGCGTACCGATCAGCGCCTGACCCCGGAGCACTTCCGGGACCAGCTGCGCGATTCTCTTCCTATCGTCTCGGCGACCGCCGTACCGGCGCTGCTGTTGGGCGCGGCCAGGCTGGGCTGGCTGGACGCTGAGCAGGCTCTGCTGCTTGCGATGGCCATCATCATCTTGCGGCTGGCGGCACTCGGCTGGGTGGTGGGTCACCTGCGGCAGCGACGTCCCTCATTCCGCACTTTCCTCTCCGGTATGCTGCTGGCCCTCGCCGGCATAGCTGCCGCCACCCTGAATGGTGGCTGACGCACCGAGGAACTTATCCCGCTACTCTCCGCATCCGCCCCGGGCGGCCCTTCTGTTCCGCGGCGTCCAGGCACCCGTTCAGAGTCATTGCGGCATCGATGAGGGCGAGGTGCGTAATGGCCTGCGGGAAATTTCCCAGCTGCTCACCGGTGGCCGCGATCTCTTCGGCGTACAGGCCGAGGTGGTTGGCATAGGTCAGCATCGTCTCGAAAATAAGGCGTGCGTCCTCAATGCGGCCCGCTCGCGCCAGGGCGTCCACGTAGAGGAAACTGCACATGGAGAACGTCCCTTCGTGGCCGCCGAGCCCGTCGGGAGACGCGCTCGGGTCGTAGCGGAAGACTAGGCTGTCAGACACCAGTTCGGTGTGCATCGCGCGGAGGGTTGACTGCCACATGGGATCCTCCGGGGCCACGAAGCCGACCTGAGGCATCTTTAACAGGGAGGCGTCGAGTACCGTATCGCCGTAATGCTGCACGAAGGCTTCACGTTCGGCGCTCCAACCCTTGTCCATAATCTGGTTGTAGATCGCGTCCCGCTCCGCCATCCATCGCGATAGGGGCGCCGGCCGGCCATGCGCCGTCGCGAGTCGGATGGCGCGGTCGAACGCGACCCAGCACATCAATCTCCCGTACGTGAAGTCCTTGCGACCGCCGCGGGTCTCCCAGATTCCCTCGTCCGGCCGGTCCCAGTTGTCGGCAAGCCACTCCAGCACGTCGCAAATGGCGAGCCATCCGGGCTGGCCGATCCTGACGCCGAAGCGGTCGATGTAGTGGATGGCGTCGAGCGCTTCGCCGTAGATGTCCAGCTGAAGCTGTCCGGCAGCTCCGTTCCCGATCCGCACCGGGTATGAGCCGCGGTAGCCCTCCCAGCCGGCCAAGACCTCCTCGTCGAGTTCGCGGCTGCCGTCCACTCGGTACATGATGTTTAGCGGGCCGGTGCCGCTGTCCAGCGGTTCGGCAACCCGGTCGCCGAGCCACCGTCTGAAGGCGATGGCCTCCTCCACGAAACCCATCCGAACCAGCGTGTGCACAGAAAAGGATGCGTCCCGCACCCAGGTGAAGCGGTAGTCCCAGTTGCGTTCCCCTCCGATCTCTTCCGGCAGGCCGGCGGTGGGAGCGGCCACCAGGGCCCCGGTCGGCGCATAGGTCAGCAGCTTCAGTGTGATGGCGGACCGCTCCAGCACCTCCCGCCAGCGGCCGGTGTACGTGGATTGGCTGAGCCAGTTCTGCCAGAAGTGCGCGGTGGCGTCTGCCAGCCGCTGGGCCTCTGCGGGACGTATCTTCCGCGGCTCAGCATCCGGAGCCGTGTCCAGAACGACGCCGCGTACCTGGCCTTCCTCCAGACTCAGCGAAAGGTGCAGGTCGCCGTCGACTGTGTCGTCATAGCTGTCGGGAGTTTCGTCCCCCTCCTCGCCGATGCGGCTGAGGGCCAGCCGGGCCTCGCCGGCATCGAAGAGGGCGCCGTCGCCGCAGACGCTGAGCCGGTGAGTCCGCCGGCCGTAGTCGAACCGGGGGGCCACCTCGATGTCGAAAGAAATCCGTCCCCGCGCGCATCGCACCATCCGGATCAGGCGATGCTCTTCGCTGGGCGACGTGCCGGTCTTGGGCATGAAGTCGACCAGTTCGCCGACCCCTCCCTTGGTCAGGAATCGCGTGATGAGGATCGCCGTGTCAGGAAGGTAGAGCTGCTTCGTGGCGAACGCTTCGGCGACAGGCCGGGTGCTGAAGTGACCGCCGCGGGCATGGTCAAGCAGCGACGCGAAGATGCTGGGTGAGTCGAAGCGTGGACTGCAAAACCAGTCCAGGGTGCCGTTGGTGGCGACCAGCGCCGCCGTCTGCAGGTCACCGATGAGACCATGGTCGGCGATCAATGGATACTCGTTCATGACGATCTACTCCTCGGGAACCGAAGGATGGCGGACCGCGGCATGGACGTCAGCTACTTCATTGCGCAGGGCGTCGACTGCCCACGTCAGCCACATGATAGGCGCACGTTCGCGGCTTCTACAAGGAGCCGACGAAACCCGCGAGCACTGCACCGCTTGCCATCCCTCCGGGAATCAGCGGAGCTAACGACAGCTTGCCTGGTGCAACTATCGTCGACCCGTTGACGGCCACTCGGGGGTGCGCCGTAGCGACCGCCCAGATTGCGTTCTTTCGCCACTGTGAGGTCGTCTGCAAGACGAACTAACCACATTCCCCAAAAGTAAAGCGTCCGCGTCCTCGAGAGAGTCAGGCCGTGCCGCCCATCACCTGTTCATCCCCCGGCCGGCGCAGGACCGCCGCTTGCCCCATGCCTCACGTTCAGGGTTCGAAGTGCATTTAGTTGCCGCCACGGCAGAGCTGGGTGCCGTCGCCCGACTCGAGCAGGACAAACAGCGTAACCAAGTTGCCGATTGGCTCGACGGGCAGTTCATCGGCATCACAGACCGCCGCGTTCTGCGTGAGGCTGCCTCAAATGCTCTCGACGGTCTTTACTATCGAGGCGGGATGGGGTCATTTCACGACGTTGGCACCGAGGCATCGTCCCAGGCGGTCAACAGACTTTATCTCGCCGTGCGCCGCGCCCGCTCTTGGTTTCTGAGCAATTTGCGAAGCGCACGGACGACGCCACCGGCACGCCCGTAAGCCGATCGGCTTGCGGACAATCGTGGTTGCTTCAATGGTCGATTGGGTTACTCCGACGACTCAGCCGCGTCCTGTCGCCGGCCTGAAGATTTCGGTTTCGACCTGCGCTCTCGTTCGACCGTAACTTCTCCCCAGCCTGCGAGCAGATCCAAGTATTAGAGGGTGGAGGTCAGAACCGTGACAGGAGCCGGGCCATGGACTGGAGTGTCCCGGTCAGTGCAGCGCTGATTCCGGCCAAGGCCAGGAGTACGCTCATGGCGATGACCTGGGCCAGGAAGAACAGCAGCGCCACTCCAAGTGTGGCGGCGTACGTCAGGGTAAAACTCAACGTTGAAGGTTCGCTCATGCAGCAGTGACCTCCAGCCCGATTTCTATTTGCCTTCTTGTCAACACTAGCTGCGGGGCTCTCCCCGGCGTGGATGCAGCGCGGGCACTCTGATCCTGTAGGTCCCGGGCTCTTGCCGCGCGGCGGGTGCCGGAGGTAGGTTCTTGCATGCCGTGGCCGTCCGCCCGCAGTGGGGCGGGCCGCGCAGCGGTGGTTGGCCCGGGTGCGGCGTTGGAACTCGCCCGGGCCGCCACCCACCTCACGGGGTGGGCTGCAGCTCCGGTCCGGCCGGTGGGATGCGGGAACGTGGAGGGACGGCTCTCAGGCTGTTCTCAGCGCGAAGAGGGACATTGAGAAAAGCCCTGAAATGCCGACCCCGGCTCGGCCGTCGATCCATAGACTCCGGCCGCACGCTCTCCTCAATCGGCGTGCGGCCGGGCATCACGTCTCCCTCATGCGCAGTCAAAAGTCACCTGGAATGTATAGGACACGGGGCCGCCTTTCGTTTCGGATGCAACAACTCTGCCATTAGTCCCCGGCCTGATGCCCCCCGGCGATGTAGCCGCTTCGTCCATCCAGCTCGCCGTCCAGCGGTCCTCTTGCTGACCGCCTGCTGCCGCCGATTTGTGGGATTGGCCGCGCCTCAGGTGGCCGGGATCTGCGGCTGGGGCCATCCACTCGATGTCTTTTGCTCGCAGGAGACCGGCGGGGCAACGCCCGTCGGAGGCCCTGTCCCGGCGCCCCGTTTGGCTGGGTATCATGGATGGTCTTACGCCACCTGCCGACCGTCCAACAATGCGGCGGCGGAGTGAACATCGTTCCTATTTCTTCTGGACTGTCATGGATTGGCTGAACCTTCATACCTGGCCATTCCGCGACGCTACTACCAGTCAAGACCGGAGGGCAAAGAAAATGCACGTAGACGTCGGCATCGGAAGGGTGCTCCTTTGCTCGGCGGTAATAGCGGCTTCTATAGCCACTATTTCCCAGCTCAGAGCACCCCTCAAATGTTTAGACACTCAGTTCGAACACTGACCCCGACACTGGATTCACAGGGAGGCCGGGGTCGCACCACGTCTCCCAGCACCACCGGGACGATAGTGCTGGGAGTGGTCGGTAGCGGCCGCTTGGGTCAGCTGCCCGAAGCAGGGCACGAAGGGCGCATCGGGTCCGGCCAGTTGCCGACGCCGGACCGGTTGCACATCGGGTCCGGCCAGTTGCCGACCCGAGCGGGTGCGTGGCCGGAGACGGAGCCGCGGTGGGCGGCAGCGGAAGCGGCATGAAGGAAGGGGGCGTGGATGGACATGACTATTCTCCTGACTGAAATTTGAATCCGAACGCCGAGGGGCGTCGGTGGCCGTTGTCTGCCCGTGGGAGGGCAGAGAGGGCCTATTCAGTCAGGGGAAGATCCAGGGTCAAAGGACGGACTTGTCGCCGGCGCCTGCGCAAGGTCCGGCGCCTGGGCGCTACTGCGCGCCTCCCAGGGATTCCAAAATCCGGCGGCGTCTCCGGCCGCCTGGGCACCGCTGCCGCCGGGTCCGGAAGTCGAGGAGCCCGAGGAGCCTTGCGCGGCGGACAGCAAGAGCAGGACCTCTGGGTCCAGCGTGGCCTCCGGGTCGGAGGAAGGTGCCAAATAGCCGGCAACGGCCGACAGCGCCCCAATCGCGGGGGCGTTAACCCGGGGCTGCGCGAGGCCGGGACCCGAGACCGCAGTGTTCTGGGCATGGCCTGCCGAGGTTGGCTGCGGCCTTGCTGCGGGCGCGTGAGTGGCCGGGGCAGCGGCCGGCCGAGTGCTCGGAGTAACGACCTTGCTGCTTGTATCCGGGAGCGGGACTGGAACCGGCACCACCGCGGGGAGGGGGAGCTGGACTGGAACCGGCACCACCGCGGGGAGGGGGAGCTGGACTGGAACCGGCACCACTGCGGGGAGGGGGAGCTGGACTGGAACCGGCACCACTGCGGGGAGGGGGAGCTGGACTGGAACCGGCACCACTGCGGGGAGGGGGAGCTGGACTGGAACCGGCACCACCGCGGGGACGGGGAGCTGGACTGGAACCGCCCCGGCGGCCGAGTCGATGACCTTTGCGGTCTGATGGATGACCGGCGCGGCACGTGTGAGAACCGGCGCATCCTGGTTAACGACGGGGGCGACGCTGGCGGCCGAGTCGATGACCTTTGCGGTCTGATGGATGACCGGCGCGGCACGTGTGAGAACCGGCGCATTCTTGTTAGCGACGGGGGCGACGCTCCCGACCACGGTTGCAACAGCAGAAGGTGTCTGGTTCGCGACCGGATCTGCAGAGACGGCAGGAGCTGTCACCCCGGCCGGATGGGCGACGGGAAGCGGCACATCCGTGATCGGGCCGGGGCTGGACGAGCCCGGCAATCCGCTGACTCTAGGCAGCGCCCGTGCGGAGACGGTCTGAAGGGGATGCGTCACCGGTCGGGCTGCGGCCGAGGCCTGGTTCGGGGGCGAGGCAGGATCGTGCTGGGACAAGCCAAGATCCGTTAGAACCACGACCGTAGGCCCCGCGGCGGGCACGGACGGCGCGGCGTCGGCAGTTCCTGCACCCCACACGAGGCAAATCAGCGCAAGGAACGCGGCAAGCATGAGTGGGCGAGCGGCCGAACCGCAACGATCCCGCAGCATGCTTTCCATCCGGTTATCCCCCCAGAGGCGACGGAGCATCAGACTACGCCTGTGCCGTCGCCCAGTCTAGACGTCGAGTTGACTCATCAAAGATGCCCGCGTAGCGGTTTTCGAGGAATCATCTGAGAATGCCCGCGTGGCGGCGTGTCCGTCGGGGGTGGTGTCCGCCGCTTCGGCAGTGTGAGCCATGGAGCTTTCGATGAGTGAACGCAAGGCTGTCAC